>WOZH01000025.1 GCA_011620375.1 Acholeplasmataceae bacterium
ATCGCATCTCCGATAACGGTTGGTAACATACCTGCTGCTTCCAATAATGCATCTCTTCGAATTTTTTCTTTTGTGATTTCTGTCGCCTCAGTAAACAAATATTTTCTAGTGACAATCCCAATTCTAAGTGTCAATAAAGCATTCGATACGCCCTGAGTAACGGAAGACATGACTGGCTTTATCAACGGGATTTCTCCAATGGTGCTCAATGTGGATTGCGGTAGTACTTCACTGATATCCATATTCTCTAATCCTTCGGCAATTAATGCGGTTGTCATGACATTAATAGTCAATTTAGCTAGATTACGATATGAAGGTCTAAACCCACATGTAACAACGAGTTCTTTGATCATTTTTAAGTTCACAACGATAACCGTGAAAAGATCTAATCTTCCATTTTGTGAAATCGTTGTGGATACCATAACGGTTTTTGCATGTCTTCTAATGATTTGATTCAACTGTTTTTTGATTACTTTGTTATATGTATGATTGAGTGCTTCATTTAATGCGACGCGTTCATTCATCGCTTGTATGAGTTTATCTTTTTCCAATTCAGGTAATTCATTGTTATTAAGCAAACGCTTAGCAACTTTTTTATAAACCGTATGATTTCTGCGTTTACTGTCTTCATCAAGCGTTGTTTCAATTGAAAAAGTGGGTGAAAAAATAATGATATGAATGGGTCTATAAATGAGGATATAGACAAGCAAGACAGTTATGCCATAAAAAGCATATTCTAAATATTTAGACACATTTCTCAGTCTTTCACCAACATCGAGAACAGATGACAATAAAATCAATATAAAAAGAATGATAAAACCTATGGCTGTCAAATACCAAAATAGTTTTGTTGAATTTCGCTTCATCAATAATCACATCCTTATCAAGATTATATCATGCTTATGATGATATCAATCATCCATGTCGTTTTTTTTATAAAGACAAAACAAAACATAAAATGATCACATCATTATCTATTTTCACTATGCGCATGAAAAGAACACCAAAAGGATATCGTGATAATGCGTCTACGAATATCTTTTATATACTTAACTTTTTAAACGTCAAAAAGATCCTTTTATAGGATGGTCTTCTTATTTTGTCTGATGCTATAAAATTCACCTTTACCCAAAATGAGATGATCAACAATATCGATGCCCATAATATCAGCCGCTTTCATCATCTGATTAGTTGTTTGTATATCCGCTTTCGATGGCTCCGAATTTCCCGATGGATGATTATGAACAAATACCATCGCACTAGCGGTGTATTGCATCGCTTTTTTAAAGATGTCCCTTGGATGAATGACCATTTGGTTCAACGTTCCAATATAGATGGTCTCCTCCTTGATTAACTCGCTTTTGACATTTAAGTAAAGCACAATGAAATGCTCTTGATCAAGATGATTTAAATCAGGGCTCAGCATGTAAAAAACATCGTATGGTGATGTAATCTTAGGATTGATTTCATTCGTGGGTTTGGCCAGTCTTCTTCCGAGTTCAATCGCTGCAATCAACGTCGTTGCCTTAGCCGCTTTAATACCTTTGATATGCATAAACTCTTGAACAGTCAAACGCTTCATATCGGATAAATTTTCAATTCGCGTCAATACCTCATGAGCTAATGCCAAGACAGAATGATCTTTTGTTCCTGTTGATAATAAAATGGCTAACAGTTCCTCGTTTGACAAAGCATGAGCACCAAATGATAACAATCGTTCTCGCGGACGTTCGGTTTGATTCATTTCTCTAATTAGATACAAAATAGCACCTCCTCTAGTTTATACTAGCGAGGTGCTTATCCTTTTACTTATAATTTTTTAAGACGAATCCTGCAAAATGTAGCGAACCGGTAATCACTATGATTTCATCAACTGCTATTTCTTTGGTTACTTTATCGATATATGAAATCACATCACCATCAATATATTTAAAGCGATCACTTTGATAATTCGATAATGATATAAATCGCGGATCCGGAAATGAAACCAAATCGATACGATTCGATACTGTGCTTAATTTAGCAAGCATCTGATTGATATCTTTATCGCCAAGCACAGAGAAAATGAAATGAAATCGCTGCTGTGGATAAGTCAATTGTAATGCTTTTATGAGCGCTTCAATCGCATGCGTATTATGTGCGCCATCGACGATAACATGCGGTCGGATGTGTTGAAATCTACCCGGTAAATATGTGTGTTTAAGCCCATCTTTTATATGTTTTAGCGTGAGGTTAAACGGTGAAGCTTTCGCTGCCTCCAAGGCTAAAATAGCATTTTTAACTTGAAAACTTCCGGTTAATCCTGATTCATACGTTACATGATGATAGGTGAAAACCAATGGTATATCAGATACAATATCACTGATCGGATCGAGCAGCATCGCATCAACATTAAGCTTTTCAGTATATGCTTTGAAATAGGGATGAAGTGATTGATCTACGGTCGTTATGAGATGTCCTTTTTCTCTTAAGATACCTAGTTTATTAAAAGCAATTGACGCCAGTGTGTTACCTAGTTGTTTCATGTGATCAAAGCCAATATTGGTGATCAGTGATAGATCATAATGATCATACGCGTTAGTTGCATCCAACAATCCACCGATACCAACCTCCATGATTACCACATCTAGAGACGTTCTCATAAAGACAATGAACGCTGCCAGCGTTAATAATTCAAAAAACGATAATCGCTCTCCATAATGTTGTTCAAACTGATGATTGAATGTCTTAATCTCACTGAGTAAATCGAGTAATATATCATCTGTTAATGGTTTACCATCGATTTGTAGTCGTTCATTGAACCGTATGATATAGGGGGAACTAAAAGTTCCAACATGCAATCCCTGTTCAACGAACATTTGTGTTAAGTATTGGGTGACTGAACCTTTGCCATTTGTGCCTGCCACATGAATCATAAAAGTGTTTGATAAATCGATATGCTGCATGAAAAGGGCTTCTTTCATACGCTTTAGATCTGTTTTCGGATTGAATCGGGGCTGAGATTCAACCCAATCGATCAGATCTGTTAAAGTGACATACTCATTTGTTTTCATAAGTCTGTAACTTTGTGGACACCAAATCAAACTGCCGTTTGTAGTCTTCATATTTATCTAATTCAGCCTGTCTTTTTTCGATTGGTGCATTTGCCATAAACTTCTCGTTGCCAAGCAACGATTGACTTCGTTTAAGTTCCTTCATTAGATATTCTTTTTGTTTGAGAAGCGAATCTTTTTCTTGCCGTGGATCGATAATACCTGATTTAACAATATATGTATTGATCGTTGATCCAACAAGTAAAATAGTCTCTTCTTGCGTACTCAATTTATCCTCTACAAATAGTTGATCAGATTGCAAGAACTTTTCAAAATAAACGCGTTGAGTTTCATATAATTCGCACATATTTTTAGTCATCACTAGATGAATGACCAAAGGTTTAGTGGGAGATACATGGTTTTCAGCTCTTAGATTTCTTACTTTTGTGATTGTGTCTTTTACTTCTATAAAGGCATTTATTGCCGCTTCATCTATCTTATCAGCAATTGGCCAATTAGATATCATAATCGTTTCTTCATCTGAAATCTCTAAATATAGGGCATCCGTCACAAATGGAATAAACGGATGCAATAGTTTAAGCACTGTACGTAAAACCTTTAGTAAAACGTACTGTGTGGTCTTTCTGTGCGTCTGATCAGTTAAAGCTAGCTTAGCAAACTCAACATACCAACTTGCAAATTCATCCCAAATAAAAGTGTATAATACTCTAGAAACCTCACCAAATTCATATTTATCATAATTATAATCTGCTTCTTTGATCACTTGATTTAAGCGCGCTAATATCCATTGATCCACAAGATTCAATTGCTCATCAGCAGTCACATCTAAATCATCAATATTCATTTGAATGAAGCGTGTCACATTCCAAAGTTTATTAATGAAATTCCAGGAGGATTCTATTTTTTCTTCTTCGTAGCGTAAATCTGCACCAGGCGCTGAATTAGTAGTCAAGAAATAACGTAAAGCATCCACACCATATTGATTGATCACATCCATAGGATCCACACCATTGCCCAGCGATTTAGACATTTTTCTGCCTTGGCTGTCTCTAATCAAGCCATGAATTAAAACATCTTTAAATGGGTCTTTTTTCGTAAACTCAAGTGCTTGGAAAATCATTCTAGCAACCCAAAAAAATATGATATCATAACCCGTTACCATCACATTGGTGGGATAGTAACGTTTAAAGTCAGCCGTTTCATGTGGCCAACCCAAGGTTGAAAATGGCCATAATGCACTTGAAAACCATGTGTCAAGTACATCTTCATCTTGACGCCAATCTTCACCAGGTGATGCGACTTGAACTTTGACTTCTTCGTCTTTATACCACGCGGGTATACGATGTCCCCACCATAGTTGTCTCGAGATGCACCAATCTTGAATATTAGTCATCCAATTGACAAATATTTTTGAAAAACGCTCGGGAAAGAATACCACAGTCGATTTTTCTAATGCTTGCTTTGCTAAATCTTCCATTTTTACAAACCATTGAAGTGATAATCTTGGCTCAACAATGACGCCTGTTCTTTCACTATAACCGATATTATTAACGTAATCCTCAATCTTTTCAACAAGTTGAATGACTTCTAGATCTTCAATAAGTTTTTGACGACATTCAAATCTATCCATGCCTTTATATTGAAAAGCGAGTTCATTCATGCTGCCATCCTCATCCATACATAAAGGCATCTCGAGATGATGACGCTTACCCACTTCAAAGTCGTTTACATCATGTGCCGGTGTGACTTTAACTACACCTGTACCAAATGTCATATCAACATAATCATCAGCGATAACAGGAATACTTGTTTTTGTGCCTGGAATATAGACGTGTTTTCCAATAACATCACGATAGCGATCATCATCCGGATGAACCATCAATGCTTGGTCTGCAAACATCGTTTCTGGGCGTGTAGTCGCAATAACCAAATAGCCTTTTTGATCGATAAAGGGATATCTAAAGTAATACAATTTACCGGCAGTTTCTATATGTTCAACTTCAATGTTCGAGAGCGCTGTTTTTGCTTCCACATCCCAATTGATGATACGGTTACCGCGATAGATTAAGCCTTTGGCATAAAGATCTATAAAAACTTTATTCACTGCTTCATTTAGTTGATCATCTAGTGTAAATCGTTCCTTTGAATAATCAAGTGAATTGCCTAAAGCTGCCCATTGCTTTCTAATGGTTGTAGAATACTCCGATTTCCAAGCCCAGGCTTGTTCTAAGAACGCTTCACGTCCAATATCATATCTCGAAATCCCTTGCTCACGTAATCTAGCGTCGACTTTTGCTTGTGTAGCAATTCCCGCATGATCCATTCCTGGCAAGTAAAGCGTATCATATCCTTGCATTCTTTTCCTTCTAATAATGATGTCTTGAATCGTATTATCCCAAGCGTGTCCTAAATGCAGTTTACCTGTAATATTGGGAGGAGGAATCACGATTGTGAACGGCTCTTTAGTTAAATCTCCAGACTTAAAAAACCCTTTTTTTAACCATTTTTCATAACGACCTTCTTCAACTGATTTAGCGTCATATTTTTTAGCAAGTTCACTCATAACCGCGGATCTCCTTCTCATACATTTTTGCTGAAAGCATATACATTTTAACATTAACTTTTTGACCATCGAAATGATCGCGTAATTCGTCGTGATCATAGGTGAAAAAACATTTTTCAATCACACGTTTTGATTGCGTGTTACGCTCAATATGTCCACAGACAAGTTCTTTGATGTTCTCCTCATTGAACGCATAATCAATGACAGCCTTAACGGCTTCAGGCATATAGCCTTGGCCCCAATATATATCATCAAGCACATACCCAATTTCACGTCTATCTTCGACAGCATTGATAAAATTTCTAACGTGCAAGCCGATGGTACCGACGATGGTATCATCTGGTTTTATAGTGATTGCCCAAACTTCATCTTCAGCTATAAACAACTTTAAAATCTTAATGGTATCATCAATGGTTTTATGAGGTTTCCATCCTGCCATAGGGCCAATATTCGGTTTCTTGGCATACTGAAAAAAAGCCGCTGCATCTTCTATTTTTAATGCTCTTAAAACCAATCTTCTCGTTTCTATTGTTTTCATATTTTCCTCAAAAAAAACGTCCTTAGCATATCTAAGGACGAATATATCGCGGTACCACCTTAGTTCTAGGAAATCTCCTAGCCCTCATGATCATTAACGCTGATTTAACGCTGAAGACTACTTTATTCATCATCAGAGCTCCATAGTGACATTCGTGATTCCTACGTCGACCTTGCACCAACCAGTCGCTCTCTGAACGCGGTAATCCACTACTTTTCTATATCATTGCTTTGCACTTATTATACATGAGACATGAAAATTAGTAAAGTAAATTATTAATTAAGGTGAAATTCCCCATGACTGCAACAATGCTTTGATCACATCGATTTGAATCGCAAAATGCAAACCTTCAATACCTTCCCCCACAGTTTCATCGACATAACTCAAGAAGTTGATTCCAACTAGTTCGCCATAAATATTGACAAGCGCACCCCCACTATTACCAGGATTGATTGCGGCATCGTGCTGAATTGCCGTTGTATTGGTGTTACTGCCACCTTCAGAATAGACGACTTCACGATTAATTGCAGAAATGATACCCATCGTCGATGTATTAGGTAAATCGAGTGGTGAACCAACTGCAAACACCAGTTCGCCTACTTGGATGTCGGCCATATCAGCAAAAGGCAAAACATCGAATTGTTCAGATGAGGTGAATCGTAAAACAGCAATATCATGAGCAATGTTGAAATGTAACAAATCAATATAATTGTTGGAAATATCAACATTCCCATTTTGACCAAAAACCGTTATTTTGAAATTACTGAATCCATCGATGACATGGTGGTTCGTCAGAACATAATACGCGTTTCCTGAATGTCTATATATGACGCCTGATCCAGTAGCTGCTGCTGTTGAAAACGCGTTATATGCTTCAACAAAAACGACAGACTTTGAAACATCGGTCAGCAATTTTGTCACTTGTGTGTTAAAAAGCGTCATCACATCTATTTCTGCTAAAACCAGGTCAAGGATTGATTGCTCATCGATATAATCACCATTCGTGATGATATCAGTCACAATTTCCTGAACTGTCGTCTGGTCAGCAATCGTCAAATCGTTTTGACTTAAATAATCATTGATGATGGCACGAATATCATCGATAGAATAAATATCATTCTCATCGACCCATTTCGCATACAAGGTTAAATCATCATCAATACCAGATGTAAACGATGCTTCATAATTATAGTTCTCATCTAAGTACCAGCCATCAAAAACATAACCTTCTTTTGTCGGTACTTCTTCGGGTAAGATGACCGATCCTCTAGCAACCACGATATTATTGATTTCGCTGCCACCCATCTCATCAAAATCTATCGTGATATCAACTGTAAAAAAATCACTTGGTAAAGTACAGCCTGATAACATGAACAAGCCTAAAACAGCAGTGAATATGATCGATAGTTTCTTCATCATGATGCACTCCTTGTCATATATAATATGCCAATGGTTCCCGGTCCACAATGACTAGAAATGACACAACCCGCATGGCTTTCAAGCAATTGCTTTGGTAACACTTTAGATTTGATCTTTTCAATCATATAAGCGGCGTTTTTGTCCGCTAAACTATGTGTAACCATCACATAATCAAGATCAAGATTATCATGATCCAATTCTTTAAAAAAGTCACTCAACATCATATCGAGGGCACGTGTCATCTTACCAACTGGTTTTTTGTAAACGATCAATACACCATCTTTTACTTGAATGATTGGCTTAATGCCAAGCACATCGCCAATCAATTTTGCAGTTCCCGAGGCTCTACCACCCTTATGTAAGTAGTCTAATGTTTTAATAGCAAACTGTGACTTAACACATGGTACTAGTTTTTCAAGTGCTTCTTTAATTTGCATTGCCGATAATCCTTGATCTCTGAAGTCGGCGGCTTTCAAAGCGAGCAATCCAATGCCCGATGATAAATTTTTTGAATCAATCAAATAAACATCTTTAGTCTCAATCATTTGTTTCGCAATCATGGCAGATTGAAATGTTCCCGAGATTGTTGATCCAATCCCGACATATACAATTTCATATCCTTGGTTTAAATATTGTTCGAAAAAATCGATAAATTGTCCTGGTGGGATGGCCGCCGTCTTCGGCAATTCTTTTCTAACATCGACAATGTCATATAATTCTTTCGTTGTCAAGTCAATACCATCACGATAATGTTCATCTCCAAATTGCACAAGCAATGGCAATGAATAAATTTGTCTTTCTTCCCTTAAATCAACACTTAAATCTGCAGTGGAATCTGTTAGGATAAGGACACGTTTCACTTCAATCAAACCTCCTCACTCAGTATAGTTTCAAATAGTTGAATTGCTAGATTTATATTGATACGTTTTGTGTTACTAATAGCAATGATCGGTATACCTAATTTTTGATGAATCAAAGTGGCTTGCTTCTTTCGTTTAGTCACGGGAATCTGATCGACTTTTGTAGCGATAATACCAACAGGTAATCCAGATTGCTTGACATGGTCAATCCATGTCATATCAAGTGCAGTCGGTCCCACTTTAAAATCAATTAATACAATGATACCCTTTAAAAATGGTGATTCATTGATAAATCTAATTATCATTTTCAAAAAGCTTTCACTCAATGCTTTTGAACGTTTTGTATAACCATAACCCGGTGCATCTACCAAATTGAAACGCATATCAATTTGATAAAAATTAAGCAAGAGTGTTTTTCCTGGTGTTGCGGATGTCCTAGCCAGATTTTTTCTATTTGTTAAGCCATTGATAAATGAACTCTTACCAACGTTTGAGCGTCCTAAAATCAATATTTGTGGTAAATCATCCGGTGCATCTTTTGCAAATTCGACGCTTTTGATATATGCTGCTTGATGAAACATTAGACCCCTCCGATAAATCAAATGATATAAGAAAAAGTAGCCTTTTACGACTACTTTTATTATATCTTATTTTAGTGCATATTTAAAGACTTGTTCGACGCTTTCGACAGGTATAATCTTCAATGCATCTCTAACTTCTTCTGGAATATCTTCTATATCTTTTTCATTTTCCTTTGGAATAAGGATAGTTTTTAGACCTGAACGGTGAGCAGCAATTGATTTTTCTTTGAGTCCACCAATAGGTAAGACATATCCTCTTAAGGTAATTTCACCCGTCATCCCGATTTCTTTGTGTACAAAACGATGAGTCGCTGCTGAGATAATCGCAGTTGCAATTGTGATACCCGCAGATGGACCATCTTTTGGTACTGCCCCTTCGGGGACATGCACGTGAAAGTCGTTGAGATTGAAAATGTCGGGATCGATACCAAAGTTATCAGCATTTGATTTTACAAATGAAAGTGCAGTCATTGCCGATTCTTTCATAACATCACCCAATTTGCCCGTTAAAACAAGATTACCTTTGCCTTTGTAATACGTGACTTCGACCGGTAGTGTATCACCACCAAACTGCGTATACGCAAGCCCTGTAGCAACCCCAATTTGTTCTTTTTCATCGGCAAGATTATGCGTAAATCTTGGTTTACCTAAATAATCTTTAATATTATCTAAATTAATATCAATCTTGTCAATCTTTTTCATCAAAATCTCTTTGATACCTTTTCTAATCAAGGCACCTATAAAACGATTTAGTTCACGCACACCGGCTTCTCTCGTATAATGCTGAATGATATTGTAGATAGCATCATCTGTAATAGAGAATTGATCCGCTTTTAAGCCATGAGCTTTTAATTGTTTACTAATCAGATGTAACCGTGCAATTTTAAATTTTTCTTGCTCGGTATAACTTGATAATTCGACGATTTCCATACGGTCTCTAAGTGGTGCTGGTACATTTTCTAAATAATTAGCTGTCGTGATGAAAAGGACTTGCGACAAATCATAGGGTTCCTCAAGATAATGGTCAGAAAAACGAGCGTTTTGATCAGGATCTAAGACTTCTAACATCGCAGAAGCCGGATCTCCTTTATAATCAGATGACATCTTGTCAATCTCATCTAGCAAAAATACAGGATTAATCGTTTTTGCATCTTTCATACCTTTGATGATACGCCCTGGCATCGCACCAATATACGTTCTTCTATGTCCACGAATCTCAGATTCATCTCTGACACCGCCAAGCGATTGTTTGACAAACTTACGGTTAAGTGCTTCGGCAATCGATATGGCAAGTGATGTTTTACCAACCCCAGGAGGACCAGAAAGACATAAAATCGTTTGTGGATTCCTTTTCGTCATGATCTTCACAGCTAAATATTCAATGATGCGTTCTTTCACCTTATCCAGACCATAATGATTTTGATCAAGTTTCTTTTGAACTTTATTTAGATCATAATTATCGCGAGATGCTTTTTTCCATGGTAGTTCAATCAATAAATCAAGATAACTTCTAATGATCGATGATTCGGCCATGACAGAAGGTGTAGATTGATATTTAGATAGTTCTTGCAAAGCTTTTTCTTCAATCGACTTGGGCATTTTAGCATTGAGGATCTTTTCCCTAAGTTCATCAATTTCATTTTCTTTTTTGGCTTTATCGCCTAATTCATTTTGAATTGCGCGCATTTTTTCGCGTAAATAATACTCTTTTTGATTCTCATCGATGGATTGTTTGATCTCATCATTAATTTTTTGTTCGAGATCTAAAATCATCTTTAATTTGCTGATGTCTTCAAGCAACATCTTTAAGCGTTTGTTTAAATTTAATTCAACAAGATATTTCATCTTATCGTTTTCAGCAATCTTCAGACTGTTAGCGATTAAATCAGCAACCTGCTCTGAAGGTATGCCCTGTTTAATCTTGTCTAGTGGATTACTATTGGGCAGTAGAATTGTCGAAGCGTTATTTGCTACTTCTTCTACAACCATCTTGATGAGAGTTGACTCCTCTTCAATATTGCCATGTTCTGTTTCGACTTCTTCATATTCGACGACAAAATAGGGTTCTGTGACAAAATAATCCTTTACTAAAACACGACTGATGACTTGCAATTTCGACTTATAAGAGCCATTAGGCATCTTAATTTTCATATGAACTTTAACAAGCGCACCAAAAGATTCAATGTCTTCTGCGGTTGGCTTTTCAATCATTGGATTTTTTTGTATGATTACAATCGCATATGAGCCAAAATTGCGTTCAGCCTCTTCAAGTGCTTTTAGACTGATTTTACGACCGATTTCAATTCTTATATCATTATTTGGGATGGGCGTTACGCCGCGTACGACGATTGCCGGTAAACTTTTTGCTAGTTCCATCGTTTCACCTCTTTTATGATCACGTTTTTACGAAAACAGTATAGCATGAAATATTTAGATTTGCAATCATAAAGCACGAGTGCCAATTTTTTTTATTAATTACGCTTTGCAGCTTCCTTAACAAGCGTATAAGCCTTGTCGACAACAATATCTTTTTCGATGAGGAATGCAGGTAGATATTGCGTAACTTGCTCTGGTTTTAGATTGTACTGTTTTGCAAAACCATCGATTTTTTCCTGTAGTTCAGTTTCAGTTGCTTTTAACTCTTCTGCTTTCGCTATTGCTTCTAGCACCAATGTCAATTTGACACGCTTTTCAGATTCTATTTTTGCTTGTGATTCAAACATATCTTTGGTAAACCCATACATTTGAAGCATCATCTCATAGTCCATATTATATTGTTCAGCTTGACGTTTAAACTGTTCCACTTGCTGGTTGAATTCATCTTCAATCATCGATTGAGGAACTTCAAAAGTCGCATTTTCAATGACCTTATCAAATAATTCATCCGTGAAAGCTTGATCAGCTTGTTTTTCTTTTTGCTCAATCAATTCTTTGCGAATTGAATCTTTTAATTGTTCGACTGTTTCAACATTTTCGCGGTTAAGACTTTTCACCCATTCATCGGTCATTTCAGCTTTTTTTGAAATTTTAACTTCATGTACTTTGACTTTAAAAACTGCCGCTTTTCCGGCGAGTTCTTTCGCTTGATATTCTGCTGGAAATGTGACATTAACATCCTTTTCATCACCAGCTTTCATACCTAACATTTGATCTTCAAAGCCTGGTATAAATTGTCCAGAACCAATTTGTAATTGATAATTTTCAGCTTGACCACCTTCAAAAGGCACACCATCGACCGAACCTTCAAAATCAAATATAGCTGTATCCATAGCCTCGATTGAGCCGTCTTTCACTTCAAGTTCGCCATTTTTGGAAAGCAAAGCATCCAATGCTTCTTGAACTTCTTCATCTTTAACTGCCACTTCAGTCGTTTTGATTTCGATATCTTTATAGGCACCAAGTTTCACATCAGGCTTAATATCTGATTCTAAAATGACATCAAAACTTTCTACAGTTGATATTTTTTCTGCATCATAATCAACCGCTGGTTGACCGACAAGTTCATAATCGGGATGATTCTGAGCTTCTTGATACTTATGTTGAACGACATGTTCTAACGCATCAGGATAAAGCGATTCAATGCCAAATTTTGACTCATAAACATTTCTTGGAACATGTCCTTTTCTAAATCCTTTAACTTCCACATCAGGTTGTTTGTGTTCAAATGCATGACCTAGTCCGTGTTCAAATTCTTCTGGTGTGATGGTAAAAGTGAATTTCACGCGGTTTGTTGCTGTTTTTTCTACTTTCATTTGTTTATTCCTCCTTGAGACTTTTCGCTTTTTCTATTATAGCATATTAATGACGATTATAAAGAGATTTAACTAAAGATTGCCATTTTCACAAAATTGATATACAATAGTAATATTCGGAGGAATATCATATGTTAACCATTAAAGAAGTCACGTCTAAGCTTGATGCATGGCGTTTTACAGAGTTTCCCAATCACCTTTATAAGGGTGTAAAACCTTTTGTCCCAGCACTTTCTATGGATGAGAGAAATGTCTTTAATCCTAAAAAGAATCCCGCTCATGAGTATTGTGATAGTATGCGATATCTTGCTTATCAAGATGGAAAAATTGTCGGTCGCATTGCAGGTATTATTAATCATGCTTGGAATGAAGCAAACCATAGACATACCGTACGCTTTACTAGATTGGATATGATTGATGATCTCGAAGTATCCAAACGATTAATCGAAAAAGTTGAGTCTTGGGGTAAATCACAAGGCATGGATGAAATCATTGGACCTATTGGTTTTACCGATCTCGATCGTCAGGGCATGTTGATTAGAGGATTTGATGAACTCAGCATGTTTATTACCATATACAATCATCCTTATTATATGAAACACATGGAATCATTGGGATTCATAAAAGATGCTGATTGGGTAGAAAAGAAAATTACTTGGCCGACGACAGTTCCTGACAAAATCGCTAGAGGAGCAAAAATCGCGCGAGAACGTTATGGCTATAAACTTGTAAAATGCAAAACCAAAAAAGACATATTCAAGTATGTTTATGATGCATTTGACACATATAACGAAGCGTTCATGGATCTCTATGGATTTTTCCCAATCACAAACAAAGTGATGGATTATTATATCGATCAAGTGGTGGCACTCGTGCAACTCGATTACTTATGGTTCGTACTCGATAAAGAAGATAAAGTCGTCGGTTTTGGTGTGATTATGCCCAGTTTAGCTAAAGCCAATAAAAAAAATAACGGTAAGTTATTCCCCTTTGGCATCTTTAGATTACTGCACGCTCTAAAGCATCACGATGTCATCGATTTCTATTTTATTGCCATCGATCCCAGAAATCAAAATCATGGTATGATAGCATTGTTCATGGAAGACGGCATCAAAGTAGGTATTAAACATGGTGTTAAATATGCTGAAACCGGACCTGAACTCGAAAATAACACAGCAATTCAGAATCCATGGAAAGATTTCGAATACGTTCAGCATAAAGTAAGACGCAGTTGGATAAAACAGATTGACTAAAGCAAAAAGGCGATTTTTATAATTCGCCTTTTTCTATGTTTGGAAATATCAAATTTTTGGTATTCTCCAATGTCGCTAAGGGGTAAACCACACGATGTCTTTCTTTTTCAGGAATCTCAAAAGGATGTCTACGTTGATGGATAAAATCGACCAAGAGTGCCACAAGTCCGATGATCAAAATCAAGAAATAACTCGCAAAGCGCCATAACAACATTGACCAGAAAACTTCATAATAGACTAACATTGAAAACAGGATGGCAAAAGAAATCTCCATGCCCCCAGAATTACCTGGTGTCGGAATGTAAGCAACTGCTGCATAAAGGAATACACAAAGCGCAAGTATTTCAAAATAATTGACCGGTATACCGAGTGATAATATGACAAAAAAGGGAATTGAATACATCGCTATTTGATAAACAAGTGACAATAAAAAAGACGTTATCATAATGCGTTTAGATTGACTCATCAACTGAAAACTGGTTTTAAAGCGTACAATGAAATAATCAATCTTTTGGATGCGTTGATCGACACTTTTAATCATTTTAATCTTGTGAAGCATTTTTAAAATGCCAACACTTAATTTCCTACTGATGACTGGAAAGACCGTGAAAAACAAGACGATAAGTGGCATGGCAATCATGAAAATAGATCCGATATAGGCAGAAATTTTCAATGCGGTGGAAGTGACCAAATAACCACCTGTTATAAACGCTACAAGTGCAAGAGTAATGAATGCAAATTGATTCATGATGAAGGATGTTACCGGCAGTAAACTCGAGTCAGGTCCAGAAATGCCATACTTGTATAGATACATAATTTGGAAAGGTTGTCCTCCCGAACCGAGTGGTGTCACGTTATCATAATATTTACCAAAAATTGCTGTTTTAATCGATACGCTTAAACGATGTTTCTTCAGTTTTTTACCAATCATCACGTAAAATTTCAGTGCTTCTACAAAAATTGCGATGATCGGGCATAATAAAGCCATCAATACAAAATACCAGTGATCCATCCAACTCATGAATACGGTGCTAAATTCAGTGCTTGTTGCATCAGCAAAAAAATAGCGTGCAATGAGCACTACAACAAGGATATTGATGATTAAAAATGTCGTTGAAATAACGATTTTTCTTGTTCGATGCTTCTTTTTCATGTATATAATGCCACCTTAAAATTTACTGATTAGTATTACTA
>WOZH01000060.1 GCA_011620375.1 Acholeplasmataceae bacterium
TCATATGCTACATAGAATCTGGAAAAAAACAGTAATTTTATATGTGGATCAACATGTCTTGGTTACAGGACACCAGAAAACAAGGGTTATTGAGTTTGATGGTCGAAGTTGGTATACAAAGGAACCAGCAATATGCTATTTCTACTCTGATTTCTGGTTTAACATCATCGGTATGATTAAAAAAGATGGTATTCATTTCTATTGCAATTTAGCATCGCCCTATCTATACGATGAAGAAGCAATCAAATATATCGATTATGATTTGGATATTAAAGTATTTCCTAACCATACCTATATGATACTAGATGAAAAAGAATATAAAATCCATATGAATAAGATGGATTATCCAGATGATATCAAAAAAATTATTGAAGACCAGTTTCAAATTTTGTTGAATCGCATCAAAAATAGAGAAGCACCTTTCGATGAATCAGATATTCATTCATATTATGATCAATACAAGCGCTTGACTAAAAAATAAAGATAAATCGTCTTTATTTTTTTCATGAAAAATCATATTTTCCCATCATCGGGTATGAATTTTTTTTGATTTTCTGTAGTGATAACATAGCAATTATCCAATTTTTAAGTTCTATCTAGTTTTATGATGAATATGTATGTATAAAAAGAAAAAAAGTGAAAGATTTTCTTCACTTTTGTATCATCATCATGTCTTGTCATACGGAGTTTTACTCTATTTCGGATGGAGTTGCTTTTTGTAGAAAGAAAATAGTATGAATTTTGAGGAGATTGCTCTACTAATTCTATACATATGACATCATTACCCACAGTTTAAAATCATACCGATTCAATTTATTCTGGAAATCCAAGTTCTCTTTCGCTTCCTGATCCTTTTAATATAATCTTCTCAATATTATCATCAACAGTTACCGTTATAGTTCCTAATCCCTTAGGACTTTCTAGTATTTTAACTCCCCACCTTGCGCCAATATACAAAATCCCGTCAGTGTAATCGTATACTGCACTTTTAAAATCTAAAACACCTGATATTGTAGTAAATGATATCTCTAGTTCATTATCAACAACTTCGTATAATCAACTATATATGGATCCGGCTTTTCACAAAGAATATTTATCGACTTTTTTCGTTTTCTTCAGCTAACTTTTTATCAACGATAAGTCTTGCTCTTTCATCTTTTAGGACATCATTCTTCCTTGGATACGTATCTTGTACGCTTGATTCGCCTTTAGCTTTATACACCTTAATCCAGCTACCTAAAATGGTTGGATCTGGTAACTCTAAATCTAGTGAGACTGCTCCTAAAGCTTCCTTATTCTCTAGTACTCTTGATATCGCTAAAAGTTTTGTATCCTTGTCATACACGATTTTTTCACGATTCAAAAATATCTCTGATCCAAACTTCTTGTAGCGGTTGATTAAGTATTTTAAATTGCTAATATCATAGTTGCCGTTCTCTTCAGAAATGTGCGAAAGTGATTCTCCGCTTAACACATAATCTTGATACATCTTTAAGCTATCTTCAAATGTTAATCCCATACAAAAAAGACTCCTTCGTTTAAGATTAGGTATCATTGTGATACCTTCTCTCCAACTTTTTGGAGTCATTTCATTCTGATATGGAGCGGGCGAGGGGAATCGGACCCCCATCTTATGCATGGCAAGCATATATAATAACCATTATACGACGCCCACGCTTCACTTGCCTTATTATGATAGCAAATAATTACTATCTTGTCAAGCATTTGTCGCTTGATAATTCCTGTGTTTAACAGTCTAGCTTGTATTTAAAATCTAATGACCTATGCTATAATAAAAATGGAGTGATGACATGAAAAAATACGCATGGTTGATTTACATTGTTAGCTGTTTCATCATCGGTTTTGTTTTTACATATTTGGTTTATATAGGGCTATGGGCACGTTTGATTGATGGCTTTAGAGACGTACCAATTTGGCTTTATTTTATAGGGGCGATTTTCGTGTTCTATATGACACTCACATTACACGAGTTTGGGCATATCATAGCGTTCAAAGTACAAGGGATTCACATTCGCGCATTGTACTTAACCATTTTTGTTTTTTATAAAGATGAAAAGGGTTGGCATTTTACGATAAGACCCAAGTTATGGATATTGTTTGGCGGATTGGTCGTTCCAGATTTACCACAGGTAAAAAACGATAAAGATATGAAGTATGTCAGCACCGCATTTTCTAAATCACTCATGACAGCACCAATCGTTACGATTTCAGTGATGGGTTTGATGATTTTGGTTTTCTTTATCGTTTGGCTTTTTGGGTCGGGTTCTTTTGGCTTCGGTTTATTAACAATATCAATGATTTATACTGTCATATTGAGCAGCATTTATATCTATACATTCAAATTAAACACAAAAAATATTTATGGCGACTTAGTGGCCTATCGAAAGATGAAAGAAGACCCGTTTTTTCAATTCACTGAAATATACCAGTATCAATCATTTTCACTTTCGGTTGATCGCGAAAATAAATATTTCTATGAGAAAGCCTGTCAATTATTGACTGATGTACCTAGATTCAAGCATGACATATTTATCATTGTCACAATCATGGCATACCTAGAAGGTGTCATTCATCTTCAACAACCCATATCCGCGGATATCGATGCAAAATTATCTAAACTGCCAATCAACCAGTTTACCAAATCAGTTGAAGGGTTAACGCTTGTGTATGAATTGGCTGAATACTATTATTGCCGAGGACTTGTCGAAAAGGCTTATCACCTTGTTAATCAGGCAAAACACCATGCTGGAAAGCATGTACCTATGGCATTAAAAAACTATATGCTTAAAAGGGCTGAACATGTTATGCATATCACATATCATGATGATTTTTTGGCTGATAAAAAAAATATTTATATCGGTCAAGCATGGCTTTTTGAGCCAATTTCTGATCCATACGATGATTTAATCAAACAACATGAAAAACTACCGTTTCAAGTTTATGTATGCGAAATGCCACCGGAAAAAGAAAAAATGTCTAGTGCAAACTAGACATGATTACTTTTGACTGGTGCCTCTAGTGAGAATCGAACTTACAATTCAGCCTTACCATGGCTGCGTTTTACCATTAAACTATAGAGGCGAATGCGCAATAACAATTATAAATGATTGTTGAGAAAATGTCAATTTAAAACAGCATTGAAACCACATGATGACATCCGTTGAAAGAGGGTTTTAATATGGCGAAATCGAAAGTCCAAAAAAAGATTGAAAAATATAAAAATACGACCACAACAAAAATCATTGGCGCACTTGTCATCCTGCTGGTTGCTATGTTTATATATATTTATAACAGTACTGGAGATATCACACATCTAGACAGTGCAGAACAAAACCCTGAAACGGGTAATTACTATTATCATGAAGCAGATTTAGGAACTTATTATTATCAGGCCAATGACCTTGCGGGTGCACAGCTTAAATCACAACTACATGTGATCATTACCAATGGTTTTGTCGGTATCAATTATGGTGATGTACGATATTTATTAGAAGCATCTGACAAGGATCAAACCGATGATACTAAATTATGGAATATATATAATGGTGATTTAGTGGATGCTTCATGGGATGCTGGCGTGAGCTGGTCGAGAGAACATGTTTGGCCAAATTCGCGATTAGGTACTGATCCTGTGGATAATAGTGACATCAACCAGGCAAGTGATGCTCATAATCTGCGGTCAATTACACCAGCGACTAACTCATCAAGGCTTAATCGATTCTATAGCGATGGTAGTGGCGAAGCAACGACAACGGATGATGGTGGATATTATCCTGGTGATGACCATCGAGGGGATGTAGCAAGAATCTTATTCTATATGGCAACGATGTATGATTTCCTGACATTAACGGATGATATGGATTTATTGGATGTCGATTCGAATGAATCTTATTTAACGACAGGAACGTACATGGGTAAGTTATCATTGCTACTTGATTGGCATAGAGAAGATCCTGTTTCGGCATTTGAAATTGAAAGAAATAATATCATTTATCAAACGCAAGCCAACCGCAATCCATTCATCGACCATCCCGAATATGTGCATCTAATTTGGGAAAACTTGACGATTGGTGAACTGCTGGAACCGGAGACGAGTAACGCTCAAACCGCTATTAGCGGTATATGGAAGGAGTCATCGTTCATATGGATGAATATCGTTTAACAAAAGGACATTACATTATTTGTGATCCAGGCTATGTGATTATGAAAAACAAAGAAGGAGACCATTTAATCCAGAAATTAATCAAGCAGTTTTACAAAAACATGAACAAATTTCATCGTTTCAAGTTTCAAGGTGTGGTGATTTATGTATTTAGAAGTGAAGGTGGAGATGGTATTTTTGATGGTGTTGGCACTGATTCAGGATTAATTGCTATCATTGAGACAGATCAATTGAAAGGGGATATTCGCTTTAAACAAGACTACAGCAAGGGGAAAATCATTGCGTTTGAGGTGAATGAACCGATCATCGCACAAGTTGAACATTTCGACTTGAAACTATCAAATGGTATTCGTATCCATACTGTATAGAAAGCTGATATCATCTATCAGTTTTCTTTTTTTAAATGTCAATTTATTTAAAAAATTATGTTATCATTGTACGTGTTAGAAGGTGTGCATCGATGCGTTATATCATGCTAATAATCAAACCATATTGGCGAAAATTAACGGTCAGTTTATCGTTCAAATCAATCGGAGCGCTAGCTGATCTTCTTTTGCCGTGGATTATTGCTTATATGATCGACACGCAAATTCCTGCTTTAGATGCCGATTTTCCAAACATTTGGCCGCTTTATCAATCTGGTATCATCATGGTTGTGGTTGCTGGGTTAGGTGTTTACTTCAATATTTCTGCGAACAGAAAGGCGGAACGAATAGCTGCTGATGCTGTCAAGCAATTAAGACATGACCTTTTTGGTAAAATCGTCAGTTTATCAGCTCGACAGGTGGATCAATTGACTAGACCATCATTAATATCGCGAATGACGACCGATACTTATCACATGTATACTGCATCTGCTGGTATGCAACGCTTGGGTGTCAGAGCACCGGTGTTGCTCATCGGTGGCATTGTGATGTCATTATTTTTAGATCCCATCATGACGCTTGTCATGGTTGCAACACTACCGGTAATCGGTATCATTGTCTATACGGTTTCTCGCGCAGGGATACCACGCTATAAAGAAACACAAAAAGCGGGTGACAAACTGATTAGAACATTAAGAGAATATATCACGGGTGCACGTGTTGTTCGAGCGCTTTCCATGAGTGATTACGAAGAAAATCGCTTTGATCAATATAATAAGGAAACAATCAAAGCTGAGTTAAAAGCGACAACGACGATGGCAAAAATCAATCCACTCATGCAAATTGTCATGAATGTTGGTTTAGTACTTGTACTCGTTACTGGTGCCTATCGCATTAGTGGCGGTCATGCTGAAACAGGAGAACTTTTAGCGTTCGTGACATATTTCACGATTATACTAAATGCGATGATGAGTATTACGAGAGTATTTGTTTTATCATCGCGTGCATCAGCTTCAGGTGAGCGTATTTTTGAAGTCATCAATATGCAAGCTGATTTGAAGGAAGGTCAAGAAGAAATAACGATTGATGGACACAAACCACACATTAGATTCCATGATGTTTCATTCTCATATCTACAAAATAGAGCCAATCTTGAACACGTAAATTTCGAGATTAAGCAAGGACAAACGTTAGGAATCATCGGTGCGACAGGATCGGGAAAAACGACGATTATCAATTTGTTGATGCGTTTTTATGATGTTGATTCTGGTGCGATAGAAATCTATGGTAAAAACATTAAGCATCTCAAACAAAATGCGTTACGTTCAAGTATCGGTGTCGTTTTCCAAAATGATCTGATATTTGCGGATTCAATATATGGAAACATTCAGTTTAATCGCGAATATATTAATAATGAGGAAATCGCAGAAGCCACACGTATCGCTCAAGCCGATTTTGTTTATGAGAAAGATGCTGATTTAGAATTTCAAATGGCACAAAAAGGCATGAATTTATCTGGTGGACAAAAGCAGCGTATTTTGATTGCAAGAGCTATTGCTGGTAAGCCGGATATTATCATATTGGATGATGCATCATCTGCACTCGATTACGAAACAGATATGAGCATGCGTATAGCGTTAAAAGAAGCATTAAAAAACACAACAAAGATTATTGTTGCGCAACGGATTAGCAGTTTGAAACATTCTGATTTGATTTTAGTGATTGATGATGGTAGAATCATTGCCCAAGGGACACATGATGAACTCATGTCGACATCAAAGGTGTATCGTGAAATTGCTCATTATCAATTGGGGGGTGAAGCATTATGATGTATGCGGGTAAAGTTGGACGCGGTCGTAATGATGGATCACAAAAAGCAAGAAACACGAAGCGCGTACTGAAAAGATTATGGGATTATCTATACTTTGATAAAGTTAAATTTGTCATTGCACTATCATTAACGGTTGTCGCTAATGTTTTATCATTGATTGGTCCTTATTTGACAGGACGAGCAATAGATGCCATGGCGAGACCTGTTGATTTTAGAATGGTATTCATCTTCGCAGGTTTAATGACTGGATTCTATTTAATTTCAGCCATGCTCAATTACATGTTAGCCGTATTGATGGTCCGTATATCACAAAGTGTTATCTATCAGATGAGACAAGATCTTTTTGCTAAATTGAATCGTGTAAAGATTTCATTTTTTGATTCGCAACTTACGGGTGATATCATATCTAAAATGAGTTATGATATCGATACGATTAACACATCGCTTGCTACAGATGTGATGAATGTTTTGACAAGCATTGTTACCATTTTTATTTCGCTTATGATGATGATAATCATGTCGCCGATTTTATGTTTGGTTTTTTTGGTGACCATTCCCCTTTCCATTTTAATCACGCAGCTATTATCAAAGATTATTAAGAAAAAATATCGGATTAGGAATAAGAAATTAGGTGAACTAAATGGTTATGCTGAAGAGATGATCACAGGTCAACGTACGGTTCAATCGTATGTTCAAGAAGAAACGGTACTTGCGCGTTTTGATGAGTTTAATCAAGAGGCATCTGAGGCTTCTTACGACGCAGGTTATTATGGTACAACTGTTGGACCTTCGATTAATTTCGTGTCTAATCTATCGGTAGCATTAGTTGGTGTTTTTGGTGGTATATTATATGCTGCCATCTTGCCATTTTCAATCACCATTGGACAATTAACATCGTTTACGCTTTATTCAAGACGTTTTTCAGGGCCCATTAATCGCATGAGTAATATAATTGCTGATATTCAAAGTGCATTGGCAGCTGCTGAGCGCGTCTTTGGTGTTTTGGATGAAGCAGAAGAATCTAAAGATCCAGAGGATGCGATAGCACTCTCAGATGTCAAAGGACATCTCGTATTTGATCATGTATCATTTGGTTATTTGAATGAAAAACCAGTCTTACATGATGTTAATTTTGAAACCAAACCAGGACAAGTTATCGCGATTGTTGGTCCAACGGGTGCTGGAAAAACGACTCTTGTAAACCTCATAATGCGGTTCTATGAGATTGAACACGGTCGTATATGGCTAGACGGAAAAGACATATCACATCTTAAAAGAGCGAGTCTAAGAAAGGCTTTTTCAATGGTTCTACAAGACACATGGATATTTCATGGTACGATTCACGAAAATATTGCTTTTGGCAACGGGAACGTTAGCAGACTAGAAGTTGAGGAAGCTGCAAAGAAAGCACACATCCATTCATTCATTACGCACTTGGAAAAAGGTTATGATACAGTGTTGACAGATGAAGGATTGAACATTTCTAAAGGACAAAAACAGTTATTGGTCATCGCACGTGCGATGTTGTCCAAGACAAAAATGCTGATTTTGGATGAAGCAACATCGAATGTCGATACGCATACAGAAATTCAAATCCAAAACGCAATGATTCATTTGATGATTGGTAAGACTACATTTGTTATTGCGCATCGTCTATCGACGATTCAAAATGCAGATCTCATTCTTGTCGTACATGATGGCAATATCGTCGAACAGGGTAACCATCACGCTTTACTTGCGAAGAAAGGTTATTATTATACGCTTTACCATTCGCAATTTGCTTAGTAAACTTTCTTTGTTTTACAACCTTGTTTTTGATAAAAAATCCGTGTATAATATTTGTAGGTGTTAAAATCACCAGAAATAAATAAAGGAGTAAGATTAAATGAAGGGCGTTGTAAAATGGTTTGACGCTGATAAGGGATATGGTTTTATCTCTACAGAAGAAAACAAAGACATCTTTGTGCACTTTAGTGCAATTCAGAGTGAAGGCTACAAGACGTTAGCTGAAGGTGACCAAGTAGAATTTGAAGTTAAAGACGGCGATCGCGGACCACAAGCCGCAAGCGTTGTTAAAGTATAATTAATAATTTTAACTGGTAACTACAACAAGGACTCAGCGGAGTCCTTGTTTTCTTGATAAGACACATGAGATGCAATTAATTTATATTTATATTATAATTGAAATAAAAAGGAGCACTTAAAAATATGAATGAAGTGTTACAAAGAACAGCGACTGCAATCGGTGGTCGCGATGGTATGATCAATGATGAGTCAAGTCGTATGACTTATGAATTGAGAAAACCAATTGAGATGGACGGTAAAGAGAAATCAGGAACTGATCCTGAAGCATTGTTCGCAGCCGGTTACGCATCGTGCTTGGCGAGTGCAATTGAATATTTACTATCAGCAAACGGCGTGTCCTATGATGGGGTGACGGTGAAAGCGACAAATCATCTAATGATGGTTCCAAACAAAGGCTTTCAGTTCAAACTGACAGTTGAAACAAGGATTGCGGGTGTCTCATCCGATGTTGAAGCTGAATATATCACTAAAGGACAAGCATTTTGCCCATTTTCAAGGGCAATTAAAGGGAATGTGATGGTTGAAAACGTTTGATCAAAGAGGGTAAAAAACCTCTTTTTTTATCACAAATTCAGTTGTTCGCATGAGCGCTTTTATGCTATAATAAGTTTGAGATGGAGGATGGAATCAAATGGACAAAGAACTCTTAGAGGTGTTACGCACAAACCTTAAAAATGTGCTATCAGAAGTTGACCAATCAAAGGTTGATGAAGTGGATGAACACTTCGCGACTACCTATGCTTATGATGCCTTGGGATTGTGCGAGAATCGTATTTCAAAAGACAATGTCAATCAAAGCAGTAACAATAAGACATTGCCTGATTATAGTGAACGAGAACAAAAGGAAATCATCAACCATATCAACACTTATCGCTTTGTTGAAACGATGGTTAAAAATCAAATATCATTTAATGAAGAGAAATTAAAGGATATACATGAACGGCTTGTTTCTGGCATTTTCCAAGGCGGTATTTATCGAAATGTCAATATCTCCATATTTGGTGCAGCCCATCAACCGCCAGACCATGTCAAGGTTTATGATCGGATGAGCAAATTTTTCGCAACACTTGATGAGTTCAAGGGAACAGCGATTGAAAAAGCCGTTTACGCACATGCGAGTATTGCTAAAATCCATCCTTTCGTTGATGCAAATGGTAGATTAGCAAAGCTTGTATTAAATTATTTTCTCATGTCCAATGATTATCTCGCAATCTCTATCCCTCAAACCGCATTTTCAGCGTATATCGCATGCTTGGAAATCTTCAAAGTTGAAAAAGATTTAAAACCGTTATATGCATTTTTTGAAGGTCTACTGATCAAGCGGTATGAAAGCGTTCTTAAGGAACTAGATGTTTAGAGTGCAGGGCACTCTTTTCTTTCAATGTGAAATAAAAGCACAAAAAAGTGGTATAATAATATAGGTGATATCATGCTCGTAACTGGAACGATAAATCGACTTACTGTAGATCGTAAAACCGATATTGGCTACATGTTGACACACAAAGATGATTCGGTTTTTCTTCATTTTAATGAATCTTTAAATAGCGATCTCGCAAGCGGTGACATGGTCGATGCTTTTATTTATATTGATGGGAAGGGTCGTCAAGCTGCGACGTTAAAGATGCCAAAGATTACGATTAAACATCCCGCACCGCTAGTCGTCAATGATGTTTTACCTCAATTGGGCGTATTTTTAGATATGGGTATCTCAAAAGATGTTTTGTTATCTATCGATGATTTACCAGCAGATGCAAACGATTGGCCAATGATAGGCGATACATTATGGGTCAGTTTAAAAGTGAAAGGCAAGATGGTCGCAAAAATTGCAACTAAAAATGATATTGATACGAAAGCGTCTCTTACATTGAAATCATATGTGGATGCAACCGTTCAGAAGATTGGCCGTGAAGGCATCAATGTGCTGACAGACAATGGCGTTTGGGTGTTTATCCATGAATCGATGATTAAAGATAAATATCATTTAGGGCAACGTGTTAATGTATTGATTACCTATTTGTCAGAACATGGTTATTCAGGATCGTTGATCAAGCAGAAAGAAGCTGTCATGGACGATGATGCAAACATGATTCTCAAAGCACTTGAAAAGACAGGAGAAATTCCGCTTGATAGCAATGCGACACCGGAAAACATCAAACAGGCGTTTGGTTTATCCAAAAAAGCATTCAAACGGGCACTTGGTCGATTATATAAGGAACGAAAAGTTGATTTTATTGATGGTAAAACCATACTGATTAGGAAACCATCATGATAGATTCTTATGATTCAAATCCACTATTTAGGTATGTTAAATATTAAAATTGGTTTTGATTTGCAAAAACAAACACAAATCATCACGGTATAAAAAAGATGATTTTGATGGACATTGACAACCTCTAATTTAGATAGATGAATGCTTATCATTGTTGTTTTTGTCGGTTTGTGCATGGCTTTATAACTGAGTTAACTGTTCATATTGATGGTCATCGCAGCCGCGTTCTCTATCATGTTGAAGAGTAGCAATCACAAATAAAGGAGAAAATAAGTGAAAGATTCATTTGACGAAGATCCATTTGCCGAGTATGATAAATATTGGGACGATCTTGATCGCCTCGAAGAAAAAAACAAAAAGAGAGAAGAATATCAATCACATCCAGAAAAACATCATGATGATAAACCGCGTGAAATCGACCGCAAAAACATGTGGAAAATCATCTTTGTCATCGGTATTTTTATAGCGTTTTATAGTACTGCTACGGATGGCCCAGGATTCTTCATGATAAGAATGATTTCAACACCTTTAATGATGTTAATCATCATCAGTATTATCATTTCAGCAATCAATAAAAAAAACATACGTTAGGTGATTTATTAATGAGCAAACAAAAGAAATTCGTTGAAAGTATAACGGCTCGAGATAAAGATTTTTCACAATGGTACACAGATTTGTGTCTCAAAGCAGAACTAATGGATTATTCAGATGTGAAAGGATTCATTATTTATCGTCCTTATGGTTATGCGATATGGGAAAATATTCAAAACTATTTGAACAAAGCGTTCAAAAAATCAGGACATGAAAATGTCTATATGCCGTTGGTTATTCCTGAAACACTTTTCCAAAAAGAAAAGGATCATGTGAAAGGGTTCGCACCAGAGACCGCCATGATTACGACGACAGGTGTCGAAGAATTAACGGAGCGATTGATTATTAGACCGACATCGGAAACGCTATTTTGTACGCACTATGCTAAAGTGATTAATTCTTATCGTGATTTACCTAAAAAATATAATCAGTGGTGTTCGGTTGTTCGTTGGGAAAAAACGACGAGACCTTTTTTACGTGGTAAAGAATTTTTATGGCAAGAAGGACATACTGCACATCAAACCGAAAAAGAAGCACGTGAAGAAACACTTTCGATGCTTGATATTTATGAAAAGATGGGTAAAGAGTTATTAGCGATTCCGTTTGTTACAGGCCGTAAAACGGAAAGGGAAAAATTTGCTGGTGCCATTGATACCTATTCTTTAGAAGCCCTCATGCATGATGGGCAAGCGCTTCAATCTGGAACAACGCATTATTTTGGCCAAGAATTTGCGAAAGCATTTGACATTACATATACTGATGACAACAATGAGCGCCAATATGTGTATCAGACTTCATGGGGTGTTTCAACACGTTTGATTGGGGCAATTATTATGGTTCACGGTGATGATGAAGGACTGGTTTTGCCGCCGTATGTCGCACCGATACAAGTCGTTATTATCCCGATTCAAGAAACCGTAAAAGGTGTGATGGAAAATGCCAATCTTTTATATGAAACTCTTGACAAGGCCGGATATCGTGTGCTTTTAGATGACACTAATAAGTCACCTGGTTGGAAATTCTCAGAAGCAGAAATGAAGGGTATACCAGTACGAATGGAAGTTGGTCCAAGAGATTTAGAACAAGGTGTCGTGACCATCGTAACAAGATACAATCGTGAGAAAAGACAGATTGCAATCGAAGATGTTATCACACAAATACCGCAAATTTTAAAAGAAATTCATGAAGCTTTATATGAACGCGCTCTGGCACATGTTAAGGCACATACATATGAGGCTAAATCATATGAAGAATTCAAAGCATATATCAAAAAAGGTGGCTATGTGGCAATGTCAGTCGCTGGTGAAGAAGCTGAATTGATGATTAAGAATGACACAACTGCAACAGCGAGAGTGATTCCTTTTGATCAAACATTAATCACTGACAGCTGTCCAGTCACAGGTAAGAAAGCAACGCAAACCATCTGGTTTGCTCGTGCGTATTAATGAAGAAAAGGTGATAATATGGCAGGATCTACGATCGTAAGAGACACAATCATATTAGATAAAAAAGCACGTGAGCAAATTGAAGAGCTTGAAAATGAACGCAATCAGATTGAAGACAAACTCAAAGCGGAAGCTGCTCTTTTAAAAAAACAATATGACGTTGAAGTAAAAAAACGGCTCAAAGAAGTCAAAAACGATTATGAAAATGAAATCAAAGAGCGCGAAATCAAGGAATTAGAGACCTATAATAAAACTCTAAAAATGATTGAGAAAGAATACGAAGCTCACCAGGAAGAATGGGTAGAAGCCATCTATAAAGCATGCATCGATCCAAAGGAGTGATTGGATGAGCACATGGGCAAATAACGCAATCATTGCGAAAGCGAAAGCGATGTATGGCAACTTCCTAAAACCAGATGACTATGAAAAATTAATCAAACTTAATACGGTCCCCGATATCGCCATTTTTTTGAAAAAACATCCTAATTATGAAGCCATTTTAAAAGATGTACAAGAAAACACAGTCCATCGCGGTCACCTTGAATCATTGATTAAGAAAAACACATTTGATCAAATTACGAGACTCTCCAAACTCATTTACTCAAAAGATGAAGCATTCTATAAACTCAACATCGTTAAACAAGAAAATGAGATTATCCTTGCTGTGCTGCGCACATTCATATCTGAAGAGACAGATGAGAAAAGCGTGTTACCTTATTTTTTCAAAGAGCATACAGATATCGATATGGATAAACTGATCAAAACCGAAAATTTTGAAGATTTGCTAGACGCCGTCGCGAATACTATGTATTATGATATTTTAAAACCATATGAAACAAACAATCCAGACAATATCCGTTATTTGGATATCGAATATAAACTTGAAAAACATTATTATGATGAAGCGTTTGCGAGAATTGATCAATTTTATCAAGGTAAATTAAAAAAGGATATCATGTCAATTTTTCAAACGGCGATTGAATTAAAGAACATCACAAAGATTTATCGTCTCAAGAAATTCTATCATGCCGATCCCATTACCATCAAAAATGTACTCATTCGAGAGCATTCACGTATCTCTGAGAAACGCATTGATGAAATGATTGCTTTAAAGAATCCGGATGATATATTGAAATATTTGGCAAAAAGTGAATATGCACAATACACAAATGACCAAGACTACATTTATATTGAGTATTATGCAGGTAGAATCCAATATGATTTGGCAAAGAAATTCATGTATTTCGCACAAGAAGTGCCAAAAGTTTATGAGGCGTTCATTACGCTTTCAGAAATTGAAGTTGATAATATTACGAACATCATTGAAGGTATTAGATACCAAATTAGTGAAAATGAAATCAAACAGATGTTAATTTATTAGGAGTGTAAAAGATGAGCATTGCCAAGATGAAATTAATTGACATAACTGCAAATCTCGACCAACTGGATCTAATTTTAGCGCGCTTTATTGATGTGAAAGCATTTCATCCAGTACTCGCAAGTGAAATCGTTGAACGTGTTCACGGATTGACGTCTTTTGCTGATGAAAACCCGTGCGCAGCCTTACTTCAAGAAATAGCGGATATTGAAACGAAATATGCACTAAAATTTCCAGTGATTACGCAAGAGAAACAGGTTT
>WOZH01000063.1 GCA_011620375.1 Acholeplasmataceae bacterium
CCCGTGAATGCATGCGTGAAAGGCATGAGAGTTAACCGTTTCTCCAACGGGCCAAAGGTGGCGGAGTAGAAGGGATTTGAACCCTTGCGCCGGTTTCCCAGCCTACACCCTTAGCAGGGGCGCCTCTTCAGCCAACTTGAGTACTACTCCGTATATCCCATATAGGTGCTAATTGCGCCTTTATAGAATATCTTAATTTTATCTAATTGTCAATGTTTTTTAACCCTTTATCATTGATAGTCCAACTTTTCCTTTTTGAAGGTCAATCTTGATTACATACACCTTAACAATGTCACCAACATTCAAAACATCTTTCGGGTGTTTAATGTAACGATTTGATATTTTCGAAATGTGAAGTAATCCATCTTCTTTCAAACCGATGTCAACAAATGCACCAAAATCGACAACATTACGAACTGTGCCTTCCAATTCCATGCCGATGCTCAAATCATCAATTTTTAAAATATCACTTCTAAGGAGTGGTTGTGCAAACTGGTCACGTGGATCTCTAATCGGTGCGATAAATGCATCCAATATGTCATTTAACGTATATTCATCAACACCGAGATCCCTCATCAGTTGTGGTCGATCGATGTGTTGAACAAATAACTGAACCTCTGGTTTACCAAACATATCACCTGAAATGCTATACCGTTTCATGATTTCTTTAGCAATGCCATAGCTTTCGGGGTGAACTGCCGTCATGTCTAATGCTTCATCACTTTCCGGAATACGTAGAAATCCTACGGATTGCTCAAATGTCTTTTCACCAAGTTTAGGCACGTTTAATATGTCCTGCCGACTATTAAACCGTCCGACTTTATCGCGATACTTTACGATATTTTCAGCGCTTGATTTATTCAAACCAGACACGTACATCAACAGTGCTTTAGATGCTGTATTAACGTTGACACCAACGCTGTTAACTGCTTGTGTAACAACGAAATTCAATGAATCTGTCAACTTTTTTGGTGTGACATCGTGTTGGTATTGACCAACACCAATGCTCTTCGGATCGATTTTAACAAGTTCTGATAATGGATCTTGTAGCCGTCTAGCAATAGATGCTGCACTGCGCTCTTCTACGGAGAAATCAGGGAATTCTTCTCTTGCCAATTCACTTGCTGAATAAACAGATGCCCCTGCTTCATTAACGATGACATACTGTACTTTCATCGCCGTTGTTTTGATGAGATCCACAACAAAACTTTCTGTTTCACGTGAAGCTGTGCCATTACCAATCGCGATGATTTGTACTTTGTATTTATGAATCAGACGTAATAATGTTCGTTGTGATTCCATCACTTGTTGTTCTGTAATCGTACCACCTTTAGTCTTTTCGTGTGGATAGATGACAGCTTTTTCAAGGACGGTGCCAAGTTCATTAACAATGCTTAATTTGCAACCTGTTCTGAATGCGGGATCTATGCCCAGCACAACTTTTCCTTTTAATGGTGGTTGTAACAACAGTTTTTGTAGATTATCGGAGAACACTTCAATTGCTTGTTCTTCACCTTTTTCCGTCAATTCAGAGCGTACTTCACGTTCAAGAGAAGGATAGATTAAACGTTTTAAAGAATCTGCAATTGCTTCTTTAATATAAGGAACAACGGGCGAAGATTGATCCTTGATGACCTTTTCTTCGAGATAGGTAGTCATGATGTTTTTATCTAAATCAATTTTAACATTGATAACTTTTTCTTTTTCTGCTCGATTGATTGCTAAAATGCGATGCGGCTTTAATTGCTTAACCGGCTCGGCATAATCATAATACATCTCATATACCTTGCGTTCATCATCTGCACCTTTTTTAAGACTTGTTACCACTGAACCCATTTTTACCATTTCAGCACGTAGTGCTTTACGATAGTTGGCGTCATCTGAGATTGTTTCCGCGATGATGAATTGTGCACCTTCAATCGCTTCTTCAACGGTCTTAACCTGATCTTTGACAAATGCTTGCGCATATGTTTGAACATCTTCTTTTGGAAATGTTAACATCCATGAAGCGAGTGGCTCCAAACCTTTGGCTATCGCTTCGGTTGCTTTGGTTTTTTTCTTTTCTTTGAAAGGGCGATATAAATCTTCGACTTCGACAAGTTTTTCAGCTTTTAAAACATCATGCTTTAGTTCATCCGTTAGCATGCCTTTTTCATCAATCAAACGGATGACGGCATCTTTTCTTTCGAGTAGATTGTTTTGATATTCCCATGTCTTATGGATTTCATTGATTTGTTCTTCATCAAGACCGCCGGTTGCTTCTTTACGGTATCTTGCAATAAAAGGGATGGTATTGCCTGCGTTTAATAAGTCTAGTACAGCAGTGACTTGTTTAGCAGAAATACCTAAACTTTTTCTAATTTCAGTAATAATTTGTTCGTTCATTCGTTCCTCCGTTTATAGCACAAAAGGGCTTAATGCCCTCTCATTATTGTAAATTAATGATTGCTGATAATATATTATCAATATCAATGGTCAGTGAGAACCCTTGGTCTTCACTAAACGTTAATAACATATTTTCTGCTTCTGGATCCAATCCTAGATGACTAAAGTTTGAATTATCAAATAAACCGGCATTTGTTGCAGCATCTAGATCCAATAAGAAGAAAGCATCATATGTATCATCGGGAGCATCTTCCAGCAATGTCATTGTTGGAATACCTTCATCACCTGTGTAATCTTCTATCGCACCTACGATTTCATCATTGATGATGCTGCTGTGATAGAAGTAAATATAGAAGTATTCATTCGCTTGATATAATGAATTAATAATTTCAAATTCATCGTTTTTTAGTGTGTCTGAATCAACATAATTTCCAGTGTCTTCATAATATTTTGTTAAAGGGGTTAATTCGGTAACGGTAATCATAACGTAATCTTCAAATGGATTATCCGCTTCTTTGTTCACATAATACTGAACGATGAAGACAATTGCAATAACGATAACTGCTAATCCGATGACGCTCATCCCTATTTTGAAAAACAGGATTTCATTAGGTGTTGCTTCTCTAGGATCACGTGGTTGATTTGTTGTTTTCTTTTTTGAATTGTTGGTTATGTTCTTGGGGGTTTTTTTCTTCTTTTTCGACATGTGGTCACATCCTATCCAATGAAAATTATAGCGGAAATAATGATAAATTACAATAATATGTTTAAATATGTTAGTTTATTTCTAAAATCACATAAGCGGTCGCGTATTGATCGGTATGAGAAATTGAGAGATGAATGGCAAGACGCTTTTGATCATAAGGACCTGATTGAACAAATGGCTTGCCATGATCATCATTTAAAATCACAAAATCTTTAAAATTAGCATGTCCTTCTCCAAACGAAAAAGCTTTAAAAAGCGCCTCTTTTGCTGCTACTCTACCGCCCAAGAATGTTAACTTTCTTAAATCATTCGTGGCATCATGATACAACGCATATTCTTGATCGCTCAAGATACGTTTCACAAATCGCTCATCCTTATCTTTCAGTCGATTCAAATCGACTAAATCTATTCCTATCCCTTTGATCATAAGCGTTTCCTACTCTTTTTTATGTCAACCGCTAATTGTTTTATTTTTTGAATGCGGTGATTGAGACCAGATTTACTAATGGTCTCGTGATATTTTTCTTCATATGCGGCTGCCAGTTCTCTTAGATTGATATCCGGAAATTGTTGCCTCAATGTCATAATCTGCTTGACTTTTGGATCAATCTGATCTTCTTGCATATAACGATTGATCACTTTAATATCGTTTAATTGTTCTCTTGCTGCATCCAATGTTTTCTTCTCGTTGGCGACCTCACAGTTAATTACACGATTGATTGAATTATTGAAATCTCGTTTGATGCGAATATCCTCATATTGAAATAATGCGTTTTGCGCACCAACGATTTGCAAAAAGGTGCTGATGCCTTCAGCATCTTTTAGATATGCAATATAGCCGTTACGTCTTTTAGCGACCTTGGCATTCAAATCAAAGCTGTTCATCAATCCTTGGATAAATACGATTTGATTGGGATTGTTTGAGAATATTTCCAAATGATATTCAGCTGTTTTTGGATGATTGATAGAGCCACTTGATAAAAAGCATGCTCGTAAATATGCTTTTTTAGATTCTCTCGTTTGTGTCAGCAATTCTTCGGCTTCTAAATTGCCTTCCAGTAAATTATGCTCATTTAAAATGTCGTCCACTTTGGATCGAATGCTGACAATGACCGTTTGATGCTTTTTTAATCTTGTTTGTTTTTGGGTAATAAGCGTGATATCCGCTTGATATAATACTCTGATTAACTGCAAAAACCGTTTTGCAACGGTTGGATTGTTCGTCTTGAAATCAAGGCTTTTTTGTCTTGATTCAATGTGAAGTTCTGTATTCAAATTAAGAAATGCAGCGCATTCTGCAAGCTGCTCTTCTAATTCGACCGGAATGGTTACCAGTTCTTCTTTGACGGTTTTTGCAAAACTCATTTTAATCTTGTGCTTCTAAATAACGTAGGCAGTTTTGAACGGCAATCGCACCATCTGCAGTTGCAGTAACGACTTGTCTAATCTGTTTCACAATGACATCGCCAGCCGCGTAAATGCCCGGCACTTTCGTTTCCATCTTCTCATTTGCTTCAATATAACCATATTTATTGGTGATATTCAAATCTTTGACCATATCCGTAACCGGAATAAGTCCAACATATTCAAAGACACCATCTGCGTAAATGGTTGTTTCTTCACCTTGTTCGTTTTTAATGACAACACCTGTTAACCCTTTGTCATCTTTTAGAAATTTAGTAACGACTGAAGAATAATGATAATCCACATTGTTCCGCTTCATAATAATATCGCGTGCTTTCATGTCTGCCGTCAATTCAGCAAGGTTTTGAACAATGGTCACATGTTCAGCTAATGTTGATAGATAAATGGCTTCTTCTACGGCACTATTACCACCACCGACGACAACAATTTTTCTATCTTTATATAATGGGCCGTCACAGATCGCACACCAGCTAATGCCGTTCATAGCGAGTTCATCTTCATTTTCAACACCGAGACGTCTTGGTACGTTACCTGATGCGATGATAACCGTCTTTGTTTCATATATACCGTTAGATGTTTCTAATTTTTTTATAGGACCATCTACGGTGATTTTAGTAACTTCATCATAAATGACTTCCACACCCAAATCATATGCGTGATCAATCATCATTGTCGCTAATTCAAAACCAGCTACTTTTTTAGCACCTGTATAATTTTCAATTTCATTGGTGTTCATCAACTGTCCACCAGGTGCTCCCTTTTCAAACATCGCGACTTTTAAGTTTGCGCGCTTAGCATAAATACCCGCTGTAATGCCTGCAGGTCCTGCACCAATAATTAATAAATCATAAATCATTTTTCATTTCTCCTTATACGATAAGATCTTTTAAATTGCTGATATCGTCAATGACGTAATCAGGATATTCGTTTAACATCTGCTTTAATCTATATGAATACGTAACCGCGCATGATGACATACCTGCACGTTTTGCTGCCTTCATATCATTTTCGTGATCACCAATATAAATCGCTTCATCCGCTTGCACATCAAACATTTCTAATGCTTTTAATAAAGGTTCTGGGTCAGGTTTGTGTTTTTCAACATCATCATAGCCAATCAACCCATCAATCAATGAACTCAGTCCTGTGATATCCAGATGATGTAAAGCGACTTCATTCAATTTAGATGTCACCACACCAACTTTACACCCATGATCTTTTAAATAACGAATGGTCTCATGAGCATTTGGATAAGCCTTTAATTCTTTTTCTAACATCATTTCGCTCACAACACGATAATATGAGATGATTTCATCTATCAAATCATCGTTCTCGGTGAACATACCAAATGTTTGCCATAGCGTTGTCCCCAAAAAACTGGTAAGCATCTCGTCAGTGAGTGCCACATCAGGTAAGTATTTATCAAAAGACATTTTGAATGATTCCAATATGATACCAGTGGATTTAATCAGTGTCCCGTCAAGGTCAAATAGAATCAGTTTCATCTGGTTTTACCAACAGGTCATAATAATACGGCTGATCTTTAATGAGATACTGTTTCAATATAATAATTAAAATACCACCCAACATAAGTACACCGAAACTTAAGATAATATTGGTAGGTAACCCAAACATTCTTAAGGCGTCACCCTCTGCTCCTTGTGTCCTAAGCGGTTCAATCAATGCGCCTCTACCCAAACCATACCATATGAGATAGATACCAATGAGATCTCCTGCTTTGAACCATCTTTTACGTCTTGCAAACAACAAGAACACTAAACCAATAAAATTCCAGAGGCCTTCATAAAGGAATGTTGGATGGTGTATTGCACCATCAATCGTCATTTGCTGTTTAATGAATTCTGGTAATAAATTCAATATAAAGGATCCATCAGCAATCGCCGGTCCATATGCTTCAGCATTCATGAAGTTTCCCCAACGTCCTGCGATTTGACCAAAGAGAAGTCCGACGGCCAAAACGTCAGCGACTAACCAAAAACTCACTTTTCTGTGTCTCGTGAAAAAGATCAATGTGATAATAGTCACAATGACTGCACCATGGATAGCCAATCCACCATTAGCAACATTGATATAATCAATAAATGAGTTATAACTAGGATAAGGATCAAAAATGACATAATATAAGCGCGCTCCTACGATTGATAGCGGTACACACCATAAAAGGCCATCAAATAAAATATTAGTGTCTAAATTCAATCGTTTAAATTCATAATAAGCTAGAATCGCTCCACCGATGATGCCATATAAAATAAAGATTGCATACCATTGAATGGCCAAATCAAATGAGCCAATCGAACCAAACTGAATTGCTGTCTTTTCATAAGGATACCCACTTTGTGTTAAGGTTGCCAATAAAATTAAAGCAATCAACCCCAAGAATATGCCGCCATATAAATAAAATGCCTGTTGGTGTTTTTTAATATAACTAATCATCTTTTTCTTTATCCTTCCCACTTGCTTTTTTGGCAACAGCATCAGCTAAATCCATTGCTGCATGATGGCCAAGATATTTTAATTTTTGATTCATCGCGGCACTTTCAACCAATGTCGCTACATTTCTACCCAGTAAAACAGGAATCGTTATTTTTGCAATCTCTGTGTTAAAAAATTTAACTGTTTCCGTTTCTAATCCTAATCGATCGTAAGCTTTACCACGTTTCCATTGTTCTAATTCAACAACTAGTCTAATCTTTTTATTCTCACGATAGGCCCCTGCACCAAACATTGAAACCACATCAACGATACCAATTCCTCTAATTTCGATATAACGTTCTAACAACTCAGGCGCACTACCTACCAAATTCCCTGGAGAAGCTTCGAAAATATCAACACGATCATCGGAAATTAGGATATGACCCCGTTTAATTAATTCTAGTGCCACTTCACTTTTCCCGATACCACTTTCTCCTATAATAAGCGTTCCCATGCCGTGAATATCAACAAGCACGCCATGTACGCTTTGTCTAGGTGCCAATTTAGCATGAAGGTATGCATACAATAAACTGAAGATAGGGGTTGTCCTCATATCTGATTTTAGAATCGCAACACCATATTCATTACCTAGCTCAATAATCATGTCCTCAACTTCCACATTGACACTGAAAATAAATCCCGGGGGTTTTTGTGCCATGATATCCGCAATCCGTTCGCGTCTAATATCCGGTGGCAATAATTGCATGAATTGATATTCTTTTGAACCGATAAGAACCATTCTTTCCTTGTCAAAGAAATCAAGAAAGCCAGCCATTTCCACACCCGGTCTTGAAAGCATCTCTGCCTTAACGGGGCGATCAAGTGCATTTTCTCCAGCGAGTACCTTTAAATGAAAGTCTTCAACTAAATGTTTAACTCTTAGTTTCACCGTTTACCTCCTGTTAAAACGTTTGTTTTTTATATACATCCAACGTCTGACATAAGTCGATAGAACAAGTCTGAAAAATGTGAATCCTACCGTGAAAATGAGTAGATAAATAAAACTTTCAAAATAGAATCCTTCCTGCATAATTAAATTAATGACATAAAATATGAGCATGGTAATCGCTAAAGACAGAATGCCTAAACTATATAAAATTGCACGAAAGGCATATCGGTAAAGTAAGATTTTAACCATATTCTCCAGCAATGTCAACAAGGTAGCCGCCAGTAAAAAACCCATGATACTGTTTGTCGCAACCAGTGGTTCACCGATGCCAATCGATATTCCCATAACGGTTGCCATAATGATAATATTGATACCCAATGATAATAAAAGGTGAACGACATAATCTCTATGTAACATGAATCCAAAACTTGTAAATACACTATTCTTGTAGTTTCTGCGTTTCAGTTCATCGATTAATTTTTTTAGTTCTTCATCAGAATTTTTTTTTGGATCGTGATGATTATCGTTCATGTCTGCCCCCTATTCATCATAACATAAAAGTTAATTTTTTTAATTTTCTAAAGCTTTCTTCAGGTATTGACCGGTGTAACTTTCAGAAACATTAGCAACTTCTTCAGGTGTGCCAGTAGCAATCACCCGACCACCCGCATGACCACCTTCAGGGCCTAAATCAATGATATAATCAGCGTTTTTAATAATGTCAAGGTTGTGTTCAATAATAATCATGGTTGCACCTTCATCTACGATTTTATGAAGCACACGCAATAACCGTTTTACATCATCTGTGTGAAGTCCAGTTGTCGGTTCATCTAAAATATAGATAGACTTTTCAGTGATACGTCTATAGAGTTCACTTGCGAGTTTAACACGCTGTGCCTCTCCGCCTGATAAAGTCGTAGCTGATTGACCTAGCGTAATATAACCTAACCCTACATCATGAATCGTCTTCAATTTTCGATAGATGTTGGGATGATTTTCGAAAAAATCAAGTGCTTCATCAATCGTCATATCGAGAACATCCGCGATATGTTTACCACGATATTTGATCTGTAGTGTTTCATGATTGTATCGTTTCCCACCACAAACTTCACAAGGCACATAAACATCAGGCAAGAAATGCATTGAAATTTTCTTCAATCCATCACCGTGACATGCTTCACAGCGTCCTCCTTTTATATTAAAGGAAAATCTACTTTTTGTATAGCCTCTCGCTTTTGCTTCTGCGGTTTGCGAATATAAATCACGAATATCATCAAAAACACCCGTATAGGTTGCAGGGTTGCTTCTTGGGGTTCTACCAATCGGAGACTGTGAAATTTCAATAACGCGATCGATGAATCCACCATCATTAATGCTTGAATGCAATCCTGGCTTTTCTTTCGTTTTATAGTGCTGTTGTTGCAGCCCTTTTAATAAGATATCATTAACTAGCGATGATTTACCACTACCTGATACACCAGTCACAACCGTTAATTTCCCCAGTGGAAAAGACACGGTGATATCTTTTAAATTATTGGCACGTGCACCAATGACCATGATATCTTTGCCTTGCCCTTCGCGACGTTTAACAGGAATATCAACTTTAAGTTCACCTTTTAGATACTTACCAGTGATGCTGTCTTTATTTGCCATGACTTCTTCGGGTGTGCCATAAGCGACTACCTTACCCCCGGATTTACCAGCGCCTGGGCCAATGTCTATCAAATAATCGCTTGCCAGCATGGTTTCATGATCGTGTTCTACAACAATGAGTGTGTTGCCTAAATCTCTCATTTTTTTAAGCGTGTTTATTAATTTCGCATTATCTTTTTGATGAAGACCGATAGACGGTTCATCTAACACATATAAGACACCTGTCAATTTAGATCCTATTTGCGTTGCTAGACGAATGCGCTGTGCTTCACCACCCGATAACGTCGCAGCTTGTCTATGCATAGTCAAATAGCCAAGCCCAACATCGTTTAAAAAGGTTAAACGATTGATGATTTCTGCTAAAGCCAATCGTGCAATTTGCTTTTTTTCTACATCTAGTTCTAAATGTTCAAGAAAATCAATGGTATCATCGATTGATAATCTTGTCAGTTGATCGATATTTTTTCCATTGATACGAACTGATAGTGCCGAAGGATTAAGCCTTGCCCCATGACAAACGGGGCATTCGGATTCATTCATGAATCCTTCTATCCAATTCCTTATCCAATCGCTTGTTGTTTCGTGATGTCTTCGATTTAGGTTTGTGATTAAGCCTTCATAAAATGTATAATTTTCGTGCATTCTTCCAGAAGAAGATTTTAATTTAAAATGAATTTTATTGGGTGAACCATATAAAATGATATCTAGTTCTTTTCTCGTCAATTCTCTAACTGGTTTTTTCATATCTATGTTGTAATAGGCACAAACTTGTTCGACTTGGCTACTAGCCAAATTATCTTGATCGTTGTTTTTATATGGAATCAATCCACCATCCAAAAGTGCTTTTTCGGGATTCAATATCAAATCCTCAGCAATTTCCATTTTGACACCAAGACCATTACAATGTGGACAAGCACCAATCGGTGTATTAAAAGAGAACAATCTCGGTTCCAAATCGGGTATCGTGAAATCAGAGTCAGCACATGCGTAATTTTGATTGAACTCTAATATCTCTTTTGATTCTATTTGAACACGTGTTTTACCATTCGCCATGCGTGCTGCTAGTTCAAGCGCATCATACAAACGTGATCGAATGCCCTTTTTAATGATGAGTCGATCAATGATCAACCACACGTGATGATTGTTATTTTTGTCCAATTCTGGGAATTCATCAAGCAGCACTTGTTCACCATCAACAAGTGCTCTAGTAAATCCTTCTTTTAAATATTGAGCGGCTAACTTTTTATGAGATCCTTTTTGACGCTCAATAATCGGTGACATGACAAGGATGCGTTCACCCTCTGGTAATGCTAAAACGCGCATCGTCATTTCATCGATGGATTGTTTCGTTAATGGTTCATCAGTATCTGGACAATACGGTGTGCCTACACGGGCATAAAGCAACCGTAGATAATCATATATTTCAGTAACGGTACCAACCGTTGATCTTGGATTGTGCGATGTTGTTCGTTGATCAATAGCTATCGATGGACTCAGTCCTTCGATACGATCGACATCCGGTTTTTCAAAGTTACCTAAAAATTGTCTGGCATAAGCTGAAAGACTTTCCATGTAGCGTCGCTGTCCTTCTTGATAAAGTGTATCAAAAGCCAATGACGACTTTCCACTACCCGAAATGCCTGTCATGACAACTAGTTTATTTTTAGGTATTTCAATGCTGAGGTCTTGAAGATTGTTTTCTCTCGCCCCAACAACTTTAATTTTTTCCATGGACTTCCCTCAAAAAAGTTGCTTCATCTAATATGGTGACACCTAATGTTTCTGCTTTAGTTAATTTTGATCCTGCATCAGATCCAGCTAATACATAATCTGTTTTATTGCTGACGGATTCACTGACTTTTCCACCTAGTTTTTCGATTATTTCAGCGGCTTCTGTTCGTGTGAATTGTTTAAGTTTTCCAGTTAAGACAAATGTTTTACCGTTAAAGGCATGATTGATGGTTGATTGTTTATCGTATGAAAAATTCAAACCAAATGCTCTTAGCTCGTCAATCAACTTTTGATTGTTTCGATCACTGAAGAAAGTGATGATGCTTGTCGCAATCATCTCTCCTATTTCAGGAATATTGACAAGTTCATCAAAACTAGCTGCTTTTACATCATCCATTGAACCATAATTTTGAACTAATATTTTTGCTACTTTTGCACCAACGTGTTTGATACCTAAGCCAAAGATAAGACGATCTAAAGTCTGCTGTTTACTTTGCTCAATGGCCGCTACTAATTTTTCAATCTTTTTTTGGCCAAATCCAGGAATCGTCACAAGTTCTTCAACATGGTTTTTCAAACGATAAATGTCGGAAATGCTATTTAGAAATCCTAATTCATGGAATGTTTCAACCACTTTTTCACCTAGTGTGTCAATATCCATCGCTACCCGACTTGCAAAATGTATCAATCGGTTCATATGCTTACCTGGACACTCAGGATTCGTGCATAAGTAATCCGATTCGCCTTCTTTTCTAAGCAAGGCGGCATGGCAAACAGGGCATTCGTCAATCATCACAAAGGGCTTTTGATTCGTTCGCTTATCTAAAACCGGTCCAATAACCTCGGGAATGATTTCTCCTGCTTTATGAATGTTGACAATATCCCCTATTCTAATATCTTTAGTGGTAATATAGTCCTCATTGTGAAGTGTAGCTCTAGAAATAGTTGAGCCCGACAAAAACACTGGTTCTAATTCGGCAACAGGCGTGATGACGCCTGTACGACCGATTTGAAATGTGATATCTTTTAATTTTGTTTGTGCCTGTTCGGGGCTGAATTTATAAGCGGTTGCCCATTTGGGGGCTTTTGCTGTATACCCAATTTTTTCATGTAAATTAAATTCGTTAATCTTAATCACAACACCATCAGTATCATATGGCAATGTTTTTCGTAAATCATCATAATGAGCAATATCTTCAATCAAAGACTGAACGGTTGTATGCTTATGAAAATATGGATTTACTTTAAATCCTAAGTGTTTCAAATATTTTAATGCCTCTTCTTGGTTACTTACATATCTTTCAGCATGTACTAATGTATAACAAAACATATCAAGATGGCGTTTTGCAACAATACTTGTATCCAGTTGTCTCATGGTACCTGCAGCAGCGTTTCTTGGATTAGCAAACAATGATTCGTTATGAGTGAGTCGTTCTTCATTCACGCGATTAAAACTTTTATGTGGCATATAAATTTCACCACGAACTTCCACATCGATCTTTTCTGTTAGTATAAGAGGTAGACTTTTGATGGTTCTCGCGTTTTCAGTGATGTCTTCTCCCACAGTGCCATTTCCTCTAGTTGCTGCTTGAACAAACTTTCCCGATATATAGCGAAGATTAACTGCTAGACCGTCAATTTTTAATTCTGAAATATATGAATATGAGTCAATAACCTGCGCTATACGGCGATCGAATGCTAATAGTTCTGATTCATTAAAAACATTTGACAAAGACATCATCGGGGTTTGATGTGTCACTTTTTCAAAGCGTTCTAAAATAATGCCACCAACTTTTTGAGTCGGTGAATCCGGTAATTTGTATGCAGGATATTTTTCTTCTAAAGCAATCAATTCTCTAAGCATTCTATCATAATCATAATCACTCATGGTTGGTTTATCCAATGTATGATATTCATAATTAGCTTGATTGATTTTTTCTGTGAGTTCTTTTATTTTTGCTTGATAATCCATGATATCACCCAATATCATTATACCATCATTCAATCAATATTCACGGTTTTACTTCTCATCATATCGTACAAAATCATGATGGCTTTAGATCTTTTTTTAATTCTTTTAAAAATTGTGATTTTGTGAGATGCTCGGTATCGTTGTTGAACGTGCAATAAGATAGATAAAGATAGTGCTTCGCACGTGTGATTCCAACAAAAAAGAGACGTCTTTCTTCTTCTAAATCTTCAAGTGTTTTAACGTGATATGATGGTAGTGATCCCTGCTCCAAACCAATAATGAAAACAACTGAAAACTCTAGTCCTTTTGCTTGATGTAATGATAACAAATTGATGTCGTTTTTTGTGTGTTCTGTGTTATAAAATATTTCACTTTCCAACAATGATTTTCTTAAAGAATAGCTGCGTTCGTGATTTCTATATAGCACAGCAATCTCACTGGGTTTAGTCCCATTTTTTAAATGAAAACGAATGCGTTTAATGAGTTGATCACTCTCATCTATCATATCGTTGTTAGACAGCAATTGTTCTTGATATGTTGCTTTATTAAATGTAATTAATTGTTTTTTATATCTATTGTTATTTCGCTTAATAATGCTATTTGCCAGTGTTAATATTGATTGTGT
>WOZH01000068.1 GCA_011620375.1 Acholeplasmataceae bacterium
GAATTTGGAACTGATTATATAAGTAGTCAAACTAGCAACGTTGTATTTATGATAGAAAACAAGAAAATAGGATTTGAGGTCGCTTTTAATTTTTAATCAAAAATGCACAAATTGGCGTGGACTGTATTGAGTAATTAAATAGTCAATTTCAGCAGTTACCTTTGTTAAACCATAATTTAGGGGTGCGTAAATTTCGTTAAGGATGCGTAAATTCTCACTAGGGGTGCGTAGATTTTTGATAGGGGTGCTAAATTGTATTAGCACCGGTTTGAACTAGTAATATAAAAGTAGACACCCCTAGCATTATAGGAAATTAACATTTTTAATTGACTTGTTAATTGACTTTATCAATGTAGATATCGCATATCTTTTTCTTTAAATGACAATATTGGTGTAAAATAGCATTAAAAGATTGGCTGTGTTCAAGATAAGTGTTGATAGTAATTGAGTTTCATCGATAAATTTGATAGAATAGAGTAGCCAAACAAGAATAAAGAGAATATAGACGAAAGACAAGTGTCTTTAATCAACCAGCTTGGTCTCTTAATTCTTGTTTGGCGACGAAATTATGACCTTCAAGCTGGTTGCTTAAGGACATTTTCCTTTAAAGGAGTCTACCAAACATGAGCCAAGAAACCGTAATAGAAATCGTGATGCCAATTATCAATGCATTATGCGCGGATGAATACAACGCATTACTAAAGACGATGAACCAAAATCAGAAAGCGATCAATGAAGCGGCTGATGCACTTCACAAGATCCTGTTTCGCGAGCGGAAACAATCGGACCAAATCGTGAAATATGGAAAGAGTGCAAAGGGAAGACAAAGATACATTGATATGGAGAGCGGAAAGACACACTCCGATTCTGATCAATCAATCGTCCGTTATACGAAGAAGACCTATGCCCAATGGCATTCTTATATCAAACACATGCTTTACGGACTATCGCTCAGGGAAATCGCATTCGAAGTGGGAATATCAGTCACTACTGCATTCAATTGGCGACACAAAATCCTTTCAGCGATGAGGGATTATCAAGAACAGCACAAATTGAGCGGCGAAATTCAGATGGACGAGACCTATTTTCTCTTGAACATGAAAGGTCCTTGGAAGAAAAAGCAAATGCCGAGGAAGGCGAAGAAACGGGGAACCCGAGCTGTGGAAAGAGGCATCAGCAACGAACACGTCTGCGTTCTGGTCGGACTGGATGAAACTGACCGTATTCTAAGTAAAATCGTTGGTCAGGGAAATCCGCTAGGCAAAAGGATGCATGAAGCGTTGGCAGGGAGAGTCGAACCGGACAGCTTACTCATCTCCGACAGCAAGTCTGCTTATCAAGAAATCTCTACTAAACTGAAGTGCGCCCTGATTCAGATTCCTTCAGGGCAGCATCATGAAGGAATGTACAACCTTGGATCCATCAATCAATATCACAGCGAATTGAAAAATTGGTTTTCAAGATTCAAGGGAGTATCCACAAAACATCTGGAAGGGTATCTTGTTTGGTTTCGGTTCAACAAACTTCTGCAATATCAAAAAGAATACGAAAGCCGCACAAACGAACTCATGAACTATACGATATCCAACAAGGTTTCAATCCAAAACCGTGATATCAGTAATAGGCCCTTCCCGATTGATATCTTCAAACCATATCAACACTTATCTTGAACACAGCCAAAAGATTAAAAAAAGGAATAGATCTATGAAACAACAAATTGCAAGATTGCTGGACTGGTTTGAAGATCATTTCAACTATTTTATTGAACTTATCGCCTTTATTGGAGGAGTTTTTTGTATTGTATTCTCAATTTTTATTTTTATCGCACTTGTTTTCTTTCCGCCATTTTTACAAAATAGTGACATGAGTTATGTCTTCATACCAGGTATTATCGGCTTTTTAGGTGTCATCATCTTATTGGCACTACGCATCACAAGACATTTAACAAAATAGGAGATATTCATCATGATTAAATTTGGTATAATTGGTGCTGGTGGTATCGCACATAAATTTGCGAGAGATTTGGCATTTGTTGATGGCGCAGTACTCACTGCTGTTTCAGCAAGATCTATGGAAAGTGCTAAAAAGCATCAAGAACACTTAGGATGCGAATATGCGTTCGAAAGTTACGAGGCAATGGCAAAAAGTGATGTCATTGATGCTGTATATATTGCGACACCACACAGATTTCATGCTGAACATGCGATATTATGCATGAAACATAAAAAACATGTGCTTGTTGAAAAGCCTATATCTGTAAATGCTAAAGAATTTAAAGAGATGTTAAAAGTCGCAAAAGAAAACAAAGTGCTTCTCATGGAAGCGATGTGGACACACTTTTTACCAGCAACTCGTTATGTCATCAATGAAATGAAAGAAAATAAATTGGGTCAGTTATTGAACGTTCATATCAAATTTGGATTTTTACTGTCGCCATTAAAATCAGCAGATGATCGATTGCTGAACCCTGAACTTGCCGGCGGCAGTCTATTGGATTTAGGGATATACCCAGTAAGCTTTGTTTCGCTGCTTAACACATCTAAACTTCAAGTCGTATCAACAGCAGCTAAGTTTACAAAATCTGGAGTAGATCGCTGTGGAACAATCGTTTTAAGTGATGAAAACGGTACAGTATATACTTTAACTCATGACATGGCTAGAGCTATCGGTAATCGAGCAATTTTAACATTTGAACACGCAAAAATCATAATGAAGAACTTTCATAGCTGTCAATTAATCGTCATTAATAATAAATCAATCAAAATACCATATGAAGGTGAAGGTTTTGTGCATGAAATACGTGCTTTTGTCGAAGATATTATGCAAAATCGATTAGAAAACGTCATCATGAATCATGATAAAGTACGACGCACGATGACATTAATGGATGACA
>WOZH01000011.1 GCA_011620375.1 Acholeplasmataceae bacterium
ATATTTTGTAATGTCAATAAAAAACATTTCGTAAAGCTTACGCAATATTTGAACACGCCTTTTGTTCATGTGTTATAATTAAAATATGGAGTTATTTTAACAATTAGAGAGGACATTAACCTTTTATGTTTATTGAGGCTATCGCACAGATTAAAACAAGAAAATACATCATTCAATTTATGCTGTTTGTTGCTTTATTTCTTGGTTTATATTTTCTAATCGATTATTTAAATATGTCTTATGCAGAAATGGAAAGCACCTTTGGTATATATCTTGTCATTATCAATATTCTTCTCAATCTTGTAATGGCATCATTAAGCGCGTTACTTATGCATTTATCGACCGTGATGGTTGCGCTTAAAGGAAAAGAGGGCAAAGGGACAAGTTTGGGCTTTATCTCTATCCTCTTTGGTATTTTAACATATGGATGTACATCATGTGTTATCGCTTTTTTTGCTTCTATCGGCATCGCGTTTTCGGTGATTGCACTACCTCTTGCGGGATTGCCCTATAAATTTATATCCTTGCTGCTGATCGCAATCGGTTTATGGTGGATGAAACGAGAGCTTATCAAAGGAACATGTCGTGTTGACTTGGATGAAGACCAGTGATGGTCTTTTTTTATGAAGGTTGACAAATCATAATGATAGACATATAATCACTATATGACAACCTTGTCACTTTTGAGGAAATTAAATGCCAAAACAAACTTTTCTTAATCTCAAACAAGACAAAAAAACACGTATATTAAATGCATCTCTAAAAGAATTAGCGCTTCATGACGATCAACACATAAATATTCAAAACATCATAAAAGACGCTGATATTTCACGTGGTAGTTTTTATCAGTACTTTTCAGATTTAGATGATCTTCTCGGTTATTTGATCGATTTCATTATTCAAGAAAAAAAAGCGTATTTAGCCAAACATGCCATGTTGCATGGTGATGCACCATTTTTTGATCGATTAGGAGAACTTTACAAGTTGGGATACCAATTTGCGTTAGATAATCCATTGATTTATGAAGCAGGCAAACATATGGTCAAGCCAGTTTCTAAAAATCAAAAAGAAGTCCTGCTCATCAAAAGAAAAGAACGCTATAAATATTATTATCAAGAAATTGAAAAGGATATTGAAAATGGTGTTATTAGAACAAATATCGACATTGATATACTTATCGATATCTTGACACGTTTTCTTGATGAACTCATGCAAACACACTTCATTGAACAACGATTGACACAACAAGAAGTCGATCATCGTTTCAAACGATTCATAAAACTCATAAAGGAAGGAATCGCGTAGTATGTTTAAAGTAGAGAATTTAAGATTCACTTATCCGAAAAACAATGAAGAAACGATTAAAGGTATCTCTTTTGAGATAGCAAGAGGTGAGATTTTTGGTTTTTTAGGACCCTCTGGTGCCGGAAAATCAACGACTCAAAAACTATTGATTAAGTTATTAGAAAACTATGAAGGCACCATTAGTTTCAATGGTCAAAACATTACTGAGCTTGATCACTCTTTTTATGAGAAAATTGGTGTATCGTTTGAAATGCCGATTCATTTTTCCAAAATGACAGCGATGGAAAATATGAATTTCTTTTTGAAATTATATCAAAACAATGCTGATGTTGAAATGTTGATGAAAGAAGTCGGTCTTTGGAAAGATCGCAATAAAAAAGTATCCGAATTTTCAAAAGGCATGAAAATCCGTCTAAATATTGTACGCGCATTACTCAATCAGCCTGAGATGCTATTTCTTGATGAACCTACTAATGGTATAGATCCCACCAATGCTAAAATTCTAAAAGATATGATTAAAGTCTTTAGAAATCATGGTGGTACTGTGTTCATCACATCGCATATCATGTCTGATATCGACCAATTGTGCGATCGCGTCGCTTTTATCGTCGATGGTCAAATTAAAGAAATCGATTCTCCGCGCAATTTGAAGATCAAATACGGCAAACGCACATTAACAGTTGAATACAAGGAAGATGGTCAAACCATTGGCAAGCAATATTCAATGGATGATATTGGTCAAAATAAAGATTTTCTTGAAATCATACAACATAAAAAAATCGAAACCATTCACAGTGGCGAAACGACTTTAGAAGACATATTCATTCAAGTGACGGGCGTAGGACTTAACCATGACTAAAAAGGTGTTGATACTACTAAAAGGTGAACTTATCAGGCTTTATAAGTATCATGTCACAGCCGTATCTTTATTGCTTGCTTTTGTCTGGTTTGTACTACTTTATTTCATTCAAGATAATGGTGTCTTGACGTCATTTTTACCGATAATCATCATCGTTGATACAACCATGATGTCGATTATGTATATTGGTTCAGTATTGTTTTTTGAAAAAACTGAATCTACCATTTCAACTATGCTTGTTACACCCGTGAAATATGCTGACCACATTTTAGCTAAAGTGTTTGCAATCACCATTGAAACGTTTTTGTCTACAGCTTTGATTGTAATCGTCTTCTTTTTCATAAGAGACATCACCATCAATTGGGGCATCCTTGTACTTGCACTCGTTTTACCCACTTTACTATCAAGCCTCATCGGATTCGCGATTTCATATCATACGAAAGATTTTACGTCTTTACTTACATGGCTAATGGGGTATGTCTTTTTGACTTTCTTTCCGGTCATCTTATCCTATTTAGATATTGTCTTTAAAGCTGATGCTTGGCAATATATATTTCTAATATTACCTATTGGATCAGCATTGGAAATTACAGCAGTTGCGGTGGGAGCTATCATTACAGTTAAATTTTGGATTGCGACTGCACTCATCATTATCTCTGCAATATTGCTTTACATGTGCTATATACGACCAAAATTTAAAGATTATGCTGTCAAACAAAGTGGGGTGTAATGATGATTAAACGCGTATTCATCCATGAATTGAAAAACATAAAAAGTGATAGTTTATATCTTTTTTTAGCTATTTTTCCCCTAATTATCTCTGGTGTTGGCGCTATTCTCATTCCTTATCTGGAAAATCACCTTATAGGTCAATGGTCTTTTCTAGTCAATGCCTTGTTCCTACTACTAAACGGCTTTTTGTTCGGTGCAGTTATCGCATTTTCGCTATTGGATGACCAAGATGATCATGTCTTGATGTCATTAAAAATCACACCTATTTCGGTACGCTGGTATGTATTAATCAAATTGCTCTTTGGTTATATATTTGGAATCTTAGCAACTATACTCATCATGATAGCAACCGGTGCGCTGTTTGATTTATCCATCGGCTTATCCATCATGATTATCTTATTAGCACCATTACAAACACCGATTTATACATTACTCATCGTATCCTTGTCCAATAACAAGGTAGAAGGATTTGTCTTTCTTAAATCGACTTCATTGCTTTTAATAGCGCCTGCTGCAGGTTTATTCTTGTCTAATTGGACTGAATTATTGTTGATACCATTTCCTGCATTTTGGACAACAAAGCTCATCGTATTGGAACAGGGATTACCGACGTTTTTCTCACAAAGTTATCTATACTTTATCGGTGGTGTCATCGTTCATATGATCAGCGGAGTTTTACTTTTTGAAATTTATGCTAGAAAGCATAGACTCCATTAAAAAACTCAACTGTGAAAACTGCAGTTGCGTTTTTTCTTTAGTTAGTATGTTTTTCTTTTTTTATCGCAAATTTTATCAAGCTCACCTTTTACAAATTCAACATTTTTGATTGGATAAAGTTTATAAGTCTTATCTGCTGTTTTAATCATCAGTTTGCCAAAAGATCGGTTGGCAGAAAATGATCTTAATATCGTTCGATAATTGTTGACAGCTACGATGTCAATGACTGCAAGATAACCAATGGTTTCCACCTTGTTTTTACGCAAATGAATATAAATCCCTTCATGATCGCCTTCAACAACTGTTTTTGGCATGAACATTGTGTCACCAAAGATAAGACCATACATTAAACTCACAACTAGCAATAGTATCCCTATTATCCAATATGAAGTCTCAATCAGGCTAAAATCGAAATTGATATACCATAAATATGCAAGCACAAATAGTGGAGGCAATACGATTGTTATCCACAATTGGATAAACCCGTATGTCGATCTTTTCGCATATGTTTTCATCGTTATTTAAAGCCTCCAATATCAATTAAAGTTTAAATTCAACAGCAACAAATTGATCCTTATATTCATTGAAGTGGTTATTATGATTTTCTGTCATTAACATGAAACGTTCTTGTACTTCTTTGGGATCTTCAATGATCGTAGGACTCGCATTGACAATGTCATTACCAAATGCTAGTTGTACGGAATCATTAACCTTTAGATAAGCCACTTTATTTGACTTTCCGGATGTGATTACAAGAATTTTTCCATCAGGTTTTTTGATATAATTTAAGTTCCTAGAGTATTCACTGTAGTTTAATTTTAAAATACCTTTTGTTTTCATTTCATAGTTACCTCTTTTGCTATTTATTATAATTAAATTATAGAATCGTTATAAATAAATTGCAAATCAAACGCTTTATCAAAGTATTTTAACTATCTTTACCATTTCCAAAAACTTGGTTAAATTGACGAGCTACGCGCACAAATGTCGTTGATCTTGATAATTCTTTTAGATGTCTAGCACCAACATAAGTACAAGTAGAACGCAAGCCACCCAATATATCAAGTACCGTTGAATTAACTTGACCACGATATGGTAACTTGACCGTTTTTCCTTCGCTAGAACGATATTCAGCAACTTCACCATAATTCTTTTCCATAGCTGTTTTGGAACTCATACCATAAAATTTAACAAATGATTTCTCTTCATATATAGGTTCGTTTGTCTGTAAATCAACCAGTCCTGTGTTTCTTTTTTCTAAGATGATGTGCCCACCACCTTCATCATGACCTGCGAACATGCCGCCTAGCATAACAAAATCAGCACCACCGCCAAAAGCTTTAGCAACATCACCTGGGCATGTACAACCACCATCTGAAATGATGTGTGCACCCAACCCGTGAGCTGCTTCAGCACATTCAATAATTGCTGATAATTGTGGATAACCAACGCCTGTCTGGATTCGTGTCGTGCAGACAGAACCTGGGCCAATACCAACCTTGACGATATCTGCACCTCTCAAAATCAATTCTTGTGTCATATCAGCAGTAACTACGTTTCCTGCAATAATCGTATGATTTGGAAATGTACTTCGTACTTTATGGACAAAATGACCGAAATGTTCAGAATAGCCATTAGCCACATCAATACAAATAAACTGAATTTTAGGATATGCTTCTAAAATCGTTTTTAAATTTTCAAAATCTTGCATATTAGTACCCGTGCTTATAGCAAAATGCTCTGCATCCAAATTTTCAATATGTGGTCTTAAATCATCAACTGTAATGGTTTTTACCAAACACGTAAACAACCCGTGTTTTTGTAATGCTAAAGCAATCTCTATCGTTCCCACACCATCCATGTTCGCTGCCATGATAGGTATACCCTTATACGCTTTTTGGCTATGTCTAAAAGTGTATGTTCTATTTAAGTCAACGTCTTTTCTACTTTTAAGTGTCGATCGTTTTGGGCGTATGAGCACATCCGCAAAATCTAACTTGTGTTCATCTTCAATTCTCAATTTGTTCAACTCCTTTATGGTAATCCGTATTTATTATACACGATTAGAAGTGGATAAAGCACCATAAAAACACATTTGTATAATGATTATACTGATGGGTTGTCAATTGCAATATATGATTTCTTAGCGTATAATTATAGCATAACAAGATTTAAATTTAAGGAGGTTCAAATATGACAAAACCAAGATATGGATATGGGTGGTTGTTGAAATTCATTTTAGCGGCTATTTTACTAGGTGTCGGTATTTACATGGCGTTTGCCGATCAAGTTGTTTACGCGATTACTGGTGTAACCATCATCGTTTTCTCTATACTTCGTGTTTATCCACTGTTAAAAACACTAAAAAAAGAAGTCTTGCGGACAATTAATCTGGTTGAAATTGTTTTGGATGCGATTATCGGTGTTGCCCTTTTATTGATTGCAATCTATAAAGCAGATGAGTTGAACGGATCTAATGCTTGGGCATACATCTTCCGTTATTCATTAGTTTTCTTCTTCTATGCTAGAGGTCTTGTCTTCTTTCATTCTGTTGTGTTCTTTGGTGAAAAAACAGAAGTTCCAAAGTTCTGGGTTCATATCGTTGCTATTTCTTTAGGTGCGATTCTTATTGTAAGCCCAGATTTTTCATATCAAACGGTTGGTATCATCTTCTTGATTATTTCACTCATTGGAGCAATCTATCTCGGATATGATGGATATGGTGGCTATAGAAAATACCGCGAATATGCTAAAGAACTCAATGAAGGTAAAGAAAAAGAGAAAGAAACAGGAAAAGGAAAAAGCAAGGATTTAGAATTACCAGAAGCTGATAAAAAACCTGTCATTGAAGAACCTGAAAAAGATAAACAACAACCTTATGTAAACTAAAAGCGTTGCAAAACGCTTTTTTTAAGGAGTAGCATGAACAAAAACGCTCATATAGCAGGCATTGGATTTGCTGTGATTTTTGGTTTCTCATTTCTATTTTCAAAACTTGCTTTAGTGCACCTGTCACCAATGGGTTTGTTAGCCTATCGTTTTTTGTTTGCTTTCCTTACTTTCTATTTATTGAAGTTGCTCAAAATCGTTCACATCAAGATAGATAGAAAGATGCTATTTGCCATCTTACCAGTCATCATATTTCAACCTGTTTTATATTTTATATTTGAAACATATGGTCTACGACTCACATCAAGTGGTGAAGCTGGTCTAATGATTGCACTCATCCCTGTTTTTGTTGCTTTATTTAGCGCCATACTGCTTAAAGAAAAGCCTTCATTTATTCAACTCATCTTTATTCTAATGAGTGTCAGTGGTGTCATATTGATTCAAATCTATACGCGATTCGAACTAAATAGTACGATATGGGGATTTATTTTATTATTTGGTGCTGTGCTATCTGCAACATTTTTTAATATTATATCTAGAAAAGTTAATCAAAGTTATCACGCATCAGAAATAACATTCCTGATGATGATTGCTGGTGCCATCACATTCAATGTAATTTATATTATTGATTTACTGATTCACCAGCAAATCGCTAGTTATATAACAAATATATTACCTTTAAATGTGTTTTTTCCTGTCTTTATCTTGGGGTCGCTTGTTTCAACAGGCGGATTCTTTCTAGTTAATTATACCTTGCATCATATGCCTGCTCACATATCCTCAATTTATACGAACTTGTCAACCATTGTCGCGCTCTTGGCTGGTGTCATCTTTTTGCATGAAACGATAAGTATTTATCATCTCTTAGGTAGCTTACTCATCATTGGTGGCGTATATGGTACGGTCGTCCTTCAAAACAAAAGCGCTGCTAAGCAAACTTCCACATAGGCACTTAGTGCCTTTTTTTATTTTGAACAAGCTTGATATAAAAAAAGAATCCTAACTGGTAGGATTCAATTTATAAAGCATCCGTCATTTTCTTTACAAGGCGTTGAAACTCTTTGAGTTCTTCATTTGTCAACGCAGAGAAAATTTGTTTTTTAATATTATATCCAGCTTCTTTCATGAGGGAAGCGACCACTTTCCCCTTTTCCGTGATAAAGTACTTGTTTTTATAAATACTTTCTTTTTCTTGTGTGACAAAACCTCTTTCTTCAAGATCCTTGAGTGTTCTGGAAATATGTGCACGATTATAATCGAGTTTACGAGCCAATTCAGACTGACAAATCCCATCCTTTTGGTCATTCATAGACATAATAAATGGTACATGCACCTTTGACAGTTCATATCTACTCAATATTTTCGAATGTTCTTCAATCATTTTTTTTTGAAGATGATGAAAGAAAATTGGTAAAAATAGATCGTTTTTCATAATCATTACATCTCAAACTGACTGTTGTACAAATCAGCGTAGAAACCCTTTTGGGCTAACAATTCCTCATGTTTACCACGTTCAACGACACTGCCATTATTTAAGACAAGTATGACATCTGCATTCTTAATTGTTGATAAACGATGCGCGATGACAAATGTTGTTCTCCCCTTCATTAATTCATCCATTGCGTCCTGAATCAGTATTTCTGTTCTAACATCAACTGAGGAGGTGGCTTCATCCAAAATAAGCATCGGTGCGTTCGTAACCATCGCTCTTGCAATAGTCATCAATTGTCGTTGGCCTTGTGATATAGATGAATTCTCAGAGAGAATCATATCGTAACCATGTGGCAATGATTTAATAAAATGGTGAACATTGGCAGTTTTTGCTGCAGCGATAACCTCATCATCTACTGCATGTTCTTTGCCATAGGATAAATTCTCGCGAATCGTTCCTTCAAATAACCATGTATCTTGCAGTACCATACCGAAATAGCGGTGCACGTCTTCTCTTTTCATTTGTTTTATAGAAACACCATCAATCAATATGTCGCCTCGATTAACTTCGTAAAATCTCATTAATAGATTGACCAGTGTTGTCTTACCCGCACCAGTTGGTCCGACAATGGCGATTTTTTGTCCCGGTTTGACATCCAGTGAGAAGCCATGAATGATTTCTTTATCTGGTTCATAGCCAAAATGAACATCTTTAAATTGAACGGCTCCTTTAAATGTTTGCACAGTTGTAGTTGCCTCTTCCTTCGACATTTCTTCAATTTCAAGAAATTCAAATACACGTTCACTTGCTGCTAATGCAGATTGGACTTGCGTCAAACTTTGAGCAATGGTGCCCAGTGGTTGATTCAATCTTCTATTATATGTTAATAACGCAGATATATCACCAATACCGATAACGCCGTTCACACCATATCCTGCACCGACAATGGCGATGATTACATAGCCAATATTACCAACAAAGTTCATCAAAGGAAACATTAAACCAGAGAAAAACTGTGATTTCCAAGCGGTACTAAGTAATTGCTGATTGTGTTCATCAAACTTCTCTATAAATGGTTTTTCGGCTTGATATACTTTTAATATTTGCTGGCCACTATAACTTTCTTCAATATGTCCGTTTAATTCGCCTAGATATTTTTGTTGTTGCCTAAAATATTTTTGTGAGCGTTTCATAATAAAGCGTAAAATAAACGTTGACAATGGAATAACTGCAAGTGCAATTAATGCGATCACCCAATGAATGACAAACATCATCACCGTAACGCCAATAATAGTCGTAAATGACGTTGTCAGTTGACTGACAGAGTTATTCATTGCTTGACCAACAAGGTCAATATCATTGGTCATTCTTGATAGTGTGTCACCATGACTAGTTCTATCAAAATAACTCAATGGGATCCTTTCCATTTTTTTAAATAAATCACTGCGCATCTGTTTTGTCAATTTTTGTGTCGTTCTCGCAATTAATAATCCCTGTGTCAAATTGAATGCATAGCTAAGTGCAAAAATGCCAATCAAGATAAACATTGTGTTGAAAATATATGTCATATCAAGCGGTAATCCAGCATAAACGTTATTTTGGATGTGATTCATGATTTTTGCAATAATATATGGTCCAGCGATACTTAATCCTGCAGCTACTGCAGCAAAAACAATAACAAGGATAAGTGCAACTCTATAAACCCGAAGATATTGTAAAAGCTTTTTTAAAGCTTTTGAAACCGATTTTGGTTTTTGACCACTCATACCACGGCCACCTCGTCCAGAACCTCTCGTCGATGGTGAGCTATGTCTTGTTTCTGTTCGTTCAGACATTTGCTAATTCCTCCTTCGAAAGTTGTGCAAAAGCAATTTCTTGGTATGTCTGACAATTTTTCATCAATTCGTGATGCGTACCAATGCCAACAATATTACCGTTATCTAAAACAATGATTTGTTCGGCATCCAAAATTGTCCCGATTCTTTGTCCGACGATAATCTTAAGGGCATCATTTGTTTTTGTTTTGAGTGCTGCTCTTAACTTTTTATCAGTTCGATAGTCCAATGCGCTAAAGGAATCATCAAATACGAAAATCTTTGGTCTTTTAACGAGCGCTCTCGCAATAGATAAACGCTGTTTTTGTCCACCTGAAACATTTGCACCCCCTTGATCAATGCGATGATGAATACCTGATTCAGACGCATCGACAAATGGTTTTATCTGTGCCGATTCAATGGCTTCGTCTATATCTTCTAGAGATGCATCTTGATTGCCGATCTTCATGTTAGATTCGATATCACCTGCAAATAAAATGCCTTGTTGTGGCACATAGCCCATCAATTTATTCAGTTCATGAAGTGGATATGTTTTAATATCCTTATCATTGATTAAGATTTGACCTTCTGTCACATCATAAAATCTAAGCAGTAATTGAATAATCGTCGATTTACCTGATCCAGTCGATCCGATAAATGCTAACGTTTCTCCTGCATTTGCTTTAAATGAAATATGGTTTAATACACACTCTTCAGCATCAGGATATTTAAAACATACATCTCTAAATTCAATGGTTAAATGCTGGTCTGGCGCAATCAATGATGAGTCAGCATAACGATCATCAATAGATGGTTTTGTTTTAATAACTTCATTAATACGACGCGCTGATACCCATGCCCTTGGTAAGAATATAAACAGCATAATCAGCATCATGAAGGAAACCAAAATTCGCATACCATACTGTGTAAATTGTGCGAGAATTCCTAGCCCAGCTATTGGTGTAGCCCCTAGTAATCCTTGGTTGATTAACAATGCTGAAACAACAACGACAGCTAAATTTAAACCATTCATCGCTAGCATCATACCTGGATTCATGAAGCTCATAGCCGAGTTAACAAATATTTGTGTATTCGTTAATTTCGTATTCACCTTTTCAAATTTATCTTTTTGGAGATGTTCAGCATTATGTGCTCTCACCACACGGACACCCGTAAGTGTCTCTCTTGTGACTTGGTTCACTTCATCAATTTGCTTTTGTAAAAGTGAAAATTTCTTGCCGACTAACGCAAAGATGGTAACAACCATAACGACGACAGCAGACACAACATAAACAATAATCATGGTTAGTGTCATATTGATTGACGTCACTTTAATGATTGCAGTAACTGCCATAATCGGTGCTGTAACAAGCATTCGCAGCATAAAAAGCATAGCCATTTGAACTTGAAGAACGTCATTTGTCGTTCTTGTAATAAGCGATGGTGTTGAAAACTTATTGATTTCGGCTGTTGAAAATGATTGAACCTTTTGATACAAATCACGACGAATAGAACTCGCTGCTTTGGTTGCTACTCTCGTCGCGAAATAACTTGAAATGACGGTCGACAAAACTGAGCCGAGTACAGTGAGTAGCATCAAGCCACCGATACCCAACAAATCACTGGTGATTGGATTACCAGTCGTGATCCCTTCGCTAATTTTATCGATGATATCTTTTAAATAATCTGGCAACATGAGATCAAGTTGAACTTGTAAAAAAATGAATCCAATGACAAGTAAAACAAATATCCATTGATAACCTTTTAAATAACGAAACATTTTTAGCATAAAAATTACCTCTATATGATTAACTATCACTTCTATTATCCATATATTTGTTGATTTGTCAACAATTATTATCTGAAAAAAAGATGACATTATCATCAATGCCATCTATCATCATAGGAAGTATTTATTTATAGAAAGTTGTTATCGTTTCTGCTGGATATCTTGGCTTGTCATGAGCTTTTTCATCCGCATACCCCACCATGATTAAACCTGCAACCAACTCGTTATTTTTAACATCTAGTACCGCTTTGAAATGATCGGTCTTAATGAATCCTGGTGTTTTCCAGTGTGTAGATAACCCAGCTTCTTCTGCGAGTAATAAGAAATTTTGAATGACTGATGCATTTGCTTGAATGTCTTCAAACTCAATATCGTAATCTAAATTTGTTGGCATGACAAAAGCAATAATCAGCGGTGCTTTCAGTATCTTTCCAAACGTTATATCCACTTTTTCCTTAAGTTCAGGTTTTATTTTTTTAGTGTATCTTTCTTGCATGTCTAATCTTGCTTTTCCATCAATGATAATAAATCGCCAAGGCTGTCTCATTTTGTGATTTGGTGCATAAACAGCTGTATTTAGTAATTTTAGCACCAATTCTCGATCAACTTTTTGATCAGTATAGCTCTTTTGACTAACACGTCCCTTGATTATTGTTTCTAAACTCATCATAATATCATCTCCTTGCTTTTAGTTTACGCTGAAATGCTTTTTCATTCAATACAAATCAATAAAAAAGATGACCGTTTGGCCATCAATTAAATAATTGTTTTAGGATGGGATCTACTCATATCTTTTGTGAGCATAATGCGCTCACGCAAATAATCATATGCAATCGTAACTGTTAAATGAATGATGGATATCAATATCGCTCTATTAAAATCAAATGAAATAATGGTTAAAATCAATGCCAGTATCGATAAAAAAGTGTAACTTATATTCATCCATTTTGATAATGTTTTTTGGTAATAAACGATATGTCTAAGCGCTGCATATTCTACAAAATATGAGAACATAATAAACAATAAGAATCCAATAATGCTCGCAACCATCACTAGGCTTGTAGCCGATTCAGTATATATGCTATTTCCAACAACCATGTTAAAGAGTTGATCCGTCGATGAAAAAAGCAAAAATACGAGACCACTGAGAATTGTTAATCTGATGAATAATTTCGTTTCATTTCAACTCCTTTTTTAGTTTACACAAACTACAAAATGTATATAACATGATTTATCATGGATGCCTAAATAAAGTTTGTATAAATCATCATGACATTTTCCATATTGCGCTATTAAACTTCTGATCAGTTGATTTTGAGATGAAAATCCTATTTGAATAGAAAACAAAAAAACTTCGGATTTCCCTTACAAGTATCAACTCGTACCCCACGTTACTAGTATAAGCGCTATTTGTCACGAGCAAAACAGCGGATATGTCATACTTTTTTATGTGTTTGTTTTCCACAGTGCTCAATCATTATTTACTTAATCATAGATAAAAAAAAGGTGATTTACTAAAAAATCACCCATCATGATTCGTGTGTATGAATGAAAGTTTAAGTCAAATCATGGACATCTGTCATCAATCTTTTTCCAAATTCCAGCCTTACTTCTTTACGATTGATATCTTCATTGGAATATGCTAATGTGTCTATGCCAACAAAATGAAATCCCATTTTTTCATAAAACTTGATGGCGACATCATTGCATGATTGAACTTCTAAAATTAATGCCCGTGCACGAAGTGCCTGTGCTTCTTTTTCAATATGATTCATTAATACGGTGCCACAGCCTTCTCTTCTATACCTGATATCCACCCAGAAATTCCAAATGCGATACACATTGTGCCAAGTTTCTAAAGATCCCTCGACAACGCCCACAAGCTTATGGTGATCAAACAATCCATAAACCATTCCGTTTCTAATATGCGATGCAAATAATTCAGTACTAAAACCACGTGTCTCTTTTTTCATGCGCTTTCTTTTGATTATAATTCTAATGGCTTTATCTTCTTTAATTTGAACGCTTCGATATGCTTTGGTCACATAGTGACAATCCAATTCAAATCCCTTATACTCGCCATAATTTAGTGCTTTTATATCCATATTATTTAACCAATCTCAATAACTTGTTTGAATAAAATTGCTTAAATTCAGGATAGAATCCAGCAAAGTCATCGCTTTTTAGCGCAA
>WOZH01000026.1 GCA_011620375.1 Acholeplasmataceae bacterium
GTCATGTACCGTGCTCCGGCAGTTCCTGTATAGATCATGACCCCATAACCGTGGGTTGTTAAACAGTCGTGTATTCCGGCGATAATCTTCATATAATATGGTCGCCCGAATTCACTGAAGCAAAATAACATTGTTTTACTAGAATCATCTCGGATATTAAATGTCTTTTCTGTCATACCCTCGTATCCAAGCTCTTTGCAAACCTGGAGTATCTTTTCCCTTGTTGCATCACTTAGGTTACTACGGCCACTGATAGCATTAGAAACGGTTGCAGGTGATACACCTGCTACTTTAGCCACATCTTTAACAGTAATTGTATTCAATACCTTTTACCTCCATTTGCAAGTCTTGTTTAAAATTTGCATTCATTTCAAATATTACTACGGATTGATACATTTGTCAATAATGTTTATGTAAATAGTCATCACGTTTACATAAATCTACTGTCTTATTTCGATATTGTGTTATGATAGCATGCAAGTATAAAAAAGACGAAATGACAGAAGAGAATTTCGCTTGTGAAAAAAAATAGATATGTTGAGAAATATGTTTAACTGATTTGTAATTTAATGTGAATAGGAAAGAACAATTAGATTGTAAAGATTTTCTGTTTAATTCTAATAAGAACTCCCCTTATATTAAGGAAAAAAACATAAATTGTCACATGAGGTTAATACGGCTCTTATATGGAGAATGATTTATCCATTAATGTGTTTTTTAAAAGCACAATCAAACAGATAATCTAATTTGTGAATGAAAATAACCCCATTTAAGAAATATGTGGTGCTATATGAAGTAATTGTTGTGCAACACTCGTAAGAAATTAATGAAATAGTTAATCACTAAGAGTCTTTACTCCGATTTTTTTTCAAATATGCTTTAGGGGACATCCCGTAACGCTCTGAAAAAGCTCGATAAAAGGTACGATCACTTTCAAAGCCAGCTTGCATGGATGCGTTAAGCACATTTGTTCCATTTTTTATCATCTCGAACGCGTTACTCGCACGAATAGAATTAATGTAATCTTTTAAGCCAGTTTTGGTATAAGAATTGAACATACTTGAAAAATGATTAGGAGTATACCCAAACTTCTTGCTTAAAGTTTTCAAGGATAAGTCACCAAGTATATTTTCATGGATATGTACCATGACTTCTATCATTGTATTTAAAGCGGCCTTTTTCTTTTTAGAAGTATAGCCAATCGCATCTGTAATCAATCCAACTACTACAAAAATAAGTCCATTTTTATAGAGCGAGTTGTCCATCTTTCCGTTAAGTTCTCTCAGTTGATCAAAAAGCGGTAGTATTTTTTTATACACGTCGGAACGACATAGAAACGGATTGTTTAGTTGCATACCATCAGTAGTCTTTTGGTACTCCATCATCAAATCATCGGACAAGATGAAATAATAACTGTCGGTTTTATCTTCTAAGATTTCGTAGGAATGTATGTCAAAAGCGTCTGTAATCGCAATATCGCCCTTTTCGAGAATTCGTGTATCGCCGTTAATAGTCACTTTTATTTTTCCATTTTTTACAACTAAAACTTCTAGTTGCGGGTGAAAATGTGATCCTATCCCAAGAGAAGGATTTATTTCGACTCTGTAATTTTGTATAACCCTTTGAACCTCATATTGGCTATTGTTTGATTTCGTTATCATATATGTAGTATAATCTTTTCATTTATTGAAAATCAATAGAAATCGTAATTTATGTCAGAAATTAAATTGTTTGTGTCTGGTTTAGATAGTTTTTTTGTACTATAATCAAGTTGTAATGTATTTATGTAAAATTAAACGTTTATTTACATAAATACTCGTTAAGAAATGAAAATTAAACACTTTTGCTGTATTATAGGACAGTAAATTAAAGAGGAGACATATGCCAGAGATATTTGAGCTGATTATGGTCATTTGCTTCGGCATATCTTGGCCAGCCAGTATTATAAAATCACTTCAGGCAAAAACGACAAAAAGGAAAAAGTATTTTTTCCAGTGGTTTATTTTTATCGGTTATATAAGCGGTTTCATCTGGAAAATATTATCAAGAAGTCTTACCTATGTCTTCTTATTTTATGTGATTGATTTCGTGATGGTAAGCGCAGATATATCATTATATTACCGCAACAGTATGCTAGATAAGACAAAAGACTTAGAGGAACTGGTAACCCTATGAAAATCCTTTGTGTTGGAAATAGTTATTCGGAGGATGCAACTGCATATCTTCAAAGTATGAATGATGAATTCTATGTGCGAAACCTGTATTATCCAGGTTGTAGTTTAGAGTCGCACATTGATTTTTTGCATACAAATAAAAAAGTATATGTTTTGGAAGAAAATGGCATTCACATAGAGAGTATCGAAAACAAGGTAAGTCTTCTAGAGGCTTTAGAGCTGCGCGATTGGGACATAGTGACGATTCAACAAGTGAGCTGGCTTTCTGGCATAGAAAGCAGTTATGAGCCATACATGCAAGAATTAATTGATTCCATCAACAGCAAAGCGCCAAAAGCAAAAATACATTTTCACCGGACATGGTCGTATGAAAATGGTATGGAATTCCCTCCGTTTTCGGTATATGAAAATTCGTCGCAAGTGATGTTTGACATGATCAAATCAGCAACCGATATTATTACGAAAAAATACACGTTACCAGTAATCCCTGTAGGCGATGTTATTCAAGCTTTGAGAGCGTTGTCAGCATTTGATGAAGAACAGGGCGGTGTTGCACTCAGCCGAGATAAAAGCCACCTATCGTATGATTATGGACGATATGCAGCAGCACTCACGTGGTCTAGTTATTTTTGCAATAATTCAAGTAATACCACATTTTTACCTGAAGGTATTGACCATAAATATACCAAATTGATAAAAGACTGTGTAAATATGGTTTTAACCGGATACTACATATCCGAAAAATAAATAAAAGGAGAATAGAAATGATGAAGAAAAGGGGCATTAATTTACTTTTGATTGTAGTGATGCTTTTTGGTCTCGTTGTAACCGTCGCTGCATGCGTTGAACCGGAAAGTTTGGACGAGTTCACCGTGTATGTGACAGGAGCACCTCAAGCGCCATATACGAACTGGGATCAACAACCGATCTACCAAAAGTTAGAAGAAATTAGCGGTAAAAAAGTGAATTTCGTACACGGAACTCTCAGCGAAATTTCTTCGCTCTGGTCTGGAGATTACGTGAGTTACGACGCAATCATGTTGTCAGAAACTGTCAGCGAGGCGCAATATCCAGGTGGTTTGGATAAAGGTGTAGCCGATGGCGTACTGTGGGATTTGACAGACATAATTGCAGAAAAAGCACCAGATTATTTGGCTGCACTTGAAGAAGCTCCCGAGCAGATTAGCCAATTTACCATATCGGACTCAGGAAAACGGGTTGGTATTTACAATCTACCCATGACTGAACAAGGACCGTGGATGGGTTATGTTTTCCGCGAAGATTGGCTTAATTACTACAATATGTATCGTGCTGCCTTAATGCAAGAACCACTCACAACACTTGTTACGTACGACGATTGGGAAGGATTTTTGAAATTTGTCAAAACCGACTCAGCTACATTATTGGGACAAAGTTTGAACGGTGGGAAAGCACCATTGTATGTTGGAAGTGTGCCAGATGGCTCGTTTACTGCTGGATTTAACGTATGGCACGATATGTATCTCAAAGAAGGCACAACAGCAGCTTACGGTCCAATGCAAGACGAATACAAAGAATATCTCGATAAGATGAAATCGTGGTACGACGACGGCTTAATCGATGCTAGTTATGCAAGTGAAAATAATGATATCACGAAACTTTTGACAACAGCGATTGAGTTTGTTGATCCGACTACTGCTACCTATACACCGGCACAGTATGCAGCTTTCCCACTTCCCTATACTTATATTGAAACTTTTGTGGAAAAAACAATGCATGATTCTGGTACGCTTTTAACCGCTATGGCTCTAGATCCAAATAATGCTGCTATGGCTGATATACTTAATGGATTGGCTAGTATTTTTAATGGTTATACATTAAAAGCTGTTGCACGTCCAGTAAAGACTGTTGGAGCTGAACTACATCTAGGTGACGGAGCAACTGCGACAGCGTCTGTTGTCCTTACAAACCGGGTAAAAACACGAGCAAAAGCTGAAATGATTGTTGAATGGTTTAATTATCTTTACAGTGATGCTGGTAGGTTGTTGATGAACTACGGTATCGAAGGCGACACTTTCACATATGACGAAAACGAAAAAGCAGTATTCACAGAGAAAATCACAAATAATCCTGACGGACTGAACTTTAATGAGGCAATGAATGCGTACCTTGGATTTAATTTTGTATTCGCATACGAATGGGAACGTGAACTACAAGTCGTTACTGAAAAAGAAATAGCGGCGATGAATGAGATTTGGCCGAACGATTCCTCCTATAACATCCCTACTGTCACATTTACCGAAACCGAAGGTAGAGTGATTGAGGAGGTATATACGACGATAAGAACTTATACTGACGAGTACACGGCAAATTATATAATGGGAAAAACAGGGACACCGGATTTTGCAACCTTTAAGGATAATTTAATCACTTATGGTGTGAATAATATGGTTTCTGCTTACAGTTCGGCTTACGAAAGATTCAAAACAAGAACCCCTTAGGATATAATAAGGGTAGACGATGAAAACAAACAACTTGAATAAGACCGGGGGCGGCAAATCGCCGTCCCCGATTTCCTTAAAAAAAAGTTTCAGATTTCGTTTAAAAAAAGATTTAAAGCGAAATAAAATGCTATATTTGATGATACTGCCCGCTGTTGTCTTCTTTTTTGTGTTTTCTTATTTGCCAATGGGTGGACTTATCATTGCGTTTAAAAATTACAGTCCCGTTCACGGTATTTTTGGTAGCCCATGGTCGACAGATCTTGAAGGAAACCTAGATATCTTTCGACACTTCCGTCTTTTTTTTACCGATCCATATTTCGGACGACTATTGAAAAATACGCTTATTTTTAGTATTTTGGATATTATTTTTGTTTTTCCAGCGCCTATTATTTTGGCTTTATTTATGAATTCAATCCGTAATAAACCTTATCGACGGACTGCACAAACACTTGTTTATTTGCCTTATTTTATTTCAATGGTCGTGCTATGTGGTATGATATTCGATTTTACTTCATCAACAGGATTTATAAGTGGCATATTCCAACGCAATGGTTTGATTGGCGAATCAACGGGGCTTTTAGGCGATGAACGATATTTTAGAAGCATTATCGTTATATCTAATATATGGACGGCTACAGGCTATGGAAGTATCATATATATTGCCGCGCTCTCATCCATTGATCAAACGCTTTATGAGGCGGCACAGATTGATGGGGCAGGAAAATGGAAAAGTCTAACGAAAATCACAATACCATCCATCATGCCTATAGTTTTTATATTCTTGCTATTGAAAATTGCGACGCTGCTTAATTATAACTTCGAAAAAATACACCTTTTATACTCGGCACCAACATATAATGTCGCTGATATTATATCGACATATATTTACCGTATTGGCATCGAAACGGGTGGTAGATTGAGCTATACGACTGCTATCGGTTTGTTTAACTCTGTCATCGGTTTTGTGTTACTGCTCATATCCAATTCGCTGGTTAGACGTTATAGTGACAGCAGCTTGTTTTAAGGGAGATTTTTATGAATTTAAGAAAATTAAAACTGTCGGATGTTTTTATCAAAATGCTAGTATATTTTTTAACAGCATCTTTTGCACTCATATGCATACTGCCAGTTTGGCATGTGTTGGTTTCTTCGTTTTCTGATCCAATTCAGTTGACAATGGATCAAAGCTTTCTATTTAGACCAATCGGTTTTTCGACCGAGAGTTATGAGTTGCTGTTTCAATACGACAATTTGTGGCGAAGTTATCTAAATACCATCTTTTATACCGCCACATCAACCGTTTTAGGTGTATTTATTTCACTTTTAGCGGCATATGTTTTAAGTCGAAAGAAAGTATTGCTGAATAAGTTTTTTACAATATTTATTCTCATTACCATGCTTTTCTCTGGCGGACTCATTCCGTTTGCTGTTGTCGTTCGCACTCTTGGCATGCAAAACTCACCGCTTGCTTTAATTATCCCAACTTGCACTAATGCGATGTCCATCATCATTTTGAAAAATGGAATTGATTCGGTACCAGATGAAATTTTTGATGCTGCTTACATGGACGGAGCAGGACATACCCGTACACTAATACAGGTGGTCATTCCACTGACAACATCGTTTATCGCGGTAGTTGCCCTGATGAATGCCATTGGGCAATGGAATTCGTGGGTTACCGCATCATTATTTATTTCCAAGTCTCATCAAGAGTGGTATCCACTACAACTTGTCATGCGAGACATTTTATTGAATAACAGTACACTTGGTGTTGTATCACCATCTGGCTATCCTATCACATTTTATTTAGAAGGCTTACGCGCCGCTGCAATAATCGTTGCGGCACTTCCACTGATTATGTTGTATCCTTTTTTGCAAAAACACTTTGAAAAAGGGATCATCATTGGCGGCGTTAAAGGATGAGGTATTAAATGACTATGAATAAAAACAAAATTGAAAATATTATTGCTGCACTTTCCTTAAAGGAAAAGGCAGCGATATGTTCGGGTTATGACGCTTGGTATACTGAGTCGGTTGAGAATTTTGGTATAAAAAAAATTCGCATGTCAGACGGTCCTAATGGGCTTAGAAAAGAAGTTAGAGATAATGAAAACAATTTCTCTACCAAAGAAGCAACATGCTTTCCGGCTATGAGTCTTTTAGCTGCTTCTTTTGATACGGATATGATGTATGAATTTGGCAAAACCTTGGCTGCAGAATCGAAAGCAGAGAAAATAGATCTACTACTCGGTCCTGGGGTAAACATCAAACGTAGCCCCCTTTGTGGAAGAAACTTCGAATATCTATCCGAAGATCCATATCTATCGGGGGAGTTAGGTACTGCTATGGTCAAGGGCATGCAAGAAAATGGCGTTGGTGCAACTATAAAGCATTTTGCATTAAATAATCAAGAAAAAGCGCGGTTGTCAGAAAATTCTGTTGCTGACGAACGGGCAAAGCGAGAAATTTACCTTGAACCGTTCGAACGAATCGTAAAACAAGCAAACCCATGGGCATTAATGTGCGCATATAATAAAATTGATGGAACATATAGTAGTGAAAACAAAGAACTATTGACCGAAACACTCCGCAAGAGCTGGGGTTTTGACGGTTTTGTTATGAGTGATTGGGGGGCAACAAATGATCGTGTTTTAGGAATCAAAGCAGGTCTAGATCTCGAAATGCCATCAAGTGATGGCACATATGATAAAATAATCATAGATGCAGTAAAAAGTGGCCATCTCTTACAAGAGGAACTGGATACCGTCGTACAACGAATTCTTGAAGCAGCGATAAAAGCAGAGAGACAAAGGCATATGAAAGCCTTGCCATACACAGTGGAATTTGCACATGATAAAGCACGTGAATTTGCAGCAAAGTCGATGGTATTACTAAAAAACGAAAATAATATTTTACCACTCAATCACAAAAAAAGGCTTGCAATTTTAGGTGAGTTCGCGAAAAATCCCCGTTATCAAGGTGGTGGTTCTGCTAATGTGCACCCTACCATGATTCCCTCATTTTTAGATGAACTTGAAAAAGAGGATCTTGAATTTGTATTTTCAGAAGGCTATATAACGCAAAAAACCGGTGATTTTGTATTAACCGGTAGAGATGTCGAACCGATGACACCTAAAGACGAAAATATTATCGCTGAAGCACTCATTGTAACTGAGAATTGTGATACTGTGTTGATCCTTGCTGGAACACCACAAATTTATGAGAGCGAAGGTTATGATCGTCCGAACATGCGACTTCCTGAAAATCAAAATAAACTCATTGAAAAAGTGAGTGCAGTAAATCCAAACACGGTTGTTGTACTGTTTGCTGGGTCAGCTGTAGAAATGCCTTGGATCGACCATGTTAAAGCAGTTCTCATGTGTTATCTACCAGGTCAGGCCGGTGTTGCTGCGCTAACGGATATTTTATTTGGACGAGTCTCACCCAGCGGTAAACTGCCTGAAAGCTTTCCCTTATCGCTTTCTGACACACCTTGCTTTCCTTATTTCGGACAAACGCGTACCGTGGAATACCGTGAAAGTATTTATGTGGGTTATCGCTATTATGACAGTGCAAGTAAAGAGGTGCTATTCCCATTTGGATATGGACTTTCATATACAGAGTTTCGTTATTCGGATTTAAATGTAAAACAATTAGATAACGCTGAAATACAGTTAACAGTCACTATAAAAAACATCGGTAAACGTGATGGCGCAGAGGGAGTACAACTTTATATCTCACCGCCAGATAGCGAGATATATCGCCCCGCACAGGAGTTAAAGGGAATTCAAAAGTTGTTTCTCACACCTGGTGAGACCAAAACAGCAACCTTCCGGCTTACGCAACGTGACTTTGCCGTTTACGTAACAAAAACAAAAGACTTTCGTGTGCCAAAAGGCGTATATTTTTTAAGAGTAGGTAGTTCTTCAAGAGATATTCGTCTAAGTAAGACCATAACCATAGAGGCTTCTCATCCTGGGTATATATTTGAAGATCTCCGTAATGTCGCACCTGAATACTATGATTTAACTCGCCTACATGCAGTGTCAAACGCAAGTTTTTTCGCAATTTTAGAAAAGGAGTTTGTTCCGTTTAAGCCAAAACCTTTTACACGTTGTTCCACACTTTCAGAAATTGTTACGACACGACTAGGAAAAAAAATCATGAAAAAAGTACGTAGTATGTACGACGGTGGAAACAACGCCGACGAGCAGGAAGGACATGATATAAACGTTATGCTGGAAGCGCAAGCACCTTATCTTCCAATTGGTGTAATCGTCATGAACACCAAAGGTAGTTTCAACGAGGAAATGTTAGATGGACTTTTACTGCGGCTCAACGGAAAGCATATTAGAGGATATTACAAAATATTTAAAAATCGACCTAAGAAAAAAAGAGAAAATAAATGAAGGACATCAAAATAATTGTTCGCGCAGATGATGCAGGTAGCACGCGTGGAGCGAATGCGGCAATTGAAAAGACCGTAAAAGCAGGCATCGTTAAAAATGTATCTATCATGGCACCTTGTTCGTATGTTGCAGACGCCGCTGAACGGCTTGCAAAAAACAAAAAGATTTGTTTTGGCATGCATGCTACTCTAAACGCAGAGTGGGACAAACTGAAATGGCGACCTGTCAGTTTGATTGGCAGTAACAGTGGTCTTGTGGACGAAAACGGATGGTTTTTAACTAGCCCTGAGCAATTTCTAGAAACGAAACCTAAAATAAAGGTTATTATATCTGAATACGATGCCCAGCTCGATAAATTGACAAAAGCGGGCTTTGATATACGGTATGTAGATAGTCATTGCTTTCCAGAATATGCTATACCGGGTCTAGACGAAGTTGTGGAAGAATGGTCGCGTAAAAAGGGTCTTTTAAACCATATGTATTTTTATGCATTACCCCCAGGCGTAGAAAAAGTTTCCTCGGATTTTTCTCATATAAGAGCGTTTCTGAAACAAATTCCTTCTGGACAGTACTTTTTACTGACACACCCTGCTTTTCTCGACGAAGATTCATTACTTTATGGAAACAATAATGAAAGCTCGCATTCAATAATCAAAAGCAGAAATCAAGAAGCACGATTTTTTTCCAATAACATGCTCAAATATATATTGAGAATCTATGGGATAAAGGCTATCCGCTATGACGAAGCAACCGCGCTTAAACGCATATCTGTGGAAAATATTATGGATATATTTAAAGGGCTTTAAACATTATTTAAAGGAGTATCAATAAAATGGAAATGGACTTACATAAAGGGCTTAGTCCACAGCAAGGTGCACTTAAGCAACGTGCTTATTACATACCAGATCATATCATGCCACAGTATTTACACAACTGGGAATTTAGATATTTCGAACGATATATAGAAGGCGCAGAAACGTTTCCAGCGACAGATATTGTATCTGTACCATCAAACTGGCAGATGAATGGATACGACCACCATCAATACATCAACTTTAGATATCCGTTTCCTTACGCTCCCCCGCAAATATTGAAGGATAATCCATGTGGTTTATACGTCACAAATTTCACTATTTCAGACAAGCAAAAGAAACAATATTTAATATTTGAAGGTGTAGATAGTTGCTTCTACATATTTATTAACGGCATTTTCGCGGGTTATTCTTCCGTAAGCCATGCGCAATCGGAATTCAATATATCAAATTTTATAAATAAAGGAAAAAATGAGTTGCGTGTCCTAGTATTCAAATGGAATGCAGGTTCGTATCTAGAAGATCAAGATAAGTTTCGTATGTCTGGTATATTTCGAGAAGTCTATATTCTCGAAAGAAATACAGGACATGTTTTTGACTATGAAATAAAGACTGATGTTGATATAAAAATAGGCATAGTAAATTTTAAGGCAGATAAAACTGTCTCATTGACACTTTCCTACAAGAAGGATGAAATCTATACGGGCAAAGGTAATAACATTACAATTAGAGTTAATTCGCCTAAACTGTGGAGTGCAGAACAACCAAATCTTTATGATTTAAAAATTGAATGTGCAGGCGAAACAATCACAGAAAGAGTTGGCATACGTAGAATAGAAGTCGATGGAAATGTACTTAAGCTCAATGGCAAACCGATTAAACTCCGTGGAGTTAACCGTCACAGTATGACAGTAAACGGTTATGTCGAAACGAAAGAGAGTATCCTAAAAGATATACTTTTGATGAAACAGTACAATATAAACGCCGTACGCACCAGCCATTATCCACCACATCCGATGTTTCCAAAATTATGTGATGAGTACGGCATATACTTGATGGTCGAGGCAGATATCGAGGCGCATGGTGCATTATCACGCTATGGGATGGGTGAGCATGAGACTGACAGACACGATCTTGCAGATGATCCACAATTCCTAGAACAGATTATGCACCGTAATCTTGTTATGTACGAGCGTGACAAGAATCGCACATCTATTCTATTTTGGTCGCTTGGTAATGAATCCGGCTGGGGTAAAAATTTTATTGCCATAGCAAAGGTATTGAAAAAAAAAGATCAAACCCGTTTAGTGCATTACGAAGGCGCGTATTCATCAGCGCGTGAGACAAAATTTAAAAACATAGCGGCATGTAAATCCGATAAATCATATGTACCGTCAAATAAAGACTTTGACGACCATGGTATTTTAGATGTGTACAGCAGGATGTATGCATCTACCAAATGGATTCGTAGTTTTGCAAAAAGTGCTGATAAGCCGTTAGTACTTTGTGAGTACTCACATGCGATGGGCAATAGTTGCGGCGATGTTAGGGACTATTGGGAAATCATTAACAAGTTAGACTGTTTATGTGGGGGTTTTATATGGGAGTGGTGTTCTCATTCTGTAATTAAAGACGAAAAAGTGTTATATGGTGGAGATTTCGGTGATGAACTAAATGACGGTAATTTTTGTATGGACGGACTTGTAACAACAGATAGGCGAATTAACCCACCACTTTTAGAGGTGAAAGAGTTTTATGCTCCTGTCGATATATTAAAAACGAAAACTGGTTATAAGGTTCTAAACAGAAATAGTTTTATTTCGCTTGATACCTATGAATGTAAGTACGAGATCCAAGAAGATGGCGCTATTGTTTCTAGTGGAGTACTAGATATTTCCGGTATAGGACCACTTTCAAATAAAGTATTTGCAATATCGGATATCCCGGATTGGTCACATTATCGATACATAACATTTATTGTTTATCGTGAAAAAGATATCATAGTCAAAAGGCAATTTGCATTGTCAGAAAACTATCACGTATTAACAGTTGTGAATAACCCAGCAACCATCCAAAATTTCAATGAAGAAATGATAGTTTCCGGCAATAACTATTCAGCAAAACTTAATCGTAATGGCATGTTGTCTTCTCTTAGCGTTGACGGAAAAGAAATGCTATCTGAAGCAATGGAAATTTCTATATTCAGAGCTCCACTTGACAATGACAGGAACATCTTGCCATATTGGAAATCGCAGGGCTTAGATAGGATGCAGTTTTGTATGATATCTCAAGAAATACAAAACAGGGCACTTCTTGTTGAGGGATATCTTGTATGCGATTCCGTTCAAGCAATTGGGCCGATTCGTATAAGATATCGTTTTAATGAATCAGGCTTTGTAAAAATAAATATTGACGCAAATATACCAAAGCGTATTTCATGGTTGCCACGGTTCGGAATAGTGATTCAATTGAATCATCATTTAAAAAATGTTGTTTATTTTGGTAGAGGTGAAACGGAAGCCTATATTGACCGCAAGACAGCTGCAAATGTAGGGTTGTATACAAGTACAGTTAAAAAAATGTATATTTCTTACGATAAACCACAGGAAAATGGTAGTCATTGCAATTCACGTTTTGTCGCGCTTTCCGATAATAATAAAGGACTTTTGTTTGACAGCACGATTCCATTTAGTTTTTCAGTAAATCCATATAGAATAAAAGACTTTCATTCACATGCTTACGAAATGATAGCAAACGATCATATTGTTCTTCATCTCGATTATAAAATGAGCGGTGTCGGTAGTAATTCTTGTGGTCCAGAACTTTTAGAAAAATATAGACTACAAGAAAAAAATATATCATTTGAGCTCTGCATAAAGCCGTTCATAGATCTAAATGAGGAAAATGTTTTTCAACTTCATCGTAAAGCATTCGTATAATGTTACAGTTAAGCTTGATTTGTAGAGATAATCGATGGTGTAGATGCATTGTTCTCAGTTGACTGACTATAATCAAAGTTGTCAATTATGTTGTCATCAAAAGCAACAATCACACCATATTTGTATTGACCTTTTAAATTTCTTTTTATTTACCGAATTATGTTTTTAAGTTCCCTGTGTTCAAGATAAGTGTTGATACGGTTTAAAGATGTCAATCGGGAAAGGTCTGTTGTAGATATCGCTGATTGTCATTGAAACACGATTCGAAATTGAGTATTTGAGCGTATGCCCTGTATGAGTGTTGGATTCCATCTGATATGCAAGGTATTTCATGAACCTAAACCACATCAGATAACCGTCCAAGTGCTTTGTTGAAACGCCTCTAAATCTTCTCATCCATGTTTTCAGTTCACTATGATAGTTGTTGATGACACCTAAACTGTATCCATCGATTGTTCGCTTTCCCGAAGGAATTTGTACGACTGAACAATCAAGTTGTTTGCATGCTTCAACATATGCAGCCTTACTGTCGGTCGTGACGTGACGGTTTGGCTTTATGTGTTGATGACATGCCCGCCATATTTCTTTTTTTGTGGGGTTTTCCTGACCGATGACTTTTAATAGAATCCGATTGTTTTCATCAATCGCGACGAGTACACATACCTGTTCATTGCTAATCCCCCGATACACCGATGGTGCACCACCTTTTTTGCTTTTCTTGGCATATGATTATTTTTTCAGGACCCCTTCATATTTAGCAAAAAGCAGGTTTTATCCATTTCAATCTCGCCCGATAACAGATCGTCTTCCTGATAATCCTTGATGGCATCGATGACTTTATGACGCCACGCAAAGGCTGTTGTCATGGAAATGTCTATCTCTT
>WOZH01000075.1 GCA_011620375.1 Acholeplasmataceae bacterium
AGGTTTTTTTGTGTTGATTGATTTTTGGATTAAAGAATACAATTTCCTATTTAAACACAAAAAAAGCCCACGCTGGGCTTTATTCTAAAAAGTGGCGATGCACGAGGGATTCGAACCCCCGACCGACGGCTTAGAAGGCCGTTGCTCTATCCAGCTGAGCTAGTGCACCAAACACGCGCATTGATTATTATAACGTAATCAATACGGAATGTAAAGTGCTATTCAGTCTTTATTTTACCGAGCTCGCTGACTTTGCTCAATATTCTTAAGAATGTTTTAGTATCTTCTTCTCCCAAATGATTGGATAGTACTTCAATTGGTTTATAATAGGTATCTCTAATTGATTCAACATAATCCTTGCCTGTCTTTGTCAATCGAATATAAATCACGCGTAAATCACTTGCTGATGGTGTTTTTTCTACATAAGACTTTTCAACAAGTTCATTCACTTTATGCGTAACAGCAGGCAAAGTGACTTTGAGTCGATAGGCGATATCTGTCAATTTTACTTTTTGATTAATATCACAAAAGGCAACACAGAAAAGGACCATGATGTCTGCATCACTTAATTCCGTATCAATACGATCATATATACCTGAACGTCTAAACACTTTGAGTGCACGATCAAGTTCCTGTAGAATTTGATAGTTTTTTTTCATTAGTCCCTCCATCTCGTTAGAGATTGAATGATTGCATCATATTTACGCTTTTATTAATCATATTTTACCATGCTTTAATGGTATTACAAAATACTTTCTAAGTATGCTATTAAAGCTTCTAGAACCTTTTTCTTATGATCATCAACACTGGGTATAATCTTTTTTAGAGTGATAAGCTTATGCCGATAATACGGTTTAGCTTCTTGCTTGTGCTGTAAGATGGGTCCAAGATAACAATCTTTGGGTGAAAGTGTCATACACCCTTGTTCTACAACCATCACGATATAATAAAATCCGTCAAATATAATGTGCTCATCAACAATTCGATATTGATGCTGTGCTAAATATTTTCGAAGAATCTCGTGTTTGTCGTTAGCTTGAAGTACATACCTAGCATGTGGATTTTTGGTTTCTGCCATGATCTCACAAATTGTATAGGCACCCATCCCTGCGATGATAGCCATATCAAAGGGTTGATCTATTTGTTTAAATCCATCCGAGATGATAAATTGTGCATCATAACCTTTAAGATTATCTTTCGCTTGTTCAAGTGGCATTGCTTTAATGTCCACTGCGATAGCATGTTTGATGTACCCTAAATCAAACGCTTGTTTCAAAACCAATCCGTGATCTGTACCAATGTCGACAACCGTATGATATCCTTTGGTAAGAGAAGCTAATAATTTAATTCGCTTACTTCTTGCCATAATAAAATTCTTTGAGTTTGTTTTGACGGGAAGGACTTCTTAACTTGCGTAACGCTTTCGCTTCAATCTGACGAATACGTTCACGTGTAACACCGAATTCTCTTCCCACTTCTTCAAGTGTATGATTTTTACCATCAAATAAACCATAACGCAACCGCAGTACCTTCTCTTCACGATCAGTTAATGTTTCAAGCACTTCATCCAGTGTTTGTTTGACCATTTCTTGAAGCATAAATTCATGTGGCGTTAAAGCATTAGGATCAGAGATAAAATCACCAAGTGAAGAATCTTCTTCTTCGCCGACATGTGCTTCTAAGGAAATCGGTTCTTTAGCGATACGTTGGATATTTTGAACCTTTTCAGGCGTAATTCCCATCTTTTCAGCAATCTCATCGATGGTCGGTTCTCTACCATAATCCTGAATTAATTGACGTTGAATTCGAATCATTTTATTGATTGTTTCAACCATATGAACTGGTATTCTAATCGTTCTCGCTTGATCTGCAACCGCACGTGTGATGGCTTGTCTAATCCACCATGTGGCATAAGTTGAGAACTTGAATCCTTTCTCATAGTCAAATTTGTCCACGGCACGCATCAAACCCATATTACCTTCTTGAATTAAGTCTAAGAATAACAAACCGCGTCCAACATAACGCTTCGCAATTGAGACGACTAGACGATAGTTCGCTTCAACGAGTTTGTTTTTAGCCCATTGCGCAATCTCTAGTGTGTTTCTTAATTCTTCCAAATCTTCGTCGGATAATTCTATCGCATTCGCTTCGTATTGTTCTAGTTGCTCTTTGGCATAACGTCCATTAGAAACACGAATGGCATATTTTTGCTCATCTTCATGATTTAAAAGTGGAATTTGCCCGATTTCCTTTAGATACATTCTAACCGGATCATCAATTTTGACAGTGGAAGCAATCGTATCGATATTGATCAATTCTTCTTCTTCAACATCTAATTCCGATAAAGATAAATCATCTGGTTCATCTTCATCACTATCATCTTCCGGGTCGTCGTCATCCTCTTGTTCTAACTCTTCAAGGCTGGTCAATTCATCACTTTCCGTTGCATCATCACTTAAAAATTCTGCAGGCTCGATGATATCAATATCATGATTTAACAATTCACGCATGATATTAAAATACATTTCACTACCAGGCTTTGCGTAAGGTATCACATCTTCTTGATCAACAAAGCCATCTTCACCCGCTAAATCAACAAGTTTTTTTATAATTTTTTCAAGTTCCATTTCTTTTCCTCCTAATGCTTAAGCTTCGCTTGAAGCTGTTGAAATTCAGCCAATAACGACAAATCATGCGGATTTATATCTAACAATTCTTTGAGTTCGTTTAACCGTCGTTGATCGGCATAACTCTTCAATATACGGATATGTTCATCAAATCCTTCACTATCATAATCGAAAACATTGTTCCACTGCATGCTTGTTAGGATCTCTATTTCCATGTGTTCACGCTCTTCAAAAGTTAGACCATTCAAAAAATCATCGATGACTAAAATATCATGCTCTTGATAATAATCTTCAACTTTGATGCATAGCACTCCAGTCAATTGGTCAATATGATCGTCTAATGTCAATCGTGATTGTATATAGAGACAGGATGCTTTTAATCGCAGCATGCCACATAACAAATAACGTTCAGCACGCTCGTATTTGTTTAAAAACTTTTTATGCTTCTTCTTTGGTAATGGGGCGGGTTTTGATTCAATATGCTTACTTGCTCTATTGCGTCTGATAACAATCGCTTTTTCGTCGATATTCAAATCATGGGCAAGTCTTTTTTTATAGATAGCTTGAATCGTCTCATCTGCAGTGGCCAACATGCGAACCACTTGATCTTTGAATGTCTTAATATCATTTGCGTTTGTTAGATCTTTACCTTTTTTGTAGTATTGATAACTAAACTGATAGTGATCAACGATGCTTTCAGCAAACATGGTCTCATAGCGATCGGGTCCGTAATTTTGAATGAATTCATCGGGATCCATGCTTTCCGGAATAGTAACCACGCCAAGTTTCAGTGCAACAGAGGATAAAATAGGTATGGCAGACCTAATAGCCTTTTGTCCAGCTTCATCGCCGTCATATGCAATAATGATGCTCGGTGTTACTTGCTTAAGCAGACGTGCTTGTCCGTTTGTCAAGGCAGTTCCCATAGTAGCTACACCATTTTTGATGCCTGCTTGATAACTTGCAATAACATCAAAAAATCCTTCGTATAGCACCGCCTGTTTTGCTTTTCTAATATCGCCTAATCCTTCATACAAATGATAGATGAGCTCGCTTTTTTTAAAAATGTGAGATTCGGGACTATTCATATATTTAACTTTATCTTGAGTCGATAAGGTTCGTCCACTAAAACCTACGATATGCCCTCTTAGATTCGTCACTGGAAACATAATGCGATTGGCAAACAAATCGAAATATGATCCATCATCGCTTTGTTTGACTAACCCCAATGCAATCATATCTGATACGGCATATCCTTTATCCTTTAAAATTTGATAAATCGTTTCTCCATGTGCTGGTGCAAGTCCAATTTTGAAATGCTCGATGGTTTGATCAGATAATCCCCGGTTATGTAGGTAGGTGATGGCTTGTTCACCACCTTTGCTATTTTTTAAGTTAAATTGATAAAACGTCATCGCTTCTTTCATGAGCGCATAGTCTTTGGCATGCGGATCCGTTTTAACAGGTTGGTCATTGATTTTAATGCCCGCACGCTCAGCGAGTTCCAGAGCAGCTTCATGCATCGGAATTCCTTTGATTTTCGAGTAAAAAGTGATTGGCTGACCACCTTCACCGCACCCCATGCACTTACAAATATTTTTTTCTGGACTTACGGAAAAAGAAGGTGTCTTCTCATCATGGAACGGACACAGTCCAAAGAAGTTCTTCCCCTTTTTTTGGAGCTGAACAAATTCAGACACGAGGTCGACGATATTCGTTTTATCGTTTATGGTCTTAAATAGTTCGTTATCCATGAATCCTCCATGTTATTTTTAGTACTGAATACGTTCCTCAATATAAGAAACCAAATCCTTAATCTTTACACGATCTTGTGCCATCGTGTCACGATGACGGACAGTCACCGTTTCTGTTTCTTCTGTATCATGATCGATGGTCACACACAAATATGTACCAATCGAATCCTGTCTACGATAGCGTTTGCCGATGGATTGTGTCTCATCAAAAACAGCATCAACATGTTTTGACAACATCATATAAATCGCTTCCGCTTGTTCTTTGTGTAACTTTTTCACAAGCGGTAATACAGCAACTTTATAAGGTGCTAAAGCGGGATGAATTCTTAGTACTTGTCGCGTTGTACCATCATCTAATGCTTCCGTTTCATAAGCATCTAATAAAAATGCTAAAACCAAACGTTCAACACCAACTGCCGGTTCAACGACATATGGCAAAAACTTCTCATTCGTCTGCGGATCTAAATACTCAAGATTTTGAGCAGCGTGGTTTTGATGTGCTCTTAGATCATAATCGGTTCTACTTGCAATACCCCATAACTCATCAAATCCCCATGGAAATTCAAATTGAATATCAGTGGTTGCATTTGAATAGTGAGATAGTTCCTCTAGTCGATGGTCATCAAAACGTAAATGATCTTTTTTCATTCCTAAATTGACTAGCCAATCCATACAAAACGATTTCCAATACTTGAACCACTCTAACTCGGTGCCAGGTTTGCAAAAAAATTCCATTTCCATCTGTTCAAATTCTCTAGTTCTGAAAATAAAATTGCCAGGTGTGATTTCATTTCTGAACGACTTGCCAACTTGGCATACGCCAAATGGTAGTCGATTTCTAGTCGTGCGTTGAATTTGTTTAAAATTAATGAATATGCCTTGTGCTGTTTCAGGTCTTAAATAAATTTTGCTTGCAGAATCCATGACGACGCCCTGATGTGTTTCAAACATCATATTGAACTTTTTAATTGGTAACCAATTGCTTTGACCACAATTTGGACAAGTAACTTTATGTTCAGCAAGATAACTAGACATTTTTTCGAGTGACCATCCATCCGCATTCACTTGTGAATCATGCTGCGTAATTAATTGGTCAGCTCTAAAACGCTGGTTGCAATTTTTACATTCCGTGAGTGGATCCGAAAAACCACCAACATGACCAGAAGCAACCCAAACCTCAGGGTTTAACAAGATGGATGTGTCAACAAGAACATTATATGGTGTTTCTTTTTGAAATTTCTTTATCCATGCTTCTTTGATATTACGCTTTAATTTGCTACCTAAAGGACCATAATCATAAGTGTTTGCTAACCCACCATAGAGTTCACTGCCTTGAAATATGTATCCGGTTGTTTTCGCGAATTGTACGAGATCATCAAGTTTGACCATATCTGTTCCTCATTTCAAATTTTTTAATGTTGTCTGTAAATGAAATTGGTAGTATTTTTGAATGAATTCCTTAATTTCATTCAATGTATCTATTGCATAGATACTATGTTCATTATACGGTAAATAATAAAGTTTTAAAAGGGGCGTCGCTGCTTTTACATCCAGATCGATGAATCCGTCTTCATCTTCATAAACGAGCCCACCATTTTCTATGCTAACACCACGTACTTTTCTACCATCGGGATTCAAATTTAAAGCTAATCCTAGAGGATTCAACATTTTTAATGAAAATTGAAGCGCTGATATCTCAATATCCGTCGCTTCCAAAGCAGCAATGATTTCATTGTATATACTTTGGTGAATGGCATCTTCCACAATGAAATGATCAATGATTTCCAATATAAGCGCTGCTGCTTGTGTTTGTTGATAATTATCTTTAATCTTGTGATAGTCATCAATTAATTTGGGTTCTAATAAGGTGTACATTGATTTTGAAGGTACTTCTTTAAATGATAATCTCGTCAAGAATTGAGCAAGGACACGTGTTGAAGCATTTAATTTTTGTGAACCTTTAGCAATCAAAGTCACTTTGCCTTTAGGTGTGTATGTGAATAACAATCTTGCGTGTTCTTGATAGGGTTGAACACGATAAATGATACCTTCCATTTCAGTCACCAAATCCAAACGTTTTCAAGTCCTGTGGTCTATTCCGCCAGTCTTTTTTTACCTTAACCCACAAGGTTAAATGAACTTTTCTATTTAAATATTGATTGATGTCTTTCCTCGCTGCTGTACCAATCGCTTTAATTTTCTCACCTTGTTTACCAATCAATATCATCTTTTGACTTGACCGCTCAACGATGATGACGACACCAACATCCAACGTTTTTTCTTTTGGATTATCGGCAAGTGACTCAATTTGTACCGCAACTGCGTGTGGTACTTCTTGTTCAGTTAAATATAAGATTTTTTCTCTAATTAATTCTGACATCATCATAGTATCGCTTTGATCACTCTTCATATCCGTCGGAAAATATTGTGGTCCCTCGGGTATAAGTTTAATCAAGTCGCGTTTCAATTGTTCTAAATGCGTGGTCTCTTTCGCGGATATTGGATAATAACCCGCAAAATCATAAGCACCTAAATAACTGACGATTAATTCATCAATTTCATGTTTTGATGCTAATGTATCAATCTTATTAATCAACAGGAAAACAGGTATTTTCAACGTATCAAAATACGACATGATATGTGTTTCAGCGGCTGTTTTCTTGCGGTCTACGACAAATAAAACAATATCGACATCTTTCAAACTAGAAACAGCGACCTTATCAATCGTTCTATTTAACAAATCTTTACCTTGGTGCATACCAGGTGTATCAACAAATACGAGTTGATAATCCGGAGTTGTAACAATCCCCGATATGCGATGTCGCGTCGTTTGTGGTTTAGGACTTGTGATGGCAACTTTTTGGCCAATCAACGCATTAAGTAATGTCGATTTACCAACGTTCGGACGACCGACAATCGCAACAAAGCCAGCTTTATGTGTTGTCTTCATCAAATGTCTCAAAAGCATATGGCAACAACTCATCCGTCGTCATCGTTTTTGTTTCTCCCTTAAGATTTCCTAATATGACTTTGGCATCTTTAGGTAGTAATTCATGAAGCACTTGACGACATGATCCACAAGGACTGACAGGCCCGTTTGAATCAGCGATAATTGTTATTTGTATAATATCTTTTGGATCATATCCTTGACTGATTAATGAAAACACTGCACTCCGCTCTGCACAGTTTGATAATCCAAATGCCGCATTTTCAATGTTCGAACCATAGACCATGGTACCATCTTTCAAGCGAATAGCGGCACCAACTTTAAAATGTGAATACGGTGTATACGCGCGTAATCTTGCTTTTTTAGCGTGTTCTAAATCATTCATCTTCAAGGCTCCTTTCTAGTCTTGCCTTTTTAAGTATCTCCTCTTGTTTTTTAATCATAATTTTTTCTTCCTCGGTCGTGTGATGATCATATCCTTTTAGATGTAAATAGCCATGTACGGCCAAGAACCCGACCTCGCGATTAAAACTATGACCATATGTTGTCCGTTGTTTTTCAGCTTGGTCTAAACAGATAAACACATCACCGAGCGAGTGATCATCAGGTTCATCATTGATGAACGTCAAAACATCCGTCACATGATCTATGTTGCGGTAAGTTTTATTTAAGCGTCTTATTTCGTTGGCATCCACAAAAATGAGTTGCATACCTTCAACTTCATGAATCCGTTTAAAAATTCGCTTAATTAATTTTTCAATGTCGACAATCGGCATATTTGTTTGATTATGAATGGTTACCTTCATGGTGATCATACCTTTCTAGGATATGTTGAACCAATGGATGTCTAATCACATCGATATTATCAAATTTGACAACAGCGATGCCATCTAGCGTTTCCAATAATGATACTGCGTGATTTAATCCCGAAAGAAGTTTTGTTTGTAGATCTGTTTGTGACGGATCTCCTGTAATCACCATCTTAGATGAAAATCCAAGTCTTGTTAAAAACATTTTCATTTGTGCTGTTGTTGTGTTTTGGGCTTCATCCAAAATCACAAATGCATTTTCTAACGTACGACCACGCATATAGGCGAGTGGCGCAATCTCAATAATTCCCTTTTCCATCAAGTTAAGTGTTTGTGCACTTCCTAACATTTCATATAGTGCATCATATAAAGGTACTAGATAGGGATCTATTTTTTCTTTTAGGTCACCTGGTAAAAACCCGAGTGACTCACCCGCTTCAACAACTGGTCTTGTCAAAATCAGTTTCTTGATAGTCCCTTTTTTCAATTCAGCAACTGCGCATGCAATCGCTAAATAAGTTTTACCCGTACCAGCAGGACCGATACCAAATGTTAAATCATATTTGGCAATAGCCTCCACGTATTCTCTTTGATTAAATGTCTTGGGATAAACAGATCTTCCTAAATCATTGGTAATAATCTTTTCACGCTTTTGATATAGTTTATTTATACCTTCAAGTTTGTCTTGCTCAGCCATTTTAATGATATACATAACATCGCGTTCATTCAGTTGAATTTGATGCTCAGCAAGTGATATCAAGACAGCAAAAATAGCCTCCAAAAGCCCCTTCATTTCCGGTTTTGAATCAGTGATGATCTCACTGCCGCGAACCGACACGTGAATGCCTAGGTACTGTTTGAAAACTAATAGGTTTCGATCTTGAATGCCCACGACCCGGCTGATCGTTTCAGCATGATGAATTTGTTGGTCTAACTTCATTCAATCGCCCCTTCTTCTCTATCTAATATTATACCATAAATGGGTATTTACTGCCCCTTTACACACGAAAAATAAGAGAATAGAAATGAAAACGCACCAAAGGGTGCGTCATTTGTCATTTTTTCTTGGTGCGGTTAGCTCGAATCCGATCCTTACGTTCCACACTTGGTTTAACGTAAAATTGACGTTTGCGTGCTTCGCGGAGGGTTCCTGATTTAGATACATCACGCTTAAAACGACGCAATGCGTCTTCTAGTGATTCTTTATCACGAACAACTGTTTTAGGCATCTTCTGCCCTCCTTCCGCGCTACGTTTAATTAGCCGTTGTTATTATATATGATTTTTATGTGTTTGTCAAAGTTAAATGCGTAAATTCTTCATCATTGTATCGCAAAGAAAAAAGCACAACCCGTGCTTTCCATCTTTTTAATGTAAGAAGTTTGATAATACCACAAAGACAATCATCAACGTTGTAATAGCAAGTGTGGCTCTTGTTAAAAAGAGATCAAATCCTCTATCTTTTTTGTTTTTGAATAATTCAGATTTTTCACCGCTAAACGCACTTGCTCCATCTTCATCTGAACCCTGTAAGAGTACAGCAACGATGAGCAATACGGATAGGACGATGACGAGATAGTCAGCCCAAATCATAGTATTCCTCCTAAAACCTAATTAATGATACCAAAAATATGGCATTTTGTCAATTATATATAAGATCTTTTATACGAATATGACGCAAATAGAAAATCATTTCATTTTACGTTCACTTCGCACGGCTGGTACACCTTTTAAGACACTCTTTTCTGGTGCGTCTTTAACAACAACCGCGCCTGCAGCAATGATGCTGTTGGCACCAATATGGATGGGTCCAATGAGCGTTGCTGCTGCATATACGATACAACCTTCACCTAATTTTGGATGTCGATCAATCTTTTCAAACGTATTCGCACCCAGGGTAACACCTTGATACAACACACAGCCATCGCCGATTTCTGCAGTTTCACCGATAACTGTTCCCATCCCGTGGTCAATAAAAACACCTGTACCGATTTTAGCTGCAGGATGAATATCAATGCCTGTTTTTTTGCGTGTTTTATAACTGATCCATCTCGCATAATTCAAGTGACCTTTAAGCCATTGCTTATGCGCTCTTCGATGCCTTCTTAAAGCGATCACACCTGGATAAGTAAAATATACCATTAAGCAACATGGCGCGGCGGGATCATATAATTTAGCTGCTCGAACGTCTTTTAGTTTACATTCCGTTTTTTTCATTGATATAGTTCCGTTGACAGATAGCGTTCTCCAGTGTCAGGAATAATCACAACAATCCGCTTACCTTTATTTTCCTTTCTTTTCGCGATGAGGCCAGCAGCATATAGTGCTGCACCGGATGAGATACCTGCGAAAACCCCTTCTGTCCTAGCTAATAATCGCGCTGTATCAAAGGCATCTGTTTTAGTAACCGTAATAATTTCATCAATAATCTTTGTATTTAATATTTTGGGAACGAATTCTGGCCCGATGCCCATGAGTGCGTGTTTTCCAGGTTCTCCACCTGAAATTATTGGCGAATCTGCGGGTTCAACCAAAATAATTTTAATATCTTTAATGGTTTGTTTTAAGACTTCACCAACACCAGTAATCGTGCCACCTGTGCCACTGCCTGCAACAAAAAAATCGAGTTGATGATCGGTATCAGTTAAGATCTCTTTCGCAGTTGTTTGTCTATGGACTTCTGGATTTGCAGGATTTTCAAATTGCATCGGCATAATCAAATTGGGATTTTGATGCATTAATGCCTTTGCTTTAGAAATTGAGCCATTCATACCCAATGATTGATCCGTTAAAATCACTTTCGCACCTAAAGCTTTAATGATTTGTACACGTTCTTTCGACACACTTTCAGGCATGATAATGGTTAAAGGATATCCTTTACTCGCACAAACAAAAGCTAAGCCAATCCCTGTATTCCCCGATGTTGGTTCAACAAATGCTGTGTTTTCGTTCACGAGACCTTTTTTTTCAATAGATGCAATTAATCCTTTTGCCAAACGGTCTTTGACACTCGAAAGCGGATTAAAATATTCTAATTTGGCGACGATTTCTGCTTCAGCACCAATATGTTTTCCATAACGTTTTAATGATAATAATGGGGTGTTACCAACAAGATCGATAATTGAGTTTGCTATGTTCATCATCCACACTCCTTCGCAAGCATTATTATATCGCTTTTCTCTTTATAATTCATACAATATGCTATATAATAACTTTGTTGTAAAGAAAGGCACTGGATAAGTCGCTGATTTCTTATGCTGTCATCTTTTTGGAGATTCATCCCGTTTTAATGGACTGATGATTGACATCAAAAAAGAACTTGAGTAATTGTCTCAACTAGACTGAAATGCTACAAATCCACCGTGCTTGCTTAACTATAACAATGGAAAGAAGGGAAACTATACGCTAACTATGATTACAGTTATGAGTATACGGATATATGATGCATGTTAAACGTTTTTCTTTAGGACCACTAAAAAGCAATTGTTATATCGTTTATGAAGATAAAAAAGCTTTTGTTGTGGACCCCGGTTATCCAAGCCAAGATGTGTTGGATTTTATCGTCAATCATCAACTAAATGTTGAATTTATTTATATCACACACGGTCACCCAGATCATATTGGTGGTATTGAATTTCTAAATGACTATTTAAATGTTCCAGTATATGCACCACATAATGATCAATGGTGGATTGAAATCTATGGTCCTTCAGCACAAATCAATGCAAAAATCACCACATGGATTAAAGAACCATTTACATTTTCATTTCAAGGATCTTCATTTTATGTATACGATACACCAGGCCATTCAGAGGGTGGCACGGTACTTTATCTACAAGACGCTCAAATGCTATTTTCAGGTGACACATTATTTTATCAAACTGTTGGTAGAACGGATATACCGCATGCCAATCAAGTAGATCTCGTTCATTCAATCCATAAAATGTATGATCTTTTCCCAGATCAAACTACTGTTTATCCTGGACATGGTAGAGAGACCTCGATAGGTCATGAAAAAAAATATAATCAATTCGTTAGAAAAAGCGCTGAAGCATAGCGCTTTTTTGTTGTGTTGTATAATGACAAACTCGATTATTTACATAACATTCACATATAATATGTTGACAACTGTATAATATTCATGGCACCAAACAAAGAGGCTATCACAATGATCATGATAGCCTCATGAATGATTTAAATAATTGGTAGATATTTTTCAAGTTCAAATGCCGAAACTTTTGTTTTATATTCGTCCCATTCCTTTGTTTTCGCTTCAATTAGTTTTTCATAAAGGAAATCTCCCATCGTAGATTTCATCAATTTTGAAGCACTGAAATTGCCAATAGCCTCTTTTAATGATTCTGGCAGACTCTTGATTCCTAACCGTTTACGTTCAAGCTCTGACATTTTAAACAAATTCTTTTTAACAGGAGAGATGATATTCAAATCGCTCTTCAACCCATCAAGACCCGATGACAATAATGCACTAATCGCTAAATAAGGATTTGATGAAGGATCAACTGAGCGCACTTCTATGCGGGTCGCGTTACCTCTAGCCGCTGGGATACGAATCATCGTTGAGCGGTTAGCGTCACTCCAAGAAATATAGCATGGTGCTTCAAAACCAGGAACAAGTCGTTTATATGAATTAATCGTTGGGTTTGTTGCTAAACAAAATTCACGTGCATGCTTCATCACACCAGAAATGAATTGAAGTGCAACTTTTGATAAATGATTCTCTGTTTTTGAATCATAAAACAAGTTATTGCCATCTACATCTGAGATTGAACAGTTTGTGTGCATGCCTGATCCGTTAATACCTTCAACCGGTTTAGGCATGAACGTGGCATGAAAACCATGACGTCTAGCGACATTCTTGACAACAATTTTAAATGTTTGAATATTATCACAAGCCTCCAAAGCATTATCAAAATGGAAATTGATTTCATGTTGACCATAAGCAACCTCGTGATGTGAAACCTCCATTTCAAAGCCCATGTTCTCCAGTTCTAGGACGATATCTCTTCTAACGTCTTCTGATTCATCAATGGGTGCTAAATCGAAATAACCACCCATATCAGAAAATGCCATCGTTGGTTTGCCATCTTCATCCAATTTGAATAAGAAAAATTCAGGTTCAACGCCAACATTGAATTTATCGAATCTATGATTCATTTTGCGCATTTCTTCTAAATTGCGTTTCAATATGTATCTTGGGTCTCCTTCAAAAGGTACATGATCGATGGTATAGATATCGCAAATCAAACGTGCAACTTTACCTTGAGGAATCGTTTCCCATTCAAGAATAAGCCATGTCGATAAATCAGGATATAGATACATATCTGCTTCATCGATACGAACAAAACCCTGAATCGAAGAACCATCGAACATCACTTCATTAGCAAGTGCCTTTTCTAGATTCGTTACTGGAATCTCAACATTTTTAACAACACCTAAAATATCCGTGAATTGCAGGCGAACATATCTAACATCATTTTCTTTTGCAGATGCAAGTATATAA
>WOZH01000049.1 GCA_011620375.1 Acholeplasmataceae bacterium
TTTCCCTTTTTATTTTTGTTTTTAATGAAGGACGACATAAGGTATATCTAACGCTTCTGCGACCCCTTTACATGTGCAGTCACCTTGATAACAATTGACACCTTGTTTTAATGCATCATTTCTAGCAATCGCTTGCTCTAAACCATGATCAGCAATTAATAAACCATATTTCAATGTCGCATGATTTAAAGCCTCTGTAGAAGTTCTAGGTACAGCACCAGGCATGTTTGCAACGCCATAATGAATAATACCATCAACCACATAAGTCGGTTCATCATGATAGGTGGAATGTGAAACTTCTGTTGCACCACCTTGATCTATAGCGACATCAACTATCACACTACCAGGACGCATTTTCTTATAATAATCACGCTTAATTAATTTCGGAGCCTTTTTTCCTGGCAACAATACAGCACCAATCACAAGATCTGCTTCAGTAACAGCTTTTTCTATATGATCAGACGTCGAGTATAATGTTTGAATACGATTGCCATACAAATCATCTAAATAGGTTAATTTTTTTAAATTTACATCAAGGACAGTAACGGCTGCTCCCATACCAACAAGCATTTTTAATGCATTTTCACCAACAACACCAGCTCCTATAATCACGACTTTAGCTTGTGATACACCTGGTACACCTGAAATAAGAACACCCGATCCACCGAACGGTTTTTCGAGATATTTTGCACCCTCAATCGCTGCAAGTCTACCAGCAACTTCACTCATCGGTGCTAAGCAAGGTAATGAGCCATCTTCTTCAACAATTGTTTCATAAGCGATTGCTTTCACATGTTTTGCAAGCAATTCTTTTGTCAAAGGTTCATTTGCTGCCAAATGTAAATACGTATAAAGCAAAAGATCTGGTCTCAAATACCTAAATTCTTCTGCTAAAGGTTCTTTGACTTTCACGATCATATCGCTTTTTGCCCAAACATCCGCGGTCTTATCGATAATGATAGCGCCTGCGTTTTCATAATCATCATTTGTATATCCAGATCCAATGCCGGCATCTTTTTCGACAATTACTTGATGCCCGTGAGAAACATATTCTTTCACACTGCTTGGTGCAAGACCAACGCGAAATTCATACTTCTTGCGTTCCATCACTGTTCCGACAATCATAAATATATCTCCTTATTTACTTTTCATAACATTATTTTAACATATAATAAGTGGCTTTTAGTGATTAGGTTTTAAATATTTATCAAACGTTTTTTTCAAAACTTTAACAAGTTCATCTTCATCGGCAATTAATTGCTTTAAAGCTTCGTCTCCAATGCGATTGGGTTCATAATCTAAAAACCGCTTTAGATAGCCTGTTTTACCGTATTTATCAACGATGTGTTCGAAAGCGTTTTTTAGCTGTTCATCAGGATCCAAATCAGGATGCTTGTGAAGTTCGTATTGTACGGTTCTTTTTAAGACTTTATCAACATTCAATAATCTATCCGCCTCAGAAAGAATCTTACCGTATATCGTTCTTGGTTCATGCGTATTCGAAGCGCGATGATCGAATATAGCATCAACCATGATATTGATCTCAGGTGCACTGTAATGATTGATGACATAGCGATCATTTTTAAGTAACTTCCCAGAAGTGATATGATGTGTATCGCGACTAAACCGTAAGCCTAAATCATGATAGCAGGCAATCAAATACACGATATCCTTTTTTGCTGGATATTGTTCAACCAATTCGAAAGATGCTTTAATGACTTCATAAATATGGTCTCTATGATGTCCTTCATCAAACTGATCATACAGTGGTAATATGGTTTCTTCAATATGTGTTAACAATTCACTCGATATACCCGATTCAAGGGACGCTATACGCTCATATACTTGATCGAATATAACTTTGTCGCCTTCATGGGTGAGCGTATCCTTGACATCTTTTTCCGAACACCATAACACGTCAGCAATTTCCTTTTCTTGTCGCTTCAACTGATTGTCAATAGGTCGGCCAATGAAATATACTACTTCCTTTTGAATATTAGGTTTCGGTTTATAGTGCGTATTAAATTGATAGTCATCATAAATATAAGCATCTAAACCTGTTTCTTCAAATATTTCACGATGTGCTGTTTCGATAGGCAATTCATCTTTTTCCATATGTCCTTTGGGAAAACCAAAATGACCGCCCTTTTGATGTTTAATTAACAAAAATTCTCGTTCATTCTCACGCCATCGATAAACAACTGCACCATATGATCGTTCATTCGTCATTTCGTCACATCCTTATTAAATATATTATATCATGCTAAAGCCTTTAAACGCATTAAAAGAATTGGTGTATGTTGTTGAATAAAGCGTTTGCAACGTGTATAATAAAAAGTAGATTGGAGGTGTTTTCATGCATATTTTTTTTGTCAGTTCAGAAGCATTTCCTTTCAGCAAGACTGGTGGTCTCGCTGATATGGCTTATTTTTTACCCCAAGGTTTAAAAAAGCTTAAACATGATGTCAAAGTGATTACACCTTACTATAAAAACATTGGTCAACATCATGATCAAATGTCCTTCATTGGTCGAAAGACTATTCAAATTGGTGGACTGGAAACCATTGTAAATTATTTCGGCATGACTTATGAAGGTATCGACTATATTTTCGTACAAAATATGCATTACTTTGAACGAGAACACCTATATGGTTATTCTGATGATGCTGAGCGTTATACGTGTTTTGATTATGCAGTGCTAGAACTGATGGATATTTTGAATGACTATCCTGATATACTACATATCAACGATTGGCAAACTGGCATGATTCCCTATCTATTGGATGAACATTATCGGCACAAGAACGAAGGGTACTATGGCATTCATACGCTTTTAACCATTCATAATC
>WOZH01000031.1 GCA_011620375.1 Acholeplasmataceae bacterium
CTCTGTTTATTTACTCGATATATAGACTAATCTTTTCTTGAATCATTTCATATTTTACTTGATTTTTAACATGTTCATTATTCATCGTTTTAAAAAAAACAATAATGACTGGTAAAAAACCTGCTATGGCAATCCGTTTTTAGACATATTTATGGTTGATGTTTAATGTTTTTATATATGAAATATAATCATAAAGATGATTTGAAATTCCTTTAATTTGTGATAGACTGAAGGCAAATGGGGTGATAATCATGCATGAAAAAGTAAAAGCTTATTTAGATGTAAAAAGTAAACATAGAAACATAAATGAATTATATGAAAGAGCACGTGTACTCATTGCAGCAAATCTTTATGAATCCTATCAAGGACCACACGTTGAAGAATTGTTTGATCCAATTTTGCCAAAAAAATCTATCAAACGGGTTGAATCAACCCAATTTGTTATTGAAAGAGCGACAGGCAATGTGATTGGTTTAAGATACAATACCAAAGACAAAGAATTCATTGTGATGACACCACTCGAAGTAACCGATGCAGAATTTGCTCAAATCGGACGTTATAGTGTCCCTTCATTACCTTTGATTAATCCAATGGTATTGCATGCCGGCGCATACATCTTATATGTTTTAGCCATTGGATTTTTCATAGTATCCATCATACAACCTGAACGCTATTGGGGATATATACTTGGAGCAATCAGCATCATCGATGGTTTAATTTTGAACGTGCTTTCGATAATTGTCAAAGCTCTACGAACATAATACAAACACAAAGATCTTTACGGTTTTATGTGAAAGTTCTATCTTGAAATAGATAAAAGATTAGCATTTTTAGTCAGTACTTTAAGATGGTTATTCAAATATTTGAATGATCATCTTTTTTGTTGTTTTTATTTCTTTGTTTATCACCCATAGCATTTAGAATCTTCTTTCATTTCCTTCAATATATTTTCAATATACAAAAACGTCTCTTATGCGTTTGGCATAAAAGACGCGATCAACGTATGATATCTTTTTTTTTGTTTTATCAAATTGCACCCATTCTTTATATGGTTTATTTTGATATCAAACAAGCAAAACTGAATCTTTCAGCCAGTTCATGAGGCATCATAGATATGTAATTCTTCTTCTTTGTTTAACACCCGCATAACCCCTTCTGCTAAGGCCTGCATCTCATCTTCACCCGCATAAACATATAATTTTTGAATCGGTTCAATATATGATTTTAGATATGATATAAACGTTTGGTTATGTGCGAGACCACCCGTGATTAAAATACCATCGATATCACCTGAAGTGATAAAATAAAGGCCGCCGATTTCTTTAACAACTCGATAAGCCATAGCATGAAAATAAAACGCTGCTTCTTGATCACCGGCAATAATGCGTTTTTCAATTTCCATACCATCTGATGTGTCCAAATATGACACGAGACCACCTTTACCTACAAGCATTTTCTTGATGTCCATTTCTTTGTATCCATTGGAGAAGCACAATTCAATAAGTGGATACGTTGGTAACGAGCCTGTTCTTTCGGGTGAAAATGGTCCATCGCCGCCTAAAGCATTATTGACGTCTACGACTTTTCCTTTCATATGAAGTCCAACACTGATACCGCCACCAAGATGACAAACAATCAGATTCAGCGATTCATATTTCTTTCCAATATTTAAAGCGTGTTTTTTAGCAATTGCTTTTTGATTCAATGCGTGAAAGGTGGATTGACGCGTTAAACCTTTTAATCCTGAAACACGTGCGACATCATGCATCTCATCAACACAAACCGGATCAACAATATACGCTTTCTTATGATTTAATTGAGCCAATTCAAAGGCGATAATTGCTCCCAAATTTGAAGCATGCTCACCATATTTTGCGGCCTTTAAGTCAGCTATCATCAGGGTGTTAATCAAATATGTTCCAGATTGCTTAAGCGGTTTTAACATACCACCTCTACCAATAAATATATCAATGTCTTTTAGCTTGTAGTTATGCTGTTCTAAAAAGGCTTCAATAAGCTTTTTCCGATCATCCTTTTGGTCAATGATATGCCAATATTTTGATAATTCATCCACTGGGTGTCTCAATGTTTTTTCAATGATGATACGTTCATTTTTATATAATGCAACTTTTGTAGACGTGGAACCTGGATTAATAATTAACATTAAATCATTCATGACATCACCACACTTAAATAGATGGCATTTAATTTTGCATCTTTCGAATCTGCTCTGCTCGTTAAAACAATCGGCACCTTCGCACCAAGTACGATACCTGCTGATTTAGCATTTGCTAAAAACACAGACGTTTTATAAAACACATTACCTGATTCAATATTTGGAAACACCAAGATATTTGCCTGCCCCGCGACAGGCCCTTTCAACCCTTTATGTTTGACAGCTTCAAGACTGACCAAATTATCAATCGCGAATGGTCCATCGATATCGAACATATTATGTTTCGTTTCATAATGTTTAATGATCAGTTGAGCGTCTGTTGTTGATTTCATTTTCGGATTGATTTTTTCAACCGCTGATACAAGACCGACTTTCGGTTTTTTATCACCTAATCGATGCGCTAAATCCACAACATTTTCGATAATTACAATCTTCTCTTCCACAGTTGGATTAATATTCATCGCGCCATCTGTCACATATAATATACGATTGAAATCAGGATATTCTAACAAACCAACATGCGATAATAGTGGTGCTTTTTTAATACCATATTGATCATTAACAACTGCCTTTAACAAATCGTGTGTGTCAATCAGTCCTTTCATCAAAATATCAACCTGTTGATGATTGACTAAATCCATTGCAATTTTTGATGCTTTGACTGGATCCGTTTCATGAATGATTTCTATATCGCCAATATTGATCAATTGATGAATACGTTCTTCATCACCGATGAACACCGGTTTAATCATGGTTTGCTGATACGTTTCCAACACTGCCTCCAAGACATTGAGATCATGAGGAAAAACAACCACCATTCGTTTTGGTTGCTGTTGTTTTGCCATTGCCTCTAAAGCTTTAAAATGATGAAGCATTCGTCACGCCAACCCCTTTATATATTGTCTACCTTGTTCTATCGCGTCAAGGTTGACATCTAGCATTTGTGATTTCCGATTACCTAGAAATTTCTTTAATGCTGCTTCAACCGTATGTTGATTAAATAAATCCGTTAATTCCAAATATGCCCCTAACATGACCATATTAATAACTTTCTCGTTTTCTAGTTTTGCTGCAATTTCATTAATAGGTACACCAATAACTAATACATTATCCATCTTTTGTTCTTCTTTAATCAATGATGAATTATATAGTATTAAGCCTTTGTTCGCGACTTTCTCATGAAATTTCATAAGTGATGGCAAATTGAACGCGATGAAATGATTAGCATTTTGAAAAACGGGAGAAGCAATAACCTCTTTTGATACGATAACCGTGCAATTTGCTGTGCCACCTCTAGTTTCTGGTCCATAGGATGGAAACCATAAAGCATTCTTATCGTTAATCGTTGCACTATATGCAAGAATCTGTCCAAACATCATGATACCTTGACCACCAAAACCCGCAACGCGAATATTTGTAGCGTCATGCATCTTGATCACCTTTATCCTTGAACACACCTAATGGATAGATGGGTTCCATATCCGTTTTCACCCATTTGAGCGCATCAATCGGATGCATACCCCAATTAACTGGACATGTCGATAATATTTCAATCATGGTAAAACCACGTTTTTCAATCTGGTATTGAAAAGCTTTCTTAATCGCTTTTTTAGCTTTAATAACATGTTTCGGGTCATATAATGCAACACGTTCCAAATAAGCAACACCGTCAATTTGCGAAAAGATTTCAGATATCTTAATCGGATTACCATGAACAAGAACATCCCTGCCATCTTGAGAGGTTGTTGTTTTTTGTCCCAATAATGTCGTCGGTGCCATTTGACCACCTGTCATACCGTAAATCGCATTATTGATAAAAATGACTGTGATGTTTTCGCCGCGATTAGCCGCATGGATGGTTTCAGCAATACCAATAGAAGCTAAGTCGCCATCCCCTTGATAGGTAAACACAATATTATTGGGTCTAACACGCTTAATACCGGTTGCTTCTGCACATGATCTTCCATGGGGTGCTTGTTGCATATCGCAATTAAAAAATTGATATGAAAAGACAGAACATCCAACACTTGCAACACCAATAGTTTCTCCAAGAACATCAAGTTCCTCCAATGTTTCAGCAACTAACTTATGTGCAATACCGTGTGTACAGCCAGGACAATAGGTCAACGATTTATCAGTTAGACCTTGTGTCTTTTGATATTTGATATCCATTATTTCACCACCCTGTCATCAAAGTCTAAAATGGCTTCAACAATTTCTTCTGGTTCAGGAACCATGCCACCAGTACGTCCGAAAAAGGCAACTGGATAACGATTTTTATTGGCAATCAATACGTCATCAAGCATTTGTCCCATACTCATTTCAGCACATAAGATACCTTTTGTGTTTTTAGCTATTTGATTGAATGCTTGTTTTGGATATGGCCATAAAGTAATCGGTCTAATCATGCCAACTTTAATACCTTGATCTCTGAGCATATCGATAGCAGATCGACAAATTCGTGACATTGTACCATAAGCTACGATGACATAATCTGCATCTTCCAAGTCGATTGTTTCCACACGAACCTCTTCCTTTTTAATCAATTCATACTTTTGATGTAAGTGAATATTATGTGCTTCAAGTTCGACTGGATCCAAGTAAAGCGAGTTTACTACATTTCTACCTTGATGACGATTTGTACCGATTGTCGCCCAATCCTTTTTAGGAATTTCCCTTTTCTTGACAGGATGATCTAAATCGACAGATTCCATCATTTGACCGATTAATCCATCAACCATAACCATAACCGGATTGCGATATGTATCCGCTATATCAAATGCTTCTTTAAGAATATCAATGGTCTCTTGAATCGTTTCAGGCGCATAGACAATCAACTGATAATCACCATTCCCACCGCCTCGTGTCGCTTGATAGTAATCGGCTTGAGATGGCTGAATACCACCTAATCCAGGTCCACCGCGCATCACTGATACGATGACACATGGCAACTCGGCACCGGCAATATAAGATATGCCTTCTTGTTTCAAAGCAATCCCCGGAGAAGATGAAGATGTCATCACTCTAGCACCCGCTCCTGCTGCACCATACACCATATTGATTGCTGCTATCTCAGATTCGGCTTGTACAAAAACTTTACCATTTGCCAATAAATGTTTAGATAAATATTCTGGCACTTCATTTTGAGGGGTTATCGGATAACCGAAGAACGCATCGACACCACCTTTGATGGCAGCAACCGCAATCGCTTCGTTACCTTTCATAAGTACTTTAGCCATGTTTTTCCACCTCAACTGTAATGACTGAATCTGGGCACATCATTGCACAAATTCCACAACCGGTACATTGATCCATATCAGTCACTTTGATAATGTTGTATCCAGCATCATTTAGTTCTTTCTTATCCTGATATAAAATCTCTTTCGGACAAAATTCAACACATAGTAGGCATCCCTTACATTCGTGATAATCGAATGTTACTTTCCCTTTTGGCATGCTTCCACCTCCTAGTTAGTTTCGCCACTTCTTTCCAAAGTAACGCTTAAGCCTTATGATTTCGCCAATAAATTGGCTGTCTTTCATATCCAGTGTTTCTTCAACGCACGTAAAGACAACTGGAATTTCTGTCTTTAAAGATACCTCTTTGATGACAACCTCACCCAATTTGATATCATCTACAGTCGTTTCTTTAAGTAAATTGGTATTATTGATTAATCCTGTAATCTTGATGCCACCTTGTATCTCCAATTGATGAATTAAAGCGATGATGGAATCACTATCTTTTGTTTCTGGTCTATTAATGTTGATAGTCAAATAGACATCGATATCCTTTATATTTTCGCGATGGAATTGTCTGATGAGTTTCATACCCAAATCGCTACCACCCAAATCATAGATGGCAGTCGTGTTTTCTTTATGGAACGGCAAAAATATCCTTTTAGAAAGATAAGGGAGATCACTATATTCATCATGAGCTAAATCAGATGCAATCACTTCTATGCTTTGATTTAGCTTGTGCTTGAATTCACGTGATCTAAAATAGGGATTGATGATATCTAAATCAATGAGATAATCGACATGATAGTTGACTGCGAGATTCAGTGCAATTTCTGTCTTACCAGAACCGAAATGACCCGTGATAAACGTAATACGTTTCATTACTGATTATCTAGGAATATAATTGCCACGTAAATGCATCATGGTTTCAATCCGTTTTTTAGCAAACACCTTTGCAGCATTAAATGTTGGTATATTCTCGCCTTCGGCAATCGTGAATATTTCTAAAAGTCGATCATAAATCTTTTCGATATCGCGAATCGCACGATCTTTATTATAAACATCAAGTTCATGTGAAACATTAATCAATCCGCCGGCGTTAATGACGAAATCGGGTGCATATAATATCCCTTTATCTTTAATCATATTGCCGTGTTTTTCTTCATCTTCCAAAACGTTATTTGCCGAACCTGCAATAACAGACGCCTTGATTTGCGGAATCGTATGATCATTTAGTACCGCGCCTAACGCACAGGGTGAAAAGACATCAACATCCAGCCCATAAATCTCTTCTGGTTTTACGTAAATCGCATCTGGACATTCTTTTTTCATTTTATTAACGTGTTCTGGATTAATATCGGTAAAATATATTTTTTTTGCATGTGCTTCTATCAGAAGTTTCACAAGATAATATCCCGTTTGTCCTGTGCCCTGAACCGCGAATGAATATTTAGTGATATCATTGTCCCCCAAACGATGTTGAAGGCTCGCTCTGATACCATGGAATACACCTAATGCTGTCAGTGGTGAAGGATTTCCTGATTTACCTTCAAGACCAACAACGTGATCTGTTTCCATATGAACGTAATCCATATCCTTAGTGGTCGTGTTAACATCTTCTGCCGTAATGTATCTGCCATTTAAGCTTTGAACATATCGACCTAAGGCTCTAAAATATGCTTCACTTTTTACTTCATTAGCATCCCCAATCAATACGGTTTTACCACCACCAAGATTTAGACCTGCAGCTGCAGCTTTATAGCTCATTCCTCGCGCCAACCGCAAGCAATCAAGTACCGCATCTTCTTCACATTCATAATTCCACAGTCTTGTGCCGCCAAGGGCTGGTCCCAGTGCCGTGTTATGAATGCAGGTAATGCCTTTTAGGCCAGTCGTCTTATCATAAAAATAGACGATCTGCTCATAACTATGTTTCTTCATATAGTCGAACTTATCCATCGTCAATCCTCCGCTTTCGAATTTATAATTGTAACCGCTTTCAAATACATTATAACACTATTATTTTATATTTACAAAATCACATAAAAAACAATTTGTTCTTTTTATTTATATATATGTTTATATATAAAAACATTTGACGCCCTATTTTTCTTCAGGATGCTTAATTAAATAGTCGTTGATTAAGCCATCGTATTGTTTTTCATATTCATCATCGATGTTTTGGGCTTCTTGATGTGTTTCAAAATATTTAATCACATCCACCGCTACATCTTCATAGCCAACAATGGATGTGTATGACTTACTAATCTTTTTTATCTTCGTATTATCAAATATAGCACTCCATGCTTTATCTCCCATTAATGGTCCCTTCATCTCAGGCATATGTTTGACAATGATATCTGTTGGTATATGCACATAATGTGGTGTAACATGCAACTCTTTAGCTAAGATGTTAGAGAGCTGCTCCCATGTGTATAGTCTATTGCCTGTAATATGATAGGCTTCGCCATAAGTTTTAGCATTGCCAATTAAATAAACAAAACTATTGGCAAAATCACTCGCATGTGTAATCGTCCAGACGCTTGTCCCGTCCCCAGGAATGATGATTGGTTTATGTTCTTTTAAACGTTTGATATGGGCATAGGCATTACCCCACCTAATCATTACAGCCATGATCATTTTGTTATCATAAGTGTGCGAAGGTCTTACGACTGTGATATTCATATCTTTGACTTTACTTAAGTATGCTTCGCATTCAATCTTTCTTTGACTGTAGTCCCAATAAGGATTGATGAGTGGTGTATTTTCTGTGATTGGATAATCTTCGACGGGTTTTTGATAAGCACTTGCTGTACTTATAAAAATATATTGATTGGTCTTTCCTTTGAATAATCTGACATCTCTTTCAACCTGTTCTTTTGTAAACGCAACAAACTCTATCACACTATCAAAATGTTTATCTTTCAAAAGCGATAACGCTTCTGGTTCATTGTTGATATCACATATAATTGTCTTAACGCCTTTAGGCAATTGATCATTATGAGTGCCTCGATTCATGACCGTGACTGCCATACGTTCTTCTAAACATTTATTGACAACATATGTGCTGATTGTACCTGTACCACCGATGATTAAAACATTCATTCAATACACCTCTTTTTGTATGCCTTTGCTATCGTTTATATGATAACATGCTGCGTTATCATGTCAGTTTATGTGATAACCATTTTCCACTTTTGAGAAATCTTATTGATCATGTGTTGTGTTAATAAATTCCCTGGGCAATCATTGCGTCAGCAACTTTGACAAAACCGGCAATATTTGCTCCTGCAATCAGATCATAACCAAACCCGTAGCGACTACTTGCGCGTACACAACTATTATAAATGTTTTTCATAATCGTTCTTAATTTCTCATCTACTTCTTCGGCGGACCAACATGTGTGCATATTGTTTTGTGTCATTTCTAGTACGCTGGTAGCAACCCCACCTGCGTTTGCGGCTTTACCTGGACCGATGATTACGCCAGCATCTTTTAGCAATTTAATCGCTTCATTGGTAGTTGGCATATTTGCGCCTTCAATGATATATTTTACGCCGTTTTTTATGATTTGTTTGGCATCTGCCGCTAGAATTTCATTTTGCGTCGCACATGGCATAATGATATCGACTGCACGTTCCCATGGTTTTTTACCTGGGAAAAAATCAACCTTATATTTAATGGCATAATCTTCAATCTTACCGCTTGTATTGGATCGCATCTCGTGTATATAATCTATTTTTTCCTGTGTTGTGACACCATCTGGATCGTAAATGTATCCTTCCGGGCCACTCAACGTGACAACTTTACCACCTAAATCGCGAACTTTTTTACAAACGCCCCATGCCACATTACCGAACCCACTGACAGCAACCGTTTTGTTTTTAAAATCTAAATGATCTTGTTTGAGCATTTGATAAGCAAAATAGGTTGCCCCATAACCTGTTGCCTCTGGGCGGATAAGTGATCCACCAAAATCAAGTCCTTTTCCAGTTAAAACGCTGTTTTCAAAGGCACCACGTATCCTTTTATATTGACCATATAAATAGCCAATTTCACGACCACCAACGCCAATATCACCAGCGGGAACATCAACATTAGGTCCGATATGTCGGTATAATTCTGTCATAAAACTTTCAGAGAAACGCCGAATTTCTGGATCGCTTTTCTCAAGCGGATTGAAATCACTACCACCTTTACCCCCACCGATTGGCAATCCCGTCAAGCTGTTTTTAAAAATCTGTTCAAACCCTAAAAATTTAACTAGTCCTAAATTTACTGATGGATGAAAACGTAGTCCGCCTTTATATGGACCAATTGCGCCATTGAACTGAACTCTGAAACCACGATTCACTTGCACATTACCTTCATCATCAACCCATGGTACACGAAATTGAATCACGCGTTCTGGTTCAATGATGCGTTCAAGTATATTATTGCTGATGTATTCTGAATGTTGTTCCAAGACAGGTCCAAGCGAATGTAGCACTTCCGTAACCGCCTGAACAAATTCCTTTTGATCACCATCTTTTTCAATCATTTTTTCTATGACTTGTTCGATATATTGTTTCGTTTGTACTGATACTGTGCCATCACTTTCTGTCATCGATATAAAACTATCAAATTTATGGACAAATAGTCCACTGCGCAATTTAGGCTCAAACCACGTTGATTTTGCAGGCATAATCAATCCAGAATCAGCGACTTCCATAATTTCTGCCATGGTTACTGGAAACATTGAAAAGCCAACGCCATCATATTTATCAGTTTCTTCTTTTAACCCTCTAAGTCTACGATTGCCACCAATAAAACTCACACGGGAGCTCGTTCGAAGATTTTTAATGCCAAGAATATCGGCTAAAACATATTTCTCTAAAATATCAGCATCGGTGTTTTCCAATACACCCGTTAATTTAACAACACCTTTTTTTAGTGTTAATTGGTACCATTGTTGACGTAAATACATGCCAAACGTATGCTTTTTAATTGGCATATATGGCGCAACGCTGGGTTCAATATGAAACAGTTTTTGCATTTTTTCCATAAATTGATTTTCATCTAAACCACCCAAATCATGAACGACACGATTATATGGTCTGACGTTTAATGTCGACTCAGGAAATATGACGCTCATGAAGAAATTGAATTCTTCATCTCCAGTATAGTTGGGAAATTCGGTTCTCCGCTTTTGTGCTACTTTCGCAACAGAGGCGATACGATGATGACCATCGGCGATATAAAGACTATCAACTTCACTAAATTGTTTCACTATTTCATCCATGACACTTTGATCATCAATCTTCCATACGGCATGTCCAACACCATCATCCGCTACCATATCGAATTCAGGCTCATGGGTTGACGTCCATTGATCAAGTATTTCATTGAGCCTTTCTTTGTCGCGATAAGTCAAAAAAATAGGAGCAGTATTCGCATCACATTGATCAAAATGATCAAAGCGATCCTTTTCTCTGCTCAATATCGTTAATTCGTGTTTTTTAATAATATTATTAACGTATTCGTCGACGCTTGTACAAGCGACAAATCCAGTCTGAACATTGCCATCCATAATTTGTCTATAAATGTAGATCATCGGCATTGGATCTTGAACTAAAATGCCATCATCTTCAAAAATATTTAGGTTGGTTTGTGCCTTCTTATATACTTTCCGATCAAAAGGATCTGTTGAAGACGGAAAATCAATTTCTGAACGAATGATATGCAAAAAACTATATGGATTCCCTTTCGCCATCTGTTTTGCTTCATTGCGATCCATGACATCAAATGGTAATGAAGCAACGCGTTCCACCAAATCTTTACGTGGGCGTAATGCTCTAAACGGTCTTACTACAGCCATGTTTTGTATTTCCTCCTAAAGGTATTTTTTAATAATTTCTATCAGTTCAAGTCCAATGCGTTGTTGTGCTTCAAACGTGGAAGCACCAATATGAGGCGTCAAAGATATTAAATCATGTGTATAAATTCTTGCGTTTTTTGTTGGCTCATCTTGATATACATCCAAGGCTGCCATCGCAACTATGCCTTGGTCAAGTGCATTTAACAACGCCTCTTCATCTACAACACCCCCGCGTGCCGTATTGATCAAGTATGTTCCTTTTTTCATCACATCAAATTCTTTTTTGCTAATGAACGGTGCTTCATCTTTTTGATGTGGGATATGTAAGCTGATGAAATCACTTGTCTTTAATAACTTTTCTTTTGTTACATATGTGCATTCTGGCATGGCATCCTTTATGACAGGTATACTGTAGTAAGAAACCTTCATGCCGAGTGCGATTGCTTTTTGTGCAACGGATTGCGCAATTCTTCCAAATCCTATCAGTCCTAATTGTTTTCCAGCGAGTTCTATACCTACATATTGTTTTTTCAACCAAAGTCCTTGCCGCATAGACACATTGGCATGATAGATATGTCTTGCCATTGATAGCATGTGACCAATCGTTAATTCAGCAACTGCATTCGCACTAGAATGAGGTGTGTTATGTACCGAAATACCACAATCTGTCGCGTATGCACAGTCGATATTATCCATACCGACACCAGCCCTAATAATTAACTTGAGTTTTCCGTATTTTTTGGCGATATCAAGTAAAGGTTTTCTAACTTTCGTATTAGACCTGACTACGATGCACTCAACTGTTTTGATTTTTTCTTCCAAATCTGCACCATCATAATGAGTGATATCAACGACATGACCCAATTGTTCTAATATTTCTTTGGCAGATGGATCAATGCCATCATTTGCTAAAATATATGCCATGTTTTCACCTACAATTTCCAGATGTCTTCAATCTCATGTAATAAAGCTTGAAGATCTTTTTCTGTGCGTTCAGCCATATGTGCGATTCGAAATGCTTTTTCTTTAAACGCTCCATACCCATTACTGATCATATATCCTCTATTCATCAGTTCCTTATTCAAATCTGAAACGCTATACCCTTTCGTATTTAAAATAGTTGTCACCGTGTGTGATAAATAGTCTTCTTCTGCAAACAATTTGAAATGTTTCATTGCCCATGCTTGAACGATTTTTGCTAAATGTTCATGACGCATAAATCTGTTTTCTAATCCTTCTTTATACAAAATACGATCCAATTGATAATCAAGTGCCCACATTAATGGTGTAGATGGTGTAGCAGGATATTGATAATCTTTTTGAACGCGTGATACAACATTAATTAAGTCAAGGTAAAAACCGCGATATTCAATTGTCTTTGCACGTTCAACCGCTTTATCACTAATAGATGCGACACTTAATCCTGGCGGAAGCCCTAAACATTTTTGTGTGGATGCTAAACAAACATCAATGCCACATTTGTCAACTTCAATCTTCGCGCCACCTAAACTACTCACTGCATCCACAAGATAAACGACATCTGGATATTGCTTGATCACATCACCAATCGCCTTAACAGGATTCATAATACCGGAAGATGTTTCATTGTGTGTGATGGTCACCGTATCATATTTACCTGTACGAAGTACTTCATCTACCATCTCTGGTCTGACAGCTTTTCCTGGCTCAGGACGAAAAATATCGGCGGGAACGTTATTCGAGACCGCCATTTGATACCAACGATCTCCGAAAGCACCAACGCTGAATACAGCAACTCGTTTCTTCGTGCATGAACGAATGGACATTTCCATGATGCCACTACCAGATGAAGTAGACAGGATGATGGTATTCTTTGTGTACATCAGTTGTTGTAATTTTTCGGAAATACGTTTTTGTAATTCGGTTGCTGTTTTACTCCGATGTGCGATTTGAGGTGTCGCTAATCTTTGTAAAACATCTGGATCAACATCTACTGGTCCAGGAATAAAAAGTTTTATATGCAATGAAATCATTCCTTCCCCGCTATTTTTTAAGTGTTCTACACTTGCATTGTAACGCGTTAACACTTTAAATGCAAGCGTTTTCATGGATAATGATATTTATTGTTGTCACATGCTTTATTCTTTACTTAATTCAGTTTATATATAGAAAAAATCAACCTTGGGCGGTTGGTTTTGTATTCGTGTATATGAATCTTTAT
>WOZH01000061.1 GCA_011620375.1 Acholeplasmataceae bacterium
AAAGCATGGTTTCGCATGAAAGGTGGTTTTATTCATGAAAAGAACATATCAACCCAGTAAATTAAAACGTAAAAAAACACACGGTTTTAGAGCTAGAATGGCAACCGCTGGTGGTCGTCGCGTTCTTGCGCGTCGTCGACTTAAAGGTCGCGAAAAACTTACGGTTTAAAAAATTAATAAAAAATACCCGGACTACTCGAAAATAAAAATCTTTTTGAGTAGTCTTTTTTTACAAACCGAATGAAAAAAGAATATCGCATTAAAAAAAGTAGCGAAATCGATGCGATCTTTAAATTAAAACAGAGTAAAGGGAATCGTTTTTTTGTTGTATATACGCACCGAAACACAGAAGAAACTCATTTTCGTTTTGCTTTGTCGGTGGGTAAAAAGTATGGAAATGCTGTCGAAAGAAATCTAATCAAGCGGCGCATTAGAGAAATTGTTCAAACACTAAAAGAACAGTTCACATGCAGTAACTTTGTGATTGTTATTAAGCCTCCTGCCAAAGCGCTTAATTATCAAGACATGAAGGAAAATCTAAAAGACCTTTTTGAAAAATCAAAAATAATGGAGACAAATTATGAAAAACATTAAAAAAGTGCTATTTTCGGCAATCATACTTATTACGGTTTTCTTGCTTGTTGGTTGTCAACCTAGCAATAACACCATCTATTCAATCGCAAACAATCCGATTGGAGATAAAGCCGTGTTTGATTATGACGCAACAAATATCAACATTCAAGGTGAAAACGGGTTATCGTATTGGAATATTACAGAAAACAGTACAGCAGTAGAAGTTCAGTTTGATGGAACTAATCCAACAAATTTTAATCCAACAACGACCTCAAATGGTGGAACGATAAGATCGTATACGACAACTGTGCCCAATGAAAGCACAACGATTAATTTTAAAATTTATATATTACCACAGGATTATACTTATCAAGAGAATGTAGATACAGAAGTTGCCTTCATGGCATACCGCTATTCATACGAAAATGTTTTAACAATCATGGGTGAAACATATGACTTCACTGGCATTCGCGCCTATGCGTTTCTTGAAAACGGTGATATCATTGACATTTATTCTGAGTATGAAGCAACAAACGACTTAGATAGTTATTATGCGATGTTCAGTGATGGAAATTATAACATTTTTAATCCCGGAGATGATGGTTTTAGATCATTTGAAGCAATTAACACACTCACATTCACCTATAATGATACAGCCTATGAAGTGGAAGGATATGTTGCAGGGGCATCCGCAGCTGGTAAACCGCTTTCAACAAAAGATGCCAATTGGTTTGACTATATTTTAATTATTCCGGTCGCTTTTGTTATGCAATTTTTTGCAGGACTCATGGGTAACAGTTTCGCGTTGGGTATTTTGTTTACAACCATTATCGTTCGTTCAGCGGCTTGGCCGATTTATGCCAAAACAAATGACATGAGTTTAAAAATGAGCCTTGCTCAACCAGAAATCAATAAATTACAAAACAAATATGCACTTAAAAAAGATAAGCAGTCGCAACAAATGATGCAAATGGAAACGATGCAACTATATAAGAAATATGGTATTGGATTCAGTGGATGCCTGATGCCATTTCTACAAATGCCAATCTTTATTGCCATGTATCGCACCGTTATGCGTATCACGCTTGCGGGTGGCATGTATGTTGATAAAGTAGCAAATACCAAATTTTTAGGTATAGATTTAGCTTCTGGTGGATCAGGTGGATTCAATGCTATCAGCGTCATTTTAGCAGCAGTCGTTGGTCTCACGATGTTTCTCTTGCAAAAGATTGCTCAGCAAAAACCAAGTTATGCAAAAAATACTGGTTCTCAGAACAAGAATCCACAAGCTGAACAGACACAAAAGACAATGAAATACGTTTCATACTTCATGGTAATCATGATGGCTGTGTTTGCATATCAAAGTAATGCCTTAGCTATATATTGGGTATTTGGTAATATATATTCAATTGGACAAACACTAATTAACAGACATGCAAGTGAAAAGAAACATGAGAAACTTGTTCAAAAAGAATTGTTGGGGTGATGAGATGTTAAAACGTATAGAATTTGAAGCAAAAACTTTACAAGAAGCCGAAAAAATGGCAGTTGAAACATTGCACATTCAACTCGAGAAAATTAAAATATCTGTGGTTAAAGAAAAAAAGGGCATTTTAGGTATTGGCTCTTCAGCGATTTATGAAGCCACACCTAATGTCAATTTAGCGACAGAAGGTAAAGTTTATCTAGAATCTATCCTTCAGACAATGGGCGTCGAATCAAGAATGGAAGTTAGAACATTAAGCGATGGTGAAGAAATACATTTTTTGATTGAAAGCGACGAAAATGCCTTGCTGATCGGTAGAGAAGGTAGAACCTTGATAAGTTTACAATACTTGCTGAGAAATTACTTATCAACATTTGTAGATGGCTATCATATCATTTCATTAGATATAGGTAATTACCATGAAAACAGGAAAAGGCAGTTGGAAATATTAGCGACAAAAACAGCAAAAGAAGTCGCTAAAACAGGAATTGCAGTTAAACTTGACCCAATGAATGCATATGACCGTAGAATTATTCACACAAAATTGAGTGAATGGCGGGATGTTTATACTGAATCAGAAGGCGAAGGCGATCAAAGGCGCTTGATCATTAAACCAAGAGGCAATTAGGAAATAAGACATCACAAAGGCGTGATGTCTCTTTTTTGTCTGGAGCGGATGAGGGGAATCGGACCCCCACTTACAGCTTGGGAAGCTGTCGTTCT
>WOZH01000017.1:0-12483 GCA_011620375.1 Acholeplasmataceae bacterium
TATTTTTTCATTTCATCCATGAAATGAGTCAAATTTTCAGCGAAAACACCACTTTTTTGTAGTTCTTTTGTCAAATTTAGTTGAATAAAACACGATAATGGCGTTTCTCTATACATTTGAATCGCGTCCGCTAAACGAATTGAATCAAGCGTATGGAGATAGTCTATCTCGTTTATGACTTTTTTGACCTTATTGGTTTGTAAATGTCCAATGAAATGCCAAGTGATATCTAAATCAGCTAAAGCCTCTTTTTTCATCAAGAAATCTTGGACGCGGTTTTCACCAAAATCATGTTGGCCAAGATCAAATAATTTTTTAATTTCCGATGGTGTGAAATACTTTGATGCGCAAATGATTGTTTCATGATAATGTGGTATCATCATACATTAAACCTAAATAGCATAATATCACCATCTTGAACAATATAATCTTTGCCCTCCATCCGAACACGACCTGCTTCTTTAGCAGCTTGCGGACTACCATAAGTGATTAAATCAGCAAATGATAACGTTTCGGCTTTGATAAAACCACGCTCGAAATCACTGTGGATGATTCCTGCGCATTGCGGCGCTCTCATTCCTTTATGGAATGTCCAAGCACGCACTTCGGGTTCACCGGCTGTAAAATAGGTTTGTAATCCTAGTAGATCGTAACTTTGTTCAATCACATCATTTAATCCGGATCTTTTCATCCCATAGGCATCCAAAAAAGTTAACTGTTCCTCTGGGCTTAATGCTGCAATTTCCATCTCGACTTGTGCAGATATAAAAACAAGTTTTGTTTCTGTTTGTTTAGCATAAGTGATTAAATCATGGTAAAAAGCGTTTTGATGTGGATCAGTTAAATCATCCTCAGCAATATTAGCGATATAAATCATTGGTTTTAAAGATAATAAATTAAAGCTTTTTACCAGTTTTTCTTCTTCTTTAGAAAAAGATAACAAACGTGGATTTCCATCGTGATCAAGGATTTCTTTGATACGTTTTAAGACATCAAATTCTTCTTTTGCATCTGGGGCTTTTGCTTTAACTTTTTTTTGTAGTTTATCCAACCTTTTATCAATGGATTCCATATCCGCCAGATTAAGCTCTAATTGGATGGTTTCGATATCTCTAATTGGATTAATGGATCCTTCAACATGGGTTACGTTTTCATCTTCAAAACAGCGAATGACTTGGCAGATTGCATCGACTTCTCTAATATGTGACAAAAATTGATTTCCTAAGCCTTCGCCTTTGGATGCACCTTTGACAAGACCAGCGATATCAATGAATTCATAAGCGGTGGGAACAACCTTCTTAGGTTTATATATTTTTTCAAGTACATCTAATCGTGCATCTTGCACATAAACAACGCCAACATTTGGTTCAATGGTAGCAAATGGGTAATTTGCAGCAAGTGCTTCTGCTTTTGTAATTGCATTAAATAGTGTCGATTTACCAACATTTGGTAATCCGACGATACCAGCTTTTAGCATGGGACTTCAGTCCTCTCGTTAAAAAAGGCTTGCGCCTTCTTAAAATTTGTTCTTGTTTTTTAACCAAGCAGGAATATTTCTTTCCTTTTTTGTACCTTCAACAATACCATCATTTTCCGGAGTAAATTCATCGGTTTGCTTCAGTCCTTGTCTGGTTAATGTCAATTGTTCATCTGAACTCTTTTTAAAGATTTCAGTTGCTAAGTTCTCAATCGTAGATCCTTTAGCTTTTAGTTCATAACCTGTAGCAATCACCGTAACAATCATTTCTTCATCTAAATCAGCATTGACCGTTGTACCATATATAATATTGAGACTGCGATCAGTCGCATTTCTAATTTCCGATAAGGCTTGTTCGGTTTCAAATAATGTAATATTCGTGCCCGATGTAATATTGACAATCGCGTCAGTAGCACCATCGATAGAAACCTCCAAGAGTTTTGAGTGAATTGCTTTTCTAGCCGCTTCAATGGCACGATCTTCGCCAGAAGCGATACCGATACCCATCAATGCTGTTCCCTTGTTTTCCATAACCGTTCTTACATCGGCAAAATCAACATTGATAAGACCCGGAATGGCGATGATTTCAGCGATACCTTGAACCCCTTGTCGAAGGACATTATCAGATTCTCTAAAGGCATCTAACAATTGTGTCGTTGGACCAGAAATAGCCAATAAGCGTTCATTCGGAATGACAATCAATGTATCCACATGTGGTTTTAATTCTTCTAAGCCGTAAATCGCAGCTTGCATTCTTGCAGGACCTTCAAAAGCGAATGGTTTTGTCACGATACCAATTGTTAAACATCCTAATTCTTTTGCTTTTTGTGCAATGATTGGCGCAGCACCTGTACCTGTACCGCCGCCCATACCAGCCGTAATAAAAACCATATCTGCATCAGATAATACTTCTTCAATATCCGTGATTGATTCCAAAGCTGCTTCCTTACCAACTTCTGCCTTAGCGCCAGCACCAAGACCTCTCGTTAAATATTTACCGATTTGAACACGCGTATCAGCTTTAGAGACCTTGAGTACTTGTGCATCTGTATTAATCGCGACAAAAGAGACGCCTTTGACGTCGTTTTCAATCATACGGTTAATAGCATTGCCACCGCCACCACCAACCCCAATCACTTTAATGACAGGTTTTTGGTTGAAGTTTTCTGATTCGCCGAATACCATGATATCCCTCCTCGGTTAACTAACTCTATTTTACACGAAACATCACTTAAAATAAAGAGAATTAACGTGATTTAAAATAATTTGTGTTTTTCTTCATCGTTTGATAGTAATCACCTAAACGATCTTCTTTAATAGCACATCTGATTTCAGCCATCAAATGCTTTAGATAAGCCAAGTTTTGATAGGTAACTAAGCGCATTGCAAGCATTTCATTCGCCTTGAATAAATGGCGAATATAACTCCTTGTATATCGTGATACTTTCGTTTGCAACAATAAATCAAGTGGTTGATAATCTTTTTCATAAGTTTGATTTTTAATGACAATTTTTCCAGTAGTTGTCAATGCTGTCCCGTGTCTAGCTACTCTAGTAGGCAAGACACAGTCAAACATATCCATGCCATTTATGATATTTTCAATTAAATCATCTGGTGCACCTACACCCATTAAATAGCGTGGTTTGTGAATCGGTAGTACGTCATTTAGAAATTTTGTGATCTCATACATCTCGTGTTTCTTCTCGCCTACTGATAAACCACCAATGGCATAACCAGGAAAATCCATTTTAACAAGTTCTTCTGCACAAAACCTTCTTAAATCCTTATTCAACCCACCTTGTACAATGCCAAATAACGTTTGGTTTGTTGTCAACGCTTCTTTACCGCGTTTTGCCCACCGCAAGGTTCGCGCCACACTTTCTTTCATATAATCATCACTTGAATAGGGTGGTGGACATTCATCAAAACTCATGATGATGTCCGCGTCAAGATTTTCTTGAATTCGCATCGCAATCTCTGGCGATAAAAATAATTCTGAGCCATTTTTATGGTGTTTAAAATGAACGCCTTCTTCCGTTATCTTTCTCATATCAGTTAATGAGAACACCTGGAATCCACCGCTATCGGTAAGTAAAGCGCCATCCCAATCCATAAAACCTCTGATTCCACCATGATCCTTGATGATCTCCTCACCGGGTTGTTGCCACAAATGATATGTATTTCCTAATATCAAACCATCTGAAACCTCTTTAATTTCGGATGGTTCTAACGTTTTTATAGATGCCTGAGTACCTACAGGCATAAAAATAGGCGTTTCAAACACACCATGTGGCGTTGTCAAACGACCAAGTCTCGCACCAGTTTGTTTACATGTGTGAAGCACTTCAAAAGTGATACTCATTAAATCATTCCTTTGTGTTGTAATTATAACATGTTTTTGATAGAATAGAGCGGTAAAAACAAAAAGCTGTATCCTAGGAAACCAGCTAAAAAAAACAGGGAGTTTTTTATGAATAAACAAATAAAAATGTTGATTTGGGAAGCGATGATTGCGACCATCTATGTCACACTTGTCTATATCTTCCAGTTTATGAGTTTCGGGCAAGTCCAGTTTCGAATTGCTGAAGCTTTGCTAGTCCTCGTGTTTTTCAATAAAAAACACGCTATCGGGTTGGTAATGGGGACATTTGTTGCTAATTTTTTATTTTCGACATTAGGTATCATCGACCCCATCATTGGAACATTGGCGACCATGCTTGCCATCTTATTGATGATACCAATGAGAAGAAAACCCTTGATTGCCTTATTATTTCCTGTAATAATCAACGCTGTGTTCGTTGCTGCAATGCTTAATTATGTGCTTGATTACCCATATTTTATCGGTTTATTATGGGTCGGTCTAGGAGAAGCCACTGTCTTATATATTATCGGTTATCCGCTTTATAGAATGCTTAATAAAAACGAACATTTCAAAATATTAATGACGGACTAGTCATGCTCTATTATTTAGTTAAATATGGTCTGATTGTGATAAATTTATGTTCGATTTCGCCGGGTCTTAAAATCCCGCTTGCAAGCAAATCTTCATGTATGCCATCCGGTGGATATTGGCATTCGATGGCTATGCTAGAGTGAACGCCATCAGTGTTGACATCATGCAATGGTACGATAGCGGGATGATTGTGCGTATATACCAAGATAGATGGATAATCGGTGTAAATATCAACTGCCATGTCTGATTCAGTATCAGACAAAGTTAGGACGGCCTCCCGATCATCATGCTTATTTAAGAGAAAACAGTGATCATAACCAGCGATATCAGGTTGTTTTACTTGGTGAATACGATTTTCTAGTAAAACAGGTAATCTAAAATCAAATACGGTTGAAACTGTATTTTCAATTGATAATAACTGATATTTTTCATCAATCTTTAAGTATCGATCACTGTTGATATAAAGTTTGTGTCGCTTAATGGTTTCTTTATGCTGACCTAAATTTAAATATAAATGGCTGGTTAAATTGCAAATTGTGGGTTCAGAAGTGGTTGCTTTATAGCCAATTTTCAACGTTTCTTCTTTTGTTAATTCGTATGTCACATCAACATTTAAATGACCAGGAAAACCATCAGTAAATGCTTTTAAATGACATGAAAACGTAACACGAAATGCACTTCCCATATGTTCATAGCTTGACAATTGAAAATGTTGGAAAGACAAACCCTCAGGACCACTGTGCAATTGTGATGGTTCGTTTTTATCTGTCATAACACGAAAAGACTTGCCGTCTATGGTAAACATCGGCCCTTGTAATCTCCCACTATGTCTACCAATTGTTTTGCCATAATAAGCGGTTGAAGTCAAATAGTCGTCCAAACTTTCAGGGCTTGTTACTAGATCCAAACCGTCGTATCTAAACTTGTAAATACCTGCGCCATATGATGTTAATATAACTTCTAGATGTTTTGAACGCAAGGTTACAAGTTTAACATTTCCTAGTTTTGTTTCGACATTATTTATTTCAATATTATCCATTTTACGACCTTCTTATTTTTCGATGAGCGGTTGCCATCGGTAATTGATTGATTTCATCTTCACGATAAATTTGCCAATCAGTATCAATTTTTTGACCAATTAGCCGACATTGATAGATGTGCATGTGCCATCTCTGATGTGTGAATACATGTTGCATCTCTACGGCTTTTCCAATGACGTCAATGATAATACCTTGATCATCTAGCATATTGATGACATGTTGAATACTTTCGCTTTCATACTGTGGATATTCATACATGCCTTCCAAAAGTGATGCCTTTCTTTTTCTTAAAACAAAACCATCTTTTGAGAAAATGACTAGAACAATGTAATCAATTTCTTTAACGGAATGCAATTTAGACATAAAAGGTAAGGTTTGCTGAATACCTAACTCATATGCTTGACATGTTTCTGCGATGGGGCATTGTTCACACAGTGGGTTTTTAGGTTTACAAATCGTTCTACCCAAATCCATCATCGCTTGTGTATAATCAGGCGGGTTAGCTTGTTCAATTAAAGATTGATTAATCTTTCTAATAACATGTTTGTGTTTTTCTTGACGCATATCTTCTTGAATGTTGTATTGTCTTGACAAGATACGAATAACATTGCCGTCCACCGCACCATATGGCTGATGATAAGCGATTGACATCATTGCACCGGCAGTATATAACCCAATGCCTGGCAATGCCAATAGCGCATCATATGTATCAGGAATTATACCATGATAGTCTTTTACAATCATTATAGCTGCTTTTTTCATTAACATAAAACGACGATAATAACCGATACCTTCAACACATTTTTTTAATGCTTCATCTTGCGCTTCTGATAGTGCAACAACATCGGGATATAACGACAAAAATCGTTCATAATATGGCATAACGGTTTCTAGTTGAGTTTGTTGCAGCATAATTTCTGAAACCCAAATTCGATATGGATCAGTCGTTTGACGAAAAGCAAATTTCAAATGGTGCTGCAAATACCATGTTTCAAGTTTCTTTGTTTGCATTATAACGTGATTTCAGCCGTGTCACAATAACCGTATCTATGATCAAATTCCGTTAAAGAATCCATGACAATACCATGACATACCACGATGACAGTACGATATTTTAAATATTTATACAGGACATTTAAAACACGGTTTTTCACTGCTGTTATGGCTTCCCAATGAAATTTAGAGTCACGAGGTGGATGGCCTTGAAAAGCAAAGTATTCATTCATAATTTCTTTCATTTCAAGTGCTTTTTCTGGTCCAAATTGATGATTAAATGTGAGGTCTGGTGACCACTCATGCAAATCATTTTCAACGCGAATATCTATTCCTGTTATGCTTGCAATCACAGCAGCCGTTTCTAAAGCGCGTGTATATGGGGATGAAATGATTAAATCAGCGTTATAGAAACGCGCATCATTTGCCAGCGTTTTAACTTGTTTTATGCCTTCGTCGGTTAATCGTCCAAAATCCCAAGCGAGGCCGTGTGTCTCGTCTACCATTATTTCATCGTACCGTGGTTCACCGTGTCTCACTAAAATAAAATTTGTACTCATCATAATCACCTTTCAACTTATTATAGCATGAATAGAGCGTATGATTTTCTTATTTAACCTCATCAATGATATAATTTTCTAGGACATAAAGGAGGAAATATAATGATTGACTTAACAACAAGACGTTCTATACGTTTGTATGATCCAAATGTGAAAATATCAAAAGCAGAGATGACAAAAATCATCAATGATACGATGCGGGCACCATCATCAATGAACATGCAACCAACGCGCTTCTTCATTGTTGAATCTGCTGAAGCAAAGGCAAAATTAGTTGCTGTACTCCACGGTAATCAATCGCAACTTGAAACTTCATCAGCTATGATTTGCATGATGACCGACATGGATAAATTTGAATTTGCCCAAACGATTTACAACAAGGCAGTAAAAGCAGATCTCATGCCTGAAGAAGTCCGTGATAGACAACTACGAAATATTGCTAATCTCGCCGATGATCTGACAGATTCGGCAGTTGAGCGCACTGGTATATTGGATGGTGGTATCATTGCCATGCAACTCATGCATGTAGCAAGATCATATGGTTATGATACCTGTCCGATTGGTGGTTTTAAACATGAATTGCTTGCTGAAGCCCTTGGACTTGATCCCAAGCGGTATCGTCCGATTCTAATCATATCAATCGGTAAAAAAGCTGAAGATGGTTATCCATCAGTTAGACTTGATATCGATGATGTAACGACATGGTTGTAATCATATAAAAGGCTCATCGAGCCTTTTTCTATTAAATATCATATTGTGACAATATTTGTGCTGGCGTCTTTCTAAGTAATAAATACACCGGTAAAATACCCGCTAAAATGTTTAACCCGTATACGAGAATAATGCCCACACCAATGGTTAAAGGTGTCACTAAAACAAATCTTAAATCGCCTAATAGTCCAGCACTCAATTTCGATAATAATATGGAGGCAAAAAGATATCCAATTAAAGTAGATACAGTCGTTAAAATTGATATTTCAACAATAAAACTACCAAAAATATCTTTTTTATGCACGCCCAGCGCACGATAAACACTAACTTCGTAAATTCTAGAAATTAAAGAGGATCTAATAACAAAATAAAATCCGATTAGCGAAGCTCCAATCAATATGACAAATGTTGTAATCGATGAAGCAAGAATAACTTCTTGTTGCTGTTTCAATGAATCATAAGCATCTTGATAAACATCAGTGAATGCGCCATTGATCCGATCATCTGATTCCAATAGTTGAATCAATTCAACAGCATCATCCGAATGAATATATACGCTATTTTGTTCTGAAAGATAGCTATAGATTAATTGCTCTTTACTTAAATAAATCGTAGGATCTTCATGATCAATCACACCGCTGATGATCATCTCATCAGTCACATAAGGGTAGGTTAAGAGCGATGCATCAATCAAAGGGTCCAGCAGCGTTAAAAATCCAGTTGTAATCACGTATTCATCACGAGTTGCTGGCAGTACACCATAAGCGAGATCGCTGGCTGAGAGTCCATCTGAAAATGCAGTAGATAACCCGCTGGCTGAATTGCTAGAATAAACATTAAGTAAATAATCCATTGCTAAAGATTCACTCATATAAACCATTTTGATACCCGAAGAAACAATGCCCTTAATGGGTATGCTTTTTCCGGCAATTCTAACCGACTCATTAAGTAGTGATTCATCATTCCATATGCCATAATCTTGACCGCGATAAGAGGTTGTCAAGTCATCGGCAACGGCTCGCGTAATCATGATGCCATCATTTCCATCTTCGGGTTTTGATCCCTTTTCAATTTGTCGCTCATTCACTGCAGAGATTAAATTTATCTGTCCTTGCAAATTAAGCGAAGCATTGATACCTTGTGGTGTAATAAACGGAACCTGTAAGTAGCCATAAGGATTGATATAGTAACTTTCACTTTCTAAAGGTAAAGCGCGTAAATAATCAATTTGTGTTTCACTAAATGGCGTGATGTTATTGACATGAACATAACCTTTTTCTATAGTCATTTGAGGCTCAGGATCAATAATAACAGCTGTAGCAAACATCGAAATAGATAGCGCGATAACCATCCCCGCTACAGCAAATGCCATCAACATCAATTTGCCCCGTCTTGTGGTCTGAAGTATTTTCTTAACAGCAAACCATAAAGATTGTTTAATGTCTACAACTGATTGTTTTTGTCTGCTTACATCCTTATTATCAATCGCTTGACGATCAAATGAGGTTGCCATCAGTTCTGCTTTCGTCTTTTGAACATAATGCTCATCTTTGACAATGACACCAGAACTCTTTTCTATCAATTTAATCTTATTAAATTTCGAATTGACATCCAGGTAAAGTGTTTTGTTTTTGACAATCAATTTAATCTCAATCGGTTCAGACTGTTTTTGATCCGAAAAATAATTAATGTTTAGATGATCATCCATTTGAGCATCGACTGCTATTAAGTCTTTTAAATAAATGGTTTCATCCGGTCCGAAATGATGTGTCCCATCCGAGACATTTACTTCATCACTTATAATCTGCCCATCTTTGATCTCAATGATACGATCAGCATAAAGATTCGCGATATTCTTTTCATGTGTGACCAATACAACCAGCGTCTGTTCAGATATCTGTTTGATGATATTCATAATATCAAGCGTGTTTTTTGAATCTAGATTGCCAGTCGGTTCATCAGCAATAACAACATCAGGATTTTTAACGATTGCTCGCGCAATGGCAACCCGCTGCTGCTGACCACCAGATAACTGTGTCGCTTTTTTCTTTCTAAATGGGTACATATTGATTGCTTTTAATATGTATTCTACACGGTCTTTTATGATATCAGGGTCGGTGATTCCCATCATCTTCAAAACAAAAGCAACATTGTCAAAGACACTCAAATCTGGCAATAAATTATAGTTTTGAAAAATATAACCAACATGTTCATTGCGGATGCGATCCCATGTATGTGCATGATATCCATTGATTGTATCGTCTCCAAATGTGATGGTCCCGCTCTGAATGCTATCTAGGCCACCCAGCACATTAAGCAAGGTTGTTTTACCCGATCCAGATGGCCCAAATAAGACAACAAGTCCACTTTCTGGTAAATCTAATGTAATATCGTTTAAAACATGTATTTCATTACGCTTTCTACGATTAAAATATTTTTGGATTTGCTCTAATTTAATCATCTTATTCACCATCCTTACTTGATGTCAATGTTTCGATGACCGTTTGCTTGAAAACCTTTCGATTAAATCGCAAACCTAACCAAGCACCAAACAATGCAAATGCAACTAAAAGAATCAAATAATCTTTAAACTCCATATACGTGAGTGCGGCACGGATGAGCGACACGTTTGCTCCCAATATTTGAATGGCAATTATTGTAATCAAAAATGCTGCTACATTCATAATAATTTGTTCTAAAACGACTAAACGACCAAGTGTCGCTTGACTTGTTCCAACCGATCGGAAAATCGCAAAATCTCGTTTTCTAGCAACCATGACATTCTTAGTAACAGCGTGCACGATTGAATATAGGAACACACCAAATATAGTTAGAAAGATAATCGCTAGTACACTCGATAAAAAAACTAAAAAATCGCGCATTGGATCTGCTAAATTTGCTGGATAATAGATTTTGTATACGGATTGATCAAGTGTTTCAATCAATCGTGTGCCATTGTGATATCCATCCACGCTCAATGAGACGATTGCCCTTGGAGTATCTGATATATATTCATCTTCAAAATTGGTTGTTATTTCATCAATGACACCCATTAAAATATCTGAATCAAAATAAATATATGCTTCTGCTGATAATGTTCCATATCTAATGACACTTAAATCTGTTAACGTTTTACTATAAGTGCCATAGTTTAAATCTGAAAATATAAAATTGAAATCTCTCGTTTCTATAATTGGTGCACCATTGCCATCATAACTCTCGATAGACGCATCATAATCATTATTTTTATAAGTGGAAAAATAACTTAAAGTAACACCGTCAGTTTCTATAAGTAAATGATTATAGATAATGTTTTGCATCCGATCATATGCTATTTCATCAAAATATGGATCAACAACAATGGGGTATGCTTGTTTCAAAAATGCATCAGAAAAATAGATACGATCACGATTTAATTTATCAAATCCCGATACCACAAATGTCCCAATTGACTCATAATCATTTTCCATTCCTCCACTATAATAGGGATCAATTAAAACATCATATCCACCATAAAAACTATTTTGGGTTGGTCCAATGAATAATTCAATCTCATCACGAACTTCAAAATTATATTGATCAAAGTTAGACAAAGCAACTTCGTTGATTGCCTGTGGTATGTTACCTTCGACATCGCTTGCGATGAGCGCTTTGGCAGTATCCGTATCGCCTATTGATATTTGATAGGAATAATCATAATCATTTATTTTGAAATAGATGGCACGATCATTATAAAAATTCAAACCCGTTTCATAAACGTGGTTAGTATAACGATTGTTTGCTAGAGCGTTAATTTCATCAATTGAAAATTCACTGCCATCTCTTTTTTCAACAAGCACTCTTGTTTCAGGAACAGATGGGTAAATATTCGTATAGTAGTCACTTAGCCCTGTTTCTCGAATACCGCTTATTTGATTCGTGTAGACGACGGTAAAAACACCGACGACAATAATTTGCATCAGCAGCATAAAAATCAATTTTTTAGGTGTTGAAAATAAATTTCTAAACGCAAATCTTAACAGCAAACCAAAACTCATATTTTGTACATGTGGTATAGTTTTTGCTTCCGTGAGTTCTACAGATTTCAATCTTTTGTCTTCGACAACTTCACCATCATGCATTAAAATTTTTCTTGTCACATATTGTTCAACATGTTCATAATCATGTGTAACAATAATGACGAGTTTATCTTTGGAAACCTCATGAAGTAAATCAATCACTTGCTTTCCGGATTTGGAATCGAGATTCCCTGTAGGTTCATCAGCTACAATAATTGGGCAATCTTTCGCTAGTGCACGTGCAATGACACAGCGTTGTTTTTGACCACCCGACAATTTCGATGCTTTATGATGCTTATGGGATGTCAAGCCGACACGATCAATCAGTTCTAATGCTCTTTGTTTACGTTTTTTTGAATCATAACCTTGAACTTCAAGTGCTAATAATACATTTTGCAAGACACTATAACTATCAATAATGTTATAATCTTGGAAGACAAAGCCAATATACGTACCTCTAAATCGTTCCCAATCTCTAATTGTATAATGAGAGGTTTCTTCATTATTTAAAAAATATTCGCCTTCTTCATATTTATCAAGTCCTGAAAGTACATTTAAAAGCGTTGATTTACCTGCACCCGATTCTCCAGTGATGGCTACGAACTCACCGATATCAAAACTCAAGTTGACATTTTGCATCCCAACTGATACGGTATCTGCTGATTTATAATATTTTGAAACATTCTCAAGT
>WOZH01000017.1:12493-13172 GCA_011620375.1 Acholeplasmataceae bacterium
CATATTAATTAATCTCCTCGATGATTTTTAATAATTCACTGGGTTTTTCAATGATGTAGTCTGCACCTTCACGATGCAATTCATCAAAGCCCCTAAATCCCCATGTCACGCCAACAGATGTCATCTTAGCATTTTTCGCAGTGATGATGTCGACATTTGAATCTCCTATAAATATGGCTTCTTCAACAGTTATACCAAGCATATAAAGGACGTCAAATAAGACATCTGGTTCAGGTTTTAATGGTCTTTGTGCAGTTTCTCCGACTGCAAATTCAAACAAACCTTCAAATAACTGATCATTCAATGATTTTACTAAATAATCATGCTTGTTTGATACAACAGCTAATCTGTAACCATCCAATTTTAATTGTCTAAGTAATGGCAATATACCCGAGTAAGGGGCAGTTTTGTCCATACGATGTTCATCATAATGATTTTGATAAGTTTCATATACCATATCAAAATATGGATTTTCATAACCGTTTTCAAGCACACGAGCAATTAATGCTTTCGCACCATTTCCTACTGCTAGTTTGATGTCCGAAACATCTCTTTGAGGAAAACCATGACTCTTTAAAGCATAATTCACACTTGTTGTAATATCGTCTATCGTATTAAGTATTGTGCCATCCATATCAAAGATGATTGCCTTTAACATAAGTAATCTCCTCTTTTGTTT
>WOZH01000048.1 GCA_011620375.1 Acholeplasmataceae bacterium
CCCGTGAATGCATGCGTGAAAGGCATGAGAGTTAACCGTTTCTCCAACGGGCCAACAAACTAGCAGCACATATAATTATACCAATAAATGACAAAATGTCAAGATAAATATCGTATATTAATAGGTGCTGCTTTGATGATTTATTTTCAGTGTTGAATACTTGCTAATAATTGCTCCGCTGAGGCTTTATCCTTCAATGATTTGACAATTTCATATGCGAATTCATAGACGACACCTGCACCCCGAGCCGTGATGATATTGCCATCCTTAACAACTTTTTTCTTAGGTAGATATTTCCCGGATTTCATATCAATCTCACTGCCAGGAAAACACGTAAATTTTTTACCATCCAAAAGATCTGCTTGCCCTAAAAAACGAGGTCCTGCACATATCGCACTTATTAATTTATCTTGTTCAGCAAACGCCCTTGCTGTTTTTTTAATGATTTTATCCTTGTCGACTACGTGCGCCACATAAGCACCGCCTGGAATAACAAAAAAATCATAATCGGCTGATTTAACATCTTTTAGTGCTTTATCAACCTTCACCTTCAAACCATATGCGGTCATCACTTCGAGCGAAGGATTAACCGTCGCCGAATCAATTTCTATTCCTGCACGAACTAATAATGCCCGTGTCGCTAATGCTTCAACATCTTCCATTCGGTCAGAAAAGACCATTAAGCCTTTCATAAGATCACTCCTTCAATAAAATATTCACAATTCTGGCGATTTCAATCGCACCCTTTTCCGTTTCAAACGCTTTATAATTTTCATAGTTGTTATCCATACCGACGATATCGGATATGATTTTAATTGCGATAATAGGGGTTTTTTTCATATAGGCCACTTGATATAAAGCAGTGCCTTCCATATCGACAATATATGGTTTATCAATCGCCTCTGTCATAAAATAATCGCCTGTGCATAAATGCCCTTTTTTCGCTTCAGGAAGTTTTTTTAATGCTTCTTTCACCAAATTTTTATCTGACTTAAATTCTAGTGGGAAATCAGGTACTTGCCCTTTATCATATCCAAATAATGATAAATCAAAATCATGATAACTGGCATCCTCAATGACAATGATATCTCCGACATGGTAATGATGGCTTGCTCCAGCAAATCCAACATTATAAATCGCTTTGACATCATATTTAACAAGGGCTTCAGTCAGTTTGGACGCCGCATTCACTTTTCCGATACCCGTCACCAGTACCTCATGCTCTTTAATGGCATTAACTTCCTCTTTCATTGCTGCTACGATTAATTTCATAATCTTTCTCCTAAAATCTGCTTAATTTTCGCGACGATCAAATCGACAGCAATATCATGTTTTTGGTCATTTGGAATAATAACATCCGCATAACGCTTCGTCGGTTTAATATATTTATGGAACATCGGTTTAACGGTTTCTTGATATTGGTGGATAACGCTATCAATCGAACGACCACGCTCATTCATATCGCGTAACAACCTTCTGATGAACCGTGTGTCCTCATCAGCGGTAACAAATAATTTAATATCTGCTAAACTTCTAACCTTCGCGTTTTCCAAAATAAGAATTCCTTCAATGATAATGATTGGTTTTGGTTTAATATGCTCGATGGTTTTGGATCTGGTGAATGTTTCAAAATCATAAACTGGTTTATCAATAGGTTGATAAGCAAGCAGTTTTTTTAGGTCTTTAAAAAGCAGGTCATTATCCAATGAACGCGGGTGATCGTAATTGACTTTCAAGCGCTCTTTGAGCGGTAGGTCTCGTTGATCTAAATAGTAATCATCATGTTTGATGATAATCACATCGTTGAGTCCCGCAGCTGCTAGTATTTCACTGACGATGCTGCTTTTTCCAGATGCTGATCCACCACCAACTAAAATCAATAAAGGTTTCTTCATAAAAAGATTCCTTTTATATTTGACATTCAGGCGTAACTTCCGCCTGTGCTAAATCATCTATCAGATACGCATACTCCTTGTGGCGTTTAAACCAAGGGACAGCATATGGACAGGTAGCGATGATTTTCAATCCCTGTTTCTCAACATATTGACAAACAGCTTTCATCAAATCACTAGCAACACCTTTTCCTCTTAAACTAGGGTCAACGTAAGTATGGTCTATGACCACAACACCATCTTTATATAAAGGGAAGGTTGCTTCAACAATCATCTTTCCGTTTTCATCATTGACATAAATACGATTTTTTTCATAGTTAAAATTCATATGTTTTTCACCTCACGTAAAAAGTATATCATATTTACACATTCCTTACAGATACAAAAAGAAATATTAATGAAATATCATATATTTCAGGTAATATATTTATTTTATTTCTAAATAAATGATTATTTATAATAAATACGGTGCTTATTTATAGATTAAACTATTTTTATTTGATATAATACAGGTGTATTAAAGATGGAGGACATCATAAATGAACAAAAAACAACTACTATTTGAAACAATCAGTGTGATCATATCAATTATTTTAATCATTGTCGCATACGTCATTGAAAGCCAAATAGGTGATCCATGGTATGTGATTACCCTATATGCTCTTGCGTTCGCAATCGGTGGTTATGCAAAAGCCAAAGAAGGCATTAAAGCAACCATCCACAATAAAGCATTAAACGTGGAAATTTTGATGATTATAGCAGCCCTTGGTGCATTTATCGTAAAAAATTATGCGGAAGGTGCTATCCTGATCATTATATTCGCCGTCACCGGTGTTCTAGAATCCTATGCAACTTCAAGAAGCAATAAAGATCTAACGAGCTTACTTAAACTAGCACCCAAAGTTGCCATTTTAATCAAAGATGGTAAAGAAATTGAAGTTCCCGTCGGTGATTTAAAAGTTGGTGATCGTGTCATCGTCAAAGTCGGTCAGCAAATCCCTGTTGACGGTACCATTGTCGACGGTGCTTCTTCGATTGACCAAGCAGCCATCACCGGTGAATTCGTACCCGTATCTAAAGGTTTAAACGAAGATGTATTCGCGGGATCAATCAATATTGAATCGACCATCATCGTCGAAACAAAAAAAGATCCAAGTGAGTCCGTAGTACAAAAGATTATCAATCTGGTTCAAGAAGCACAACAAAACAAGACACATGGACAGTCATTAATCAAAAAGATCGAAAGATATTATGTATATATCGTTATCCTCATGGCAATTGCTTTCATGACTATTCCGTCAGCTGCAGGTTGGATGACTGCATCCGAAGCTTTTTATCGCGGCACAGTTGTCCTCGTTGTCGGTTCCCCATGTGCGCTTGTCGCTTCCATTACACCAGCCATGCTTGCATCCTTATCCAATAGCGCACGTAAGCGTATACTTGTAAAAAGTGGTCAACACTTTGAAAATCTAATCGGTATCGATACCATCATTGTTGACAAAACAGGTACATTAACTACAGGTGAACCAAAGGTAGCAAGAATTGAAATCATCGATAGCGTTAATAAAGATGAGGTATTATCACTCTTGTTGACATTAGAAAAACAATCCAATCACCCGCTTGCCAAAGCAGTTGTTACCTATCTAGACGGTGATGTTAACACCTTTTCAGCAAAGACAACAGAAATATCGGGTCGCGGTATGGAAACGACTTACAAAAATTCCACATGGCGTGTCGGCAGATTTGATGCCACACTTAATCAAACATTAGAAAATGCTTATGCGCATTGCCAAAGTTTGGGACATTCCATCGTCAATATTATCAAAGATGACGAGATTATTGGATATGTTGCTTTGATGGATACATTAAGGGATCGAGCAAAAGAAGCCATCATTGCCCTTAAAGAAGCGGGTATAGAAACCATTCTTGTCACAGGAGACAATGAAAACACGGCCAAATATATTGCTGCTGAAGCAGGCATCGATCGCTATCGTGCCAATTGCTTTCCAGAAGATAAAGTGAATGAACTTAAATCGCTCAAAGCCGAAGGTCGTCATGTCATCATGGTTGGAGATGGTATCAATGATGCTCCGGCTCTTGCAACAGCAGATGTTAGTGTCGCTATGGGCGCAGGAACCGATGTATCCCTAGAAACCGCTGATATTATCTTTATGAACAACCGCATTGAAAATTTGCCAAAGTTAATTAATTTGTCAAAAAGAATGCGTGTTATCACCTTACAAAACATCATATTCTCAATTTCAGTCATTCTTGTCTTGCTGGTAAGTAACGTTTTCGGTGTCATCAGATTACCTTTAGGCGTAGTTGCCCATGAAGGTTCAACGATTCTTGTCATTCTCAATAGTCTACGCCTATTATTTAAATAGTTAGACGCGGACGTTCATATCGGACGATATTCATAAAAAATAACATAGATGTAAAAAAAGCGGTGACATACCGCTTTTTTTTGTGGTACAATACCAACAAAGGCTTTTTTTAAAACAAATAAATAAAACAGCATTTCATGTGACTTTATTAAGGGAGGACATATTTATGCAAATCGAACAGTTTCATGTAACGACTATATTATTAGGCGTTGCTGCTTTTTCAGCACTGATTGCGCTGCTTTATGCGCAAGTTTTGAGACATAAGATTAACAAAATAACCGTAGAACATGAACGTATCAATGAAATCTCATCTTATATTCGTTCAGGCGCGATGGCATTTATGAAACGTCAATATCGGATTATTGCAATCTTCGCCATCATTGTAGGTGCTATTCTCGCACTTGTTGGCTTGATTCCTTCTTTGGAAGGTGCAGAAGGTGTCGGATGGCGATCTTCAATCACGTTTGTGGTCGGTGCATCCTTTTCCGGTCTTGCAGGACTTATTGGGATGTTGGCAGCAACCAAATCCAATGCTAGAACAACTGATAGCGCAAGAAAATATGGCATGCCTGAGGCATTGCGTGTGGCTTTCACCGGTGGTTCTGTTTTAGGTTTAACCGTTGTTGGTCTCGGTTTATTTGGATTAATCGCGTTATTCTACATCTTTTATGTTGCTTATGGCGGATGGCAATCAGATCCTAATATTCAATTTCGTGCGCTAAGCCATGCCATTCATATCGTGACCGGTTATGGTCTTGGTGCTTCTATGATTGCTCTTTTCGGACGTGTTGGTGGCGGTATTTTCACAAAAGCTGCTGATGTCGGTGCCGATTTAGTTGGTAAAGTCGAGTCAGGTATTCCAGAAGATGACCCAAGAAATCCAGCGGTTATCGCTGATAATGTCGGTGACAACGTTGGTGATATTGCAGGTATGGGCTCTGATTTGACAGAAAGTTATGTTGGTTCAATCATTTCAGCATTGACCTTAGGACTATACGCATTTGTCGTCGCCGTGCCATCTGCTGCTGATTTCAATTCAGTCATCGGTACAGTGATTTTCCCACTTGTCATTTCTGGGTTAGGTGCATTATCAGCAGTGTTTGCCGTATTTCTTGTTCGTGCAAGACATTGGGGTCATCCACAATTAGCGCTCAATCTATCCACATATTTCGCCGTTGGCTTTATGTTAATCGGGAGTTTTTTCTTAAGTTTACTGTTCTTTAAAGGGCATGCTCAAGCAAGTTGGATTGGTATTTGGTTAGCCATCGTCATTGGCTTATCTGTTGGTATCGGTTTAGGCTTAATTGCTGAATATTACACATCAGGTGCGCATAAACACGTCAAGGAAATCGTTAGACAATCAAGGACAGGTTCCGCGACTAATATTATTGCCGGTTTTTCTGTCGGTATGCAATCTACATTCTTAACCGTGTTACTACTTTGTCTCGGTATTGTCCTATCCTATTTATTTGTTGGCGATATGTATGGTATCGCGTTGGCTTCGGTCGGTATGCTATCAACAGCAGGTATTACGATTGCCGTTGATGCTTACGGTCCAATAGCAGACAATGCTGGTGGTATCGCAGAAATGAGTAAACTTGATAGTTCGGTTAGAAATATCACAGACCATTTAGATGCTGTCGGCAACACGACTGCAGCTATCGGTAAAGGATTCTGTATTGGATCCGCGGCGCTTACATCCATCGGCTTGTTCTTCGCTTTTGAAAAAGCTTCTGGCATCACTGAAATTGATATATTACAACCTGGTACAGTCATCGGTATTTTCATCGGTGCAATGTTACCATTCTTATTTACATCTCTTGTTATTAAATCAGTTGGTAAGGCAGCAAACACAATGATTGAAGAAGTTAGAAATCAATACAGAAACGATCCTGGTATCATGAAGGGTGAATCCCTCCCAGATTATGCAAAATGCGTTGACATCTCAACAAAAGCAGCATTAAGAGAAATGGTCATTCCTGCATTAATCGCTATTCTATCACCAGTTATTGCTGGTGTCCTATTAGGTGTTCAAGGCTTAGGCGGCTTGTTAATGGGTGGATTAGTATCTGCCATCATGCTAGCAGTCTTCATGGCAAACTCCGGTGGTGCTTGGGATAATGCCAAAAAGCTTGTTGAAGAAGGTCAAGAGGGTGGTAAGGGTTCTGAGGTTCATAAAGCGACTGTGACAGGTGATACCGTCGGTGATCCGTTTAAAGATACTGCAGGTCCTTCAATGGATATCTTAATTAAATTGATGAGCATCGTCAGTTTGATACTCGTTCCAGTATTAGTTAAAATTGAACCATTATTGGATTTCCTATTTAGTAGATAATCATAAAACATCTCTTTGGATGTTCGATGCGAGGCTTAATACCATGATTGATGGATATTAAGCCTTTTTTATTAATCAATAGTCATCATTCTAGATGGTTGCTTCGAGACTTTTAATATCATAGAAAAAATGTTAACTGATTATCATCACCAAACCGTAAAAAAATGATAAATGCAATCCACTGATCTGATAAGATGTTCAATTAAGCATTGCACTCAAAACGATAAAACCACTAAAGAGAGTTCTTAATACTTTAATTCATTTCGTTTACACAAAATTCTTAACACTACCATTATATCTTCTAGTTACTTAGAAAAATAATATTTTGATTCTACATGATTAGTGAAATTGACAACAATAATATCCTCTTGATTCTAGACACATTTCGCAAAATAGAAGCGTTTCTTTCATCATATAATCCCACATTTTTTTCCATCATTTTTTCATATAAGCATCTAATGCTGAGACTTCTTATAGACATCTTTGACAATATCCACTATAACAATGATATATAATAAGAAAAATCCCCTTTCTATAAACATCTACTCCAATTGTTTGTAGTGTCTACGCTAAGGGGATTATTTCACTTTGTTGAGATTCTGTTTTTTATTGCAACTTAATTAAACTTATTTGCCTAATTGAGCGTCGTTATTACCAGAATCTGTTGTCCACATATCAAGCATGTTGATTGGGTCATTGAAATCTGCTAACCAGCCATTACGAGCAAGAACATAATCACCATTTTTTCTCGTTTGAAGGAATGTACCCCATTCTTGATTTGCAAGTGTCATTGAAATACCATAAGCAGCAAATGCTGATTGGAGATATTCGCCAATTGCTTGGTGACCAGAGCCTGTATTATATAAATATTCGAATGTTGGAAAGTTTGTGAATTTTTTTGTATTTTCATCATAATCGAAATATTTCTTCAACGTTTCTACTGCTGCAGCACAGTTGTCGGCATAAGCATCTGCGGATGTATTATAGTAACCATCAAAAGTTGTACTACTTCCTGCCTCTTGATAGAATTCTGTACCATTCGAATCTTGAATACCCATGGCCACAAATGATGATGCAGGTAATTGACCCGCTTGGCCAATATATTCAACAATATAGTTTCTATCAAGTAATAATGATAATGCTCGGCGAATTTCTCCATTAGCAGCAATCAATTCAGCTACGCTTAAGTCTTCAGAAATATAGGAAGGTACAAAATCTTTATTATTATTAAAGATAATGTAATATGTGCCTAATTGACCTTGAATGTTAAATTCAGGTGTGCTAGATAGTGCTGAAATTTCTTGATTAGGCATTGAATCAATGAAATCATAACTACCAGCTTGGAATCCAGCTAGCATTGCTACATCGTCAGATGATAAATAGAATGTGATTTGTTCCATGCTAACATTAGCAGCATCCCAATAGTCATTGTTTTTAACGAATACTAAATTAGAATCATGTTCCCATGATTGAAGTTTATATGCGCCATTTGATACATATGTTACAGCTTCAGTTGCCCATCCCTCAGAATTAGCTTCAACCGCAGCCTGTTGAACTGGCATATACGTTGGAAAAGCACACAATTCGAAGAAGTATGGTACATCAACTGTTAATGTTACTGCTAAATGAGTTGCATCTACAGCCTCTATATTTAGACCATCTTCTGTCCCGTAGCCATCAATGACGGAAAACATATAACCATAGTCAGCTGCTGTTGCATCTGCTACAGCACGATTCCATGCATAAACGAAATCTGAAGCTGTAAGTGCAGAACCATCTGTCCATTTTAAACCAGAACGTAATTCAAATGTATAAGTGACTGTACCATTGGTATTTTCCACGGGTGTTGGAAACGCCTTCGCAAGATCTGGTTCTAAAGCAGCACCAGTATCATCATAACGAACTAATCCAGCAAACGCATGTAAAATCATCGTTGCACCATCAACAGCACTATTAAGTGCGGGGTCAATCGTATCAGGTTCTGAAGATAATACAACATTGATGTTAGTTGTATCACCATCTATAGCAGTGTTCCTAAAATATTTAGAGCCTGATGGTGTTGAAAAGAAACCTGTAATATCTGTTGAAGCAAGATAAACGTCGGTATAATAATATAGGGGCACGATTGTACCTGTTGACATTAATAAATCCTCAGCAACATGATATAATTCGTTTCTGACTGCTTCATCTGTCTCAACTCTGGCATAGTTAATGATAACATCATATGTTTCAGCCCAAGTGCCATCAACAACAACATCATTATAACCATCAATAGAGGTTAAATCCATAGAGTAAGCTGCTGCGGCAGAATTATCTACGTCTTTAACTGCTTCTGTTTCGTGTGCAACTGGAGTACATGCAGCCATACTCACAGCAAACGCGAACAATAGTACGACAAAACTAATTTTTTTCATTTTTCTTTTCTCTCTTTCTTTTTTTATATTCGAATATATATGACTATATATTGGAATTCTCTAATAAGTGACAACTAACAAAATGTCCGGGTGTCTCTTCTTTTAAATATGGTATGTCTTTTGAACACCTGTCAAATGCTTTTGGGCATCTTGTTCTAAATGGGCAACCACTTGGAATATTCAGTGGGCTTGGTACATCACCTGTTAATACAATACGTTTTGATTTTCTAGCTGTTTTAGGATCTGGTGATGGTACTGCTGACATTAAAGATTCAGTATATGGGTGTAGCGGATTATTAAATAAATCCTCCGTATCTGCAATCTCAACAATTTTACCGAGATACATGACCGCAATTCTATCGCTAATATGCCGAACAATAAGTAGGTCATGCGCAATAAAAAGATAAGTTAAATTTAATTTTTCTTGTAAATCCTCAAACATATTAATGATTTGTGCTTGAATAGAAACATCTAATGCTGATACAGGTTCATCACAAACAATGAATTTTGGATCTACAGCTAATGATCTTGCAATTCCAACTCTTTGGCGTTGTCCACCAGAAAACTCGTGTGCATACCGTGTGGCATGTTCATGAGATAAACCCACAAGTTCCATCAATTCTTCAATGCGTTGTTGTCGTTCTTCTTTCGTTTTATATAAGTGATGAACATCTAATGGTTCACCAATAATATCCCCAATAGTCATTCTTGGATTTAATGAAGCATATGGATCTTGAAAGACCATAGCAGCATTCATTCTGAAATGCTCAATATCAACTTTAGTTTCAATCTTTTTACCTTCAAAATAAATATCGCCGCCAGTCGGCTTATATAGATTTAATATTGATCTACCAGCCGTTGTTTTGCCGCAACCAGATTCACCAACCAAACCTAGGGTTTCTCCTTTTTTAATTTTAAAGGAAATACCATCAACAGCTTTTAATTTTCTAGATTTTAAAAATCCTGTTGGAATATCAAAATACTGTTTGAGGTCTTTGATTTCAACTAAAACGTCTTTTTCAATTTTTTTAGCCATTAAGCCTCACCATCTTCTTGAGGTGACTGGACTTCTGCAACTAACTCTTGTTTTTCAATTGCTTCTTTAATGTTTAGCCAACAAGCTGCGGCATGTGCGCCTTCAATAGGTACTTCTCCACAAGGTTGCGTTAAACATATTTTCATAGCCTTTGAGCATCTAGGAGCAAATGCACATCCTTTAGGTAGATTCATCACGTCCACGGGGGATCCAGTGATAGGGATTAATTTTCCTTGGGCTTTAGAACCATATGGAATGGATTTTAATAAACCTTTCGTATACTCATGTTTTGGATTGTAAAAAATATCATCAACCGAACCTCTTTCACAAACTTGACCAGCGTACATCACGATTACTTCATCACACATTTGAACAATGACTCCCAAATCATGAGTGACCATAATAATGGACATCCCCATTTCTTCTTTTAGCTTAGTCATTAATTCGAGAATTTGTGCTTGAATGGTGACATCCAATGCTGTCGTAGGTTCATCAGCAATCAATATATCGGGCTCGCATACTAGTGCCATTGCTATCATGATCCGCTGTCTCATTCCACCAGATAATTCATGTGGATATTGTTTCAAACGTTTTTTGGGGTCATTAATACCAACAAGTTCTATCATTTCGATTGCGCGTTCTATAGCTTCTTTTTTATTTCTTTTTGTATGGAGCATGATTGCTTCAATCAGTTGATTACCAATGGTGAATACTGGATTTAAACTCGTCATCGGATCTTGAAAGATAATACTAATCTTATTTCCTCTAACACTTCTTAAAGTTTGACGGTTTGCACCAACAAGTTCTTCATCCATATATTTAATACTACCACCAACAATATTTCCAGCATCTGCTAATATTTGCATAATTGAATAAGCAGTTACACTCTTACCACTGCCGGACTCACCGACAATTCCTAAAACTTTTCCTTTTTCCACTGAAAATGAAACGCCATTAACGGCTTTAACTTCTCCAGCATCGGTGAAAAACGATGTCTCTAAATTTTTAACTTCTAATAGACTCATCTGATATCATCCTTTCAATTTAGGGTCAAATGCATCGCGTAAACCATCACCTAATAAATTTAATGACAAAACAATCAAGAAAATGAAGATAGCAGGTATTACCAAACGATATGTGTAACTGAATACACCTTGTAGCGCATTGCTTGCTAATGATCCAAGTGACGGCATCGGTGCAGATACACCTAATCCCAGAAAACTTAAAAAACTTTCAGTAAAGATTGCACTTGGAATTTGCAAAGCTGTCGAGATGATAATAACACTAATAGAGTTAGGTAACAAGTGTTTTCTAATAATTCTACTATGTGATGCGCCAATAGATTTTGCTGCTAAAACATAATCTTGTTCTTTCAATGATAAAATCTGTCCTCGAATCAATCTTGCCATGCCTACCCAATAAAGGAGACCAAAGACGAGAAATATACTAATCATATTAGGTCCTAAGGTTGTTATAATTGTTCCAGTCAATACAGTCTTAAATACTTGATTTAGTACTACAGATAATAAGATGATAATCAACATTTCTGGTAAAGAGTAAATGATATCAACAATGCGCATCATAAATAAATCAACTTTACCACCGATATAACCCGATATAGAACCATACAATGTACCAATAATCAAAACGATGATACTTGCAAATAAACCAACAGATAACGATATTCTTGCACCATAGATTACGCGAATAAAGTAATCTCTACCTGCAGAATCAGTACCAAATATATGTGGAAATACAAACTCACCATTAGCAATTCGTTCTAATTCCGTTGTTCCATAAACAAATGGTTTTAAATTTGTAAATGATCCATCGACAGACTGTCCCTGTATAATACCCAATTGTTGTTCATAACTATATGGCCAAAACATCGGAACGAAAATGACAGCAAGTATAATAATTGCTAGAATAAGAATACATGTCACAGCAATCTTATTTTTCCTTAATCTTTTTAATCCGTCTTGCCAAAAACTAGAGCTGTCTCTCAATAAAACTTGTTGTAGTTTTTCCTCTTCAGTTGCAGGTATAAAACTATCAAGGTCGGCATGGAAAGAAAATGGTTTGGTATAAAATTTTGATGTTTTACCTGATTGATTTTTATTCATATTCATTCCTTATTTAAAGTCAATGCGTGGGTCAACGACTTTATACATAATATCTGAAACTAAATTCATTATAATAACGAGTGTTGCCAAAAAGATGGTCGTACCCATGATGACCGGATAATCTCGATTTGTAATACCATTGATAAATTGTCTGCCTAATCCGGGTACAGAAAATATTTGTTCAACAACTAAACTACCAGTTAAAATATATGCAATCATTGGACCCACATAAGTAATAACAGGTATTAATGCATTTTTTAAAGCATGTTTGTAAATAATCAAATACTTTGAGACACCTTTAGCTTCTGCTGTACGAATATAATCTTGCTGTAAAACATCAAGCATACTCGAACGTGTTAAACGAGTAATATATGCGGTTGGGTACAAGGCAAGTGTTATTGTAGGTAAAATTAAACCACTCGTAGTTGCACCATTTGCTGGAAATACAGACCAATAAACGACAAATATGATGAGAAAGAAAGTTCCTAATACGAATGATGGCATTGCAACAAATGCAGTCGTAGAAACCATAATCGTGCGATCCACAATTTTGTTTCGTTTAATTGCAGCAATTGAGCCAAAAGTTACACCAAAGGTTATTGCAATTGCAGCAGCAACACTACCGAGTTTAGCAGAGGTTGAAAATCCTCCCAAAATGATATCCGTTACATCGCGACCACGACTTTTTATTGAGGGACCAAAATCAAAACGAAGGATACCACCTAAATAATTTATATACTGCTGAAAAATAGGAACATCCAACCCATATTTTTCATTTAATGCATCAGTAACTTCTTGTGTAATTGCTTTTTCACTTAAAAACGGACCACCAGGAATAGCGTGCATCACAAAAAAAGTTATTGTAATGATAATAAATATTGTAACGACCGCTAATCCTAGTCGCTTTAGGATATAACTCAATGTTTTGCTGT
>WOZH01000064.1 GCA_011620375.1 Acholeplasmataceae bacterium
GAAACAGGTTTATAATTTTAATGAGATGTATGATTATCTCACCGATATTAAAAAGCAACTCGAAGTGGAAATTTCACGTATCAAAGAACTCGAAAATCATATCAGGGAGTATAAAGACGCACTCATTCAAGTGAAGAATATCGACAGTTTGGATATTCCATTAGAGGATCTCTTTGCCTGTCAGTTTATCTCTATTAGATTTGGTCGTTTGCCAAATGACTCCGTTGAAAAATTAAAATTTTTCCAGTCTAAGCCATTTGTCTTTAAATCGTTTAACTTTGACCAAAACAACAGCTGGTGTATGTATTTTACAACTGAGGAGTACAAACGAGAAGTGGACAATATTTTCTCATCACTTTTCTTTGAAAGAATTTTTATTCCGGATTTTGTTCATGGGAAACCGAAAGAAGCCATCAATGCATTGGAAAAAGAAATTGTCTCAGCAGAGAAGATGGTCAAGCAATATCGTGCGGATATGACGGATATTACATTTGGATGTTCTAATAAAGTTTCTTGCATGAAAGGTGAGCTCTTATTTCTTAACCGTATTTTTGAAGCGAAAAAATATGTCGTTGGTTTGGGTGATAAATTCCAAATTTCAGGATTTGTAGAAGTTGATCAAGTTGATCAAGTTAAACAGGTTTTTGAAGGTATTTCCGATATCGAAATAGACGTTAATGAAGCTGAATCTGATAGAAGAATTACACCACCGACAAAACTTAAGAATAGTTGGTTTACGAAGCCGTTTGGCATGTTTGTCGAGATGTATGGATTACCTGGCTACAAGGACTTAGATCCGACGCCGATCGTCGCATTTACATATTCATTATTATTTGGTATGATGTTTGGAGATGTTGGTCAAGGATTAGTTTTAATGCTTCTCGGTTGGTTATTATGGCACTTTAAGAAGTTTAAACTTGGTGCAGTCGGTGTCCGTATCGGTATATTCTCAACGATATTTGGATTTCTATATGGCTCAGTCTTTGGATTAGAAGAACTTTTGGATGATTTTTTCCATCACACATTAGGCATATCATTCTTACCGCTTAAAGTCATGGATTCCGATTTTACGATGACATTGATGATTTCTGCAATTGCTATTGGGGCAGTGCTCATTATACTTTCGATGCTGTTAAATATCATCACAAAATTTAAAAAGAAAAATTTTATTGATCTAGTCTTTTCGCATAATGGCATTGCAGGGGTTGTATTATTTGGGTTTATACTTACTGCAGTCGCTTTGCAGCTGGGATTTGGTATACCGGTCCTTAATATATTTACCATCTTCGGATTTATCGTCATACCGCTCTTGTTGATTTTTCTTAAAGAGCCAATCGAACGAAAAATACATGGAAATAAAATGTTTCCAACAGGATTTGGTGGTTTCTTCGTTGAAGGTTTCTTCGAACTGTTTGAAATCATATTGTCTTATGTCACGAACACCATGAGTTTCCTGCGTGTTGGAGGGTTTATCCTATCCCATGCTGGAATGATGGTTGTGGTACACACACTGGCATTTCCTGCAGGTGCGACAGCCGTGACAATTGGGACCATTGTTACGATGGTTTTAGGCAATATATTTGTGATGGCACTCGAAGGACTCATCGTTGGTATTCAAGTCTTGAGACTTGAGTTTTATGAAATGTTCTCACGTTATTATGAAGGTAATGGTATCGCGTTCAGCGCGTTAAATAATGAATAATTTGGAGGAAACAAAATGAAATATTTATCAATTATCGAAGTGATCGTCCCGCTATTACTCGTGATTATGATCACACTTCCATTGATTAAAGTATTCAAAGGAAAGACAACTACAAAATCCGCAAAACGGAGACTCTTCACACACATCTCGGGATTCTTTACCATCGTTCTCTTGGTATTCACGATGCAGCTCGTCGTCAATCCACGCATCTATGGTTTTGAAAGTGATGGGTCAATCGTCGGAACAATTGCACAAGGCTTTGGTTTCTTAGCTGCTGCGCTTGCTACCGGACTATCCGCATTAGGTGCTGGGATTGCTGTTGCTGCTGCTGCGCCAGCTGCGATTGGGGCATTCTCAGAAAACGAAAAGAACTTTGGTAAATCACTGATCTTCGTTGCACTTGGTGAAGGGGTCGCGATTTATGGATTGTTGATTTCCATTTTGATCATTGGTAATTTAGCCTAAGAAAGTTGTTTTAACATGAAATTTTTCTTGATTAGTGACAATTTGGATAGTCAAGTGGGAATGCGTCTTATGGGTATAGAGGGCGTCGTTGTCCATGAAAAGGAACCTTTTTTAGACGCGCTTGAACAAGCGCTACAAGATCCGACAATCGCGATTATCCTTGTCACAACAAAAGCTGTTGACTTCGCACCAAAAGTTATCTCGGAATTAAAATTAACCTATCCGCGAAAACTCATCGTCGAAATTCCCGACCGTCATGGTGGAGAACACATCGGTGAGTCAATTGACAAATATGTAAGTGAAGCCATTGGCATCAAACTGTGAGGTGAAGGTTCTTGGCATATTATAATGAAGATCAACTCTATCGCTATTTTAATCGTTCGATTCATCATGATTCCATTAAAAAGATTGATGCATTACGAAAAGAGATCGATTATTTGTACGCGAAAGAAATGAAAAAGATCCGCGATGACCTGTTGATGAAAAAGAAATTAGAACTCAATAAAGGACTTCGAGAACTCCAAATCGATTATCAAGACCGTATTAATCAAATTGGTGTTGGCTATGATGAAAAACTGATCAAGTCACGTACAAAGATGGCGAATACCGTTTTTAATCATGTCTTTGAACGATTGGTAGATTTCATCGAAACTAAAGCATATGAAACATATATCACTGAAAAGATTAAGGCACTTGATGAATATGTAGGAGATAAGAAGACGGTTATCATGATTTCTCCTTACGATCATAAGATTGAGTCAATTATTAAAAAAGCATTGAAACAAGATGTGAAAATCGATGTTGATCCATCAATTAAAATCGGTGGTTTTATTGTGATAATTCCGAGTCATCAAATTGAATTGGATGTGACGATTGACACCAAATTAGATGAGCAGAAAGAATGGTTCTATAAACATTCTAAACTGTTCATTAGGACTTAGGAGGCATACCATGGAAAACAAAATCTATTCGATTAATGGACCGGTTGTCACTGTCCGACATGCGAATGTCTTTCATATGCTTGAAAAAGTATATGTGGGTCATGCAAAATTACTTGGTGAAGTTATTTCGATATCCACTGAAAAGACCACCATTCAAGTTTACGAATCAACAACGGGACTTATTCCTGGAGAACCAGTTTTTCCGACGGGAGAACCGATTTCCGCATTGCTTGGACCAGGATTGCTTAAAAATATTTTTGATGGCATTGAAAGACCACTTAAAAAGATTGCTGAAGATTTTGGCATCTACATTCCCATCGGTAGTGATGTTGAATCACTCGACAGTGATAAGAAGTGGGATGTGAATATCACGGCTAAGATGAATGATCAACTTAACGGGGGATCGATTTACGCGACCATTCAAGAAACGTCTATGATTGAACATCGTTTACTCGTTCCTGGTGATCAAAAAGGTAAAGTCACTTGGGTTGCTAAATCTGGGCAATACAAATTATTTGATACGATTGTTAAGATCGTAGATGAAAAAGGTGTTGAACGGGATTTAACACTTGCTCAAAAATGGCCTATCAAAGTACCTAGACCGGTAAAAAAAAGATTGACGATATCGACGCCGTTGATTTCTGGACAGCGCGTTATTGATACACTTTTCCCCATCGCTAAAGGTGGTACTGCAGCTGTTCCTGGTGGCTTTGGTACAGGTAAGACCATGATGCAGCATCAATTTGCAAAATGGTGTGATGCAGATATCATCGTTTATGTTGGCTGTGGCGAACGCGGGAATGAAATGACACAAGTCTTAGAGGAGTTCACTGATCTCATTGACCCAAGAACGGATAAACCGTTGATGGAGAGAACGGTATTGATTGCCAATACTTCAAATATGCCGGTAGCCGCACGTGAAGCATCCATTTATACAGGTGTGACCATCGCAGAATATTATCGTGACATGGGCTATCATGTCGCTGTCATGGCAGACTCGACTTCACGTTGGGCAGAAGCACTTCGGGAAATCTCTGGGCGCTTGGAAGAAATGCCAGCGGAAGAAGGGTTCCCTGCTTATTTGCCATCACGAATTTCGCAATTTTATGAACGTGCAGGTTATATGGAAAACCTGAATGAAACCACAGGATCGGTATCGATTATCGGTGCCGTATCACCGCAAGGTGCAGATTTTTCAGAACCTGTGACACAAAACACGAAGCGTTTTGTTCGTAGTTTTTGGGCGCTCGACAAACAATTGGCGTATGCAAGACATTATGCAGCGATTAACTGGAATCAAAGTTATTCTGATTATGTCGGCGATTTAACCAAGTGGTACGATAAAAATATTGGTACAGAATTTTTATCTGATCGTACGCGAATTATGAGCTTGTTGGCAGAGGAAACCAAACTATTAGAAATTGTCAAACTGATTGGTAGTGATGTTTTACCTGATGATCAAAAACTCATCATCGAAATCGGAAAAGTCATCCGCCAAGGATATTTACAACAAAACGCATTTCACAAGATTGACACATATGTGCCACTTAAGAAGCAATTACTGATGATGAATGTCATCATTCATTTATATGAACAATCGAAACAAGTTGTTTCCGATGGAAAAGCATTGAGTGTTCTTTTGGAAACGGGTATTTTTGAAGATGTCATCAAAATGAAATATGATGTCACCAACGAAGCGCTTGAAAAATTCGACGATTATATCAATAAAATCGATCGAATCGTCAAGCGCATGAAGTAGGAGGGATTCGATGAAACTTCTATATATCGGACTCGATCAAATTAATGGACCACTTATCTTCTTAGATCACGTTGAAAACGTTGGTTATGAAGAGATGGTTGAAATAAAAATGTCGGATGGATCATCGCGCTATGGACGTGTTGTCCAAATCGATGGCAAACGTATCGCGATTCAAGTCTTTGAAGGTACCCGTGATATTTCACTAAAGAACACAAAGATTCAATTTACTGGTCATCCTGTTGAAATGGCATTATCTAAAGAAATACTTGGTAGAACTTTCAATGGATCTGGACATCCAATCGATGGATTAGGTGAGGTTTATATCGATGAGAAGCAAAACATTAATGGATCACCCTTGAATCCAGTTAGTCGTGTTTATCCTCGTAATTATATTCAGACCGGTGTGTCATCAATTGATGCATTAACGACGCTTATTCGCGGACAAAAACTACCTATCTTTTCTGGATCAGGTATGCCCCATAATGAACTTGCCGTACAAATCGTCAAGCAAGCGCAAATCGCTGATAAGAACGCAGACAATTTCTGTATCGTATTTGCGGCGATGGGTGTAAAAAACGATGTTGCCGATTACTTCAAACGACAATTTGAAGAAGCGGGCGTTATGCATCGCGTGGTCATGTTCTTAAATCTTTCTAATGAACCGATTATTGAACGTATTTTAACACCACGGTTCGCTTTGACAGCTGCTGAATATCTAGCCTATAAGCATGATATGCATGTCCTAGTGATTTTGACGGATGTTACATCTTATTGTGAAGCACTTCGTGAATTTTCTTCTTCAAAAGGAGAGATTCCTGGACGTAAAGGTTTCCCTGGATATCTTTATTCTGATTTAGCATCTCTTTATGAACGGGCAGGCATTGTTCATAGCGCTAAAGGATCGGTCACACAAATTCCGATTTTAACGATGCCCAATGATGATATTACCCACCCAGTTCCTGACTTGACCGGTTATATTACTGAAGGACAAGTAGTCTTATCAAGGGATTTAACACAAACAGGTATTTATCCCCCCGTTGGTGTACTTCCATCATTATCGCGTTTGATGAAGGATGGCATCGGGGCAGCGTATACAAGAGATGACCATGCTGATGTTGCAAACCAATTGTTTGCCTCATATGCACAAGTGCAAGATGCTAGAAGCTTAGCTTCGGTTATTGGCGAAGATGAATTATCTCCAGTCGACCGTCAATATATTGAGTTTGGTAAACTGTTCGAAGCTCACTTTTTAAATCAAGGTTTCGATACGAATAGAGGAATGATGGAAACCCTGGATCTCGGTTGGGATCTACTTTCAGTTTTACCAAGAGAAGAATTGTCTCGTATCGATGAAAAGGTCGTTGAAGCGCACTATGATCATGACCGAGCAGTCGAAAGATTCCATATTATCACAAAACCGATTATTCATCAATTAAGGGGTGAGTAACGTGACAAATCAAGTATTCCCTACCAAAGGTAATCTCATGGCGATTACCAAATCTAATCAACTTGCTCAAAAAGGGTATGAATTGATGGATCGTAAACGTAACATCTTAATGCGAGAAATGATGAGTTTATTGTCAGATGTCAAAATGCTAAGAGAAGAGATAGCAAAAACCTTTAAAAGCGCATATCAAGCCCTTCAAGAAGCGAATATTACACTGGGCATCGTCAGTGATATCGCAAAATCGATTCCAATTGATTCTGGTGTTGAAGTTGTTTATCGCTCTATTATGGGTGTAGAAATCCCTAAAGTATCGCATCAGGCAGAACCGGTTAAGATTACTTATGGCATCGGTTCGACGAACACAAAATTTGACTATGCATATAAAATGTTTCAAAAAGTCAGAGATTTAACCGTTAAGTTATCAGAAATCGATAATGCTACATATCGTCTTGCCAACGCCATTAGAAAAGCACAAAAAAGAGCTAACGCATTACAAAATATCGTCATTCCTAGATTCAACGCGAATATTAAATATATTACCGAAGTATTAGAAGAAAAAGATCGAGAACAGTTTACAAGACAAAAAGTCATCAAAGAACAACAAGAAAGAAAACATTTGAAAAAATAAAAACGCAATTTTGAACTGTACCCTTAAAAGCAGATAAATAAAATTAGATAAAGAAAGTCAAGTCTCATCAACCAACTTTCATGAATAGATTTTAAATATACGTAAAAAACCAGATTTGATCTCTCGTATTTTGAGTACTATCATGAAATTAAAATTTAGATGTGAAAGCTTATATCAGGATTTGACATGCCAAAAATTATTCGCAGTAATATATTGGCACAGGCAATGAAGGCAGCTTTATAAACGAGAGGGTTGTTTGTTGCCTTTTTTTGTTGTAAAGATTCAAAACACGATTCGTTTTTCCAATGCTTATGTTGCTAGATACCGTTAAGAATAGTAACGTTCTTAAATGCTTATTTCCTTTTTATGTGATATACTTTACCCTCTTTGTATTCCTTCAAACCTATGAGTTTGAATACTAGAGCATACCTTTGAAACTTTTGTTCTTTACTTGCCATAAAAAACACCGCCATCATTACTATGAAAGTGGTATTTCATTCAAGCTTTCGATAAAGATATAAACACGACTAGCTTTCGTTAAATTGTCTACTAAATAGGATTCACGCTATCTTCGCGTTTTTTTAATGCAATTTGTGTTCCACACGTTTAAGATATGTTTCAATAAACATGCGATAGCTGGCGATTACCTTTGAAAAAGCATCGCCGAGCGGGATGATAAACCGCTCTTCATCAGTTCGTAGATATTTGATATAGCGATGACCCAACTGTGTAATATCTTGATATAGTTCCTCGTTATTTTTAATTTTCATCATCGCGCGAATATCGATCAATAAAGCGCGGAAAACCAATTCGAATGCCTCTTTTTGTTTATGGTTTGTATGCATCATTTGGCAAAAATTTTTGATATATTTGTCATAGTCGTCTAGCGTTTTTAGTGAATGTTTTATCGCATCAACGATGCTTGCAGGGATATCGGTTGTAGGATTAATGTAACCCACATCGACATGTTGATCCAAGTAAGTCAGTAAAAGGTCTTTGTCAAGTTCAAGAAATTTATAACTGCTAGAGTCAGTCTCTTCTGGAAGGATGAATAGGAATGTTTCGGTCATCATGGCGTAATGACTGAAAACGACAGCGGTTCTAGCTTGATCGATATTGATTGAAAGTAAAGCCTTACGCTTGAACATACTCAAGGTTTTAAGCATGGTCAACACTTTTAGTTTTGTTAAGTGTTCTTCAATATATGCGAGTTGATATTGATTTAAAAAAAGATCAAACCAAGCTTTTCCTTGCAAGCTGGTACCAGCAACAAATGCCACTTTTGTTTTGGAAAGACGATTGCTTGTAAATAAATAGGGTAAACGCATCTCCAAAGCAATTTCTTGATCTGTTTTATTGATTTTGAAATCTTCTAATAAAATGGCGAGGCATGCATAGACATGTGATCCTCTAAATGTGACGTGTTTCATTCAGTTTCATCTTTTTTTGACATTTTTCTCGTACGCACTTTTTTTTCTGGAACAGGATCATATTTAGGCTTAAAAAGTGGATTACAAGTCAATATGCGCTTCGCGGTCAAAAAACTCGCTTTAAAAAAATTAAAGCGTTCGTAAGCTGTCACTGCATAAGCGGAACAAGTTGGCTTGTGTCGGCAATGATGACCACTGTGAGGACTGATATTCTGCTGGTACCATTGAATGGTTTTAATCGGTATTTTATTCATGAGTTCACCATGTTTATTATATCACGACTAGGATGAGATGTTAAATCATAGATTTTAAAAGTTTTGCCTTTCAATTAATGGTGATTATGCTATAATAGAGATATAGATAATGGAAACGATTACAGGAGGTTAGAGATGAAAGAATATGCAACAAATCAAATCCGAAATGTCGCCATTTTGGGCCATCAAGGATCTGGTAAGACTAGTCTTTCAGAAGCGTTGTTATTTGTCAGTAACGCCATTGACAAAAAAGGAGAAGTTGAGAAGAAAACCACCGTCTCTGACTACATGGCTGAAGAGCAAGTGAAACAAGCAAGTTTATCATTAAGCCTGCTACCAACAGAGTGGAAAGATTATAAACTTAATTTCTTAGATGTACCAGGTATAGACGAATTAGTTGGTGATCTAAATCAAGCACTAGAGGTGGTTAAGGGAGCAATCATCATGATTGATGCCAGCAAAGGGGTGGAAGTCGGTACCGAACGCGTTTGGCAACAGATTAGAAGTCGTCATATACCAACCATTATATTTATCAATAAAATGGATAAAGAAAACGTTAAATTTGATGAAATTCTTGATCAAATTCGTGAACAACTTGGTAAAAAAGCGGTGCCATTTGCATGGCCAATTGGTCATCATGATGATTTTGAAGGTTTTGTTAACGTCGTTGATATGAAAGCGCGCATCTATGATGGTAATACATGTAAAGATGCTGAAATTTGGGAAGAAAAGAAAGCCAAAGTCGAAGAATTACATACATTGATTGTGGAAAGTGTTGCTGAAACATCGGAAGCGTTGTTAGAACTTTATTTATCGGGAGAAGAAATACCGAAAGAAACGATTCATAAATCCCTTAGAGAAGGTATTTTCAACGGTGAATTAACACCGATTTTAGTTGGTAGTGCAACAAAGACGATTGGTGTGGAAACATTACTTAATCTTTTGATTGACATGCTGCCAGCACCTAATGATCTAGAACCACTAGTAGCAACGGACGTCAAGTCTGGTGAAAAGATCAAACGCGAAACCAAAGAATCAGAACCTTTCTCAGCTTATGTTTTCAAGACGGTAGTTGATCCATTCTTAGGCACGATTAATCTATTAAAGATTAATTCGGGATCTTTGAAAAATGGTCAAGAAGTTTTGATTGCAAATACGGATGAAACAAAGAAAATCATGAATCTGTTTGAACTCAGAGGAAAACAACAAATCGATTTAGATATTTTCCATGCTGGGGATATTGCTGCAATCGCAAAACTGGATGGCATTGAAACGGGTCAAACACTGACTGATCCAAAAGCCCCCATTATGTTTGCACCTGTCGTTCAACCAACACCGGTCATTTATATTGCGGTTCACCCAAAGCACAAAAACGATGAAGATAAGATCTCGATGGCGCTCCACCGGATCAATTTAGAAGACCCCACCTTCGAAATCAAACGTAACAAAGAAACAGCCCAGTTGCTATTAGGTGGACAAGGCATGAATCATTTAAATTACGTATTGGAACGCATGAAAAATATTTTTAAAGTCGAAGTAGACATTCAAGATCAAAAGATTGTTTATCGTGAAACCATCAAACACAAGGTTGAAGCAGAAGGTAAACATAAAAAGCAATCCGGTGGTGCTGGACAATTTGGACACGTATTCATTCGTTTTCAGCCCACTGATAAAGAATTCGAATTTACTGAAGAAATCTTTGGAGGCTCGGTGCCGAGAGGTTATTTCCCTGCGGTAGAAAAAGGTCTAATCGAAACATTTGAACATGGCCCTTTGGCAGGATTTCCTGTTATCAATGTAAAAGCGACACTTTTTGATGGATCTTATCACCCAGTCGATTCAAATGAAATCAGTTTTAAACTTGCTGCCACCTTAGCGTTTAAAAAAGCATGTGAAACAGCAGGCCCAACCATTCTTGAACCCATCGTCAAAGTTGAAGTCAAAGTGAAAGACACATATGTCGGTGATGTCATGGGCGACATGAACAAGCGACGTGGACGTGTGCTTGGCATGGGACAATCCGATGGATTCCAAGTCGTTGAAGCAGAAGTTCCTGAAGCTGAAATCACGACGTACGCGATTGATCTTAAAGCGATGACTCAAGGCAGTGGACAATTCACGCGTGAATTCTTGCGCTATGAAGAAGTACCAAGCAACTTGATTCCTAAGATTGTGGAAGCCTATAAGGAAGAGTAATTCATGTGAAAACCCTCTAATATTGGTTGGAGGGTTTTTATGATTTGTGAAATTTGTTTGAAAGAAATCGTCATAAGACACCATATACAAACATTATTTAAACGACAAACACACCATATATGTGAACGTTGTTTGGCGAAATATCCACTTATTATCAGGCATAGTGTATTTCCTATTGAGGATGGTCTTGTCCATTGGACATCTATGGTGAAAACTTATGATGACATCTCTCCACTTGCTCATATGTCGATGATGAAACCATTTTATTTAACATACATGACCTATCATCAGAAGTGTATATTCTTGCATTTTGATTATTTAAGCAGTACAATACTAACAATTCTGGATTCAATGAAGTTAGGAGATATTTATCTCTTAACACTTCATGAAAATATATTAGAAGAGGAGAATGAGTATGACATTTGAAGTATTAGGTAAAAACGGCTTTGTGCCAACTGATGCGATCAAAGCTTATGCAGAAAAAAGACTCCGTAAAGTTGAGTCCTTCTTCGGACCACAGGTAGTTGATGTCATTCGTGTGGTATGTAAGGTTTACAAAGACCATCACAAGGTAGAGGTTACCGTGTTTTCTAGGGGGACGCAAGTGCGTGCTGAATCGAGCGATCCTGACATGTATAGCGCCATTGATAAAGTGAATGATAAACTGATCGCCCAAATTAGAAAACACCGTGATAAACTCAAGCATCACCTTGAAAAAGAAGGCATTAAAGAGGCTTACAGTAAGGAATTTGATGCTGAAGAATTGGAAAAAGACATTCTCGCTAGCCAACTTGTGAAAAATAAGAAAATCGAATTAAAGCCAATGACGTCCGCTGAAGCGATTACGCAAATGGAATTGTTAGGTCATGATTTCTTCGTTTTTCTCGATAAAGAAACAAACAGTACACATGTTGTCTATCGTCGCGAAGATGGTGACTACGCTGTCATTGAAACAACCACCATCTAAAACATGAAAACTGTTTAACAAAACAAATAAACAAAAACAGAAATCATATCAATCAAACATATGATTTTTGTTTTTTCATAATTTTTCTTATGAATGAAAACAAATGATAAATTTTCTTGCTATTTTCATAATTAGTAGTATAATAAACTATTGGCAAGGAGGAAATGCCATCTAGGAGATGATTGTTTTTGACCATTGATATCTATACATTCTTGTTATTTTTAGCCATCACACTGTTTGTTGGTTTCATATTTGGAAAACTGGCAGAACTTATCAAAATTCCTGCAATCACTGGATATATCGTCTCAGGGGTATTGCTAGGACCAAGCGTTTTTGGTATCCTGAGTGATGTCGATTTGTCATCACTAGACGTGATTACTAATTTCGTACTGGGTATTATCGCTTATCAGATTGGGACTGAATTATGGTTACCCAAAGTTAAAAAAAGTGGGAAATCTATTCTTATTATTACGGCGATTCAAGCCTTAGGCACTGCCGCATTGGTCTTTGGGGCTGTCTATTTATTGGATCCCGAACATCGTCTTTGGCTAGCATTGACATTGTCTGCGATAGCGACAGCAACAGCGCCGGCTCCTATCATGGTCTTGGTAAAATCACTTCGAGCAAAAGGACCTGTAACCGACACTGTTATTCCGGTTGTAGGTATTGATGATATCTTTGGTGTTATTGTCTTTGGTTTATTCACTTCGATTGCTAAGGCAACCATCGGTGGTGGTGCTATCACCGCTGAAACGGCCTTGTTGGAACCCTTGAAAGAAGTATTTTTCTCGCTTCTAGTCGGTGGTGCATTCGGATTCCTTTTGGGATTGATTTCAAAATATTTCGTGGTTAAATTACCTAGAAAAGAGCGATATATCACGTATTTGGTATTTGCATTGTCAGCAGTACTTTCAACCGTTTATATCGCACATCATGGATTTGTTATTGGCAATTTTGAAGTAAATGGCTTATCGATGATTTTAACACCAATGATGGTTGGCATGGTTTTTACAAACATGATTAAAAAAGAACCATTTGAAATACAAGGTGCTGCCTTGTCAAATTTCTCGGGGCCACTCATTATTATTTTCTTTACGCTTGCAGGGGTACAATTGAAATTAAATGTACTTATCTCTGCTGGATTTATTGCAGTCTTATACATTGTCTTTCGATCAATTGGTAAGATTGGTGGTGCTTATCTAGGTGCCGTTATTGCTAAATCGCCAAAAGTTGTCAGACATTGGACGGGACCTTGTATTCTCTCTCAAGGTGGTGTTGAAATTGGGATGTTGGTCGCGGTTTCTAGTATATTCGTAGGCTATCCAGATGAAGCGCTTTTGATTAAAACAGTTGTTCTAACCGGCATTTTATTCTTTGAAATTGTTGGTCCTATAATCTTTAAATTATCAATTGAAAAGATTGGTGAAGCACATCCTCAAGTGATCACTGATGTTTTGAAAACATAAAAATTCATGACAAAAAAAGGATGATTCCAACGAATCATCCAATTTTTTTAATTAAATTTAATTATTTAGCAGCTTTAAAGTAGGCTGCAACTTGGTCCCAATTAACAACATTGAAGAATGCTGATACATAATCAGGACGACGGTTTTGGTAATTTAGATAATAAGCGTGTTCCCAAACATCTAAACCAAGAATTGGTGTACCCATTGCCAGTGGTGTATCTTGATTGGGAGTGGATGTTACCTTCAATCCTTCTGGTGTAACAACCAACCATGCCCAACCGCTTCCGAAACGTGTTTTAGCTGCTGTTGAGAATTCTTCTTTAAAAGCCTCAAAAGAACCGAATGCTTTATCAATTGCAACAGCGAGGTCACCTTTTGGTTTTTCCCCATTGTTGACCTTCAAAATGGTCCAGAATAGTTTGTGGTTGAAGTAACCACCACCGTTGTTTTGGACAGCAGTACGAATATCAGCAGGGACTAAACTTAAATCCGCTAGCAATGTTTCAAGTGGCGTACTCAATTCAGGATGCTTGAGTAGTGCTGCATTCAGATTGTTCGTGTAGCCTTGATGATGTTTTGTGTAATGAATCTCCATTGTTCTAGCGTCGATAAATGGTTCTAATGCATCATATGCATAACCTAATTTTGGTAATTCAAATGTCATGTGTAAAACCTCCTTTATTTCTACTTCAATCTTACATCAATTATAAATAGATTACAAATGATTTGCATGTTGATTTGTGGCAATTATAAATTTAACCAACGCTGGATTTTAGCATAATCAATATCGATGAAAATCGTTTTTTGATGCGTATAGGTTACGTGATATCCAGGCATTTTAGGAATCTTTTTTAAATACTTAATCTGAGTGTAATCAACGGGGATGGAAGAAGATAATGACAGGCTAGAATGATAAGCGGCAAGCATTGCAGCTTTACGGATGATTGGCTCTGTCAACGCATCTGTCTGCAAAACTAAATGTGTACCAGGAGCATCTTTTACATGAAACCACATATCGTTCGATTTGGACAATTGATGGGTGATATATGCGTTTTGTGCATCATTTTTGCCAAGGATATATGTCGCATCTTCATCGACAATTTTTGTGATATTCGGCTGATGTTTCTGCTTGTGTTGCGGTAATTTTGTTTTTGCTTTATAGCCATAGGCTTCCAAATCAAGTGCTAAGTCGTTAAGATCGTTACCTTCAGATAATGATAAATAAGTTTTATATTCGACAAAAAGGTCAATTAATTGTTGATTTGCCATAATTTGTTCTTCAATTGGCAGAATGCCACGCTTAGCTTTTTGGTATATTTGATAGAAGCGTTGTGCGTTTTCATTCAACGTGAGCATCGGGTCAAGTGAGATTTCTTGATCATTGACGATGATTGAAGATTGCTTCAAGGATAATGGCAACAGCGACTGATAAATGGCGTCAGCAACTTTTTTTTCATTGAGTTTCTCATTGTTTTGTTCACGTTGAATCAGCAATTGTTCATGTTTTTTTTGATATTTTTTTAACTGTTTATCGATGAATTGCGCATAGGATACCTTCGATTGTTTCATCGTTTTCTTTGGTCGATCGAATAAAGAAGATATCGATGAAAAGTGTTTCTTCGCATGCGTATCATCAAAAATATCAGCAACATATATATCATTTTTATCGATGTCATAAGTTGGATTTACCGCTAATTCAAGTGGTGTCAAATGATGCTCAAATAAATAGGAAGCAGTCATTTTGCTAATCCCCATATACATGTTTGAAATATCGATAGGTTGATTAATTTCAGCAAATGAAAAATCAGTGAACTCCTTCTTGTTAGAAGGGAAAAAAGCGAATTCAGCATGTGGTAATAATTGCCTGCCCGAGTCAAAAAACATTTTTTTAAATGTATCGATAATCTTGTTTTGAGCAGTCAATATCAAATTGGAGTATTTACCCATCGCTTCAAAAATTAATTCTTTTTTGACAGGGCCTTCAATTAAATCAGAAACCATAAAATTCAAGACGATGACGCGATCTGTTTGATGTTGCGTAATAGATGTCAAAATCGAACCTGATAATTCTTTTTTTAATGATTGAGAAAATTGTGTCGTTATCGCACGAGAATCTTTATGGCTTGATAGATAGATGGAAAAATCTTTGGGATGCACACTGATGATGAGCTGATCTTTTTCTCCATAACGATAAAATGTCAGTTCAAATGAAAATTCATCTAATTGGATAATGCGTTCCAAGCGTGCCTTATTTAATTTTTCATGTAGTTCATCTTTTAAGTGATAAAGTAATAAGCCATCAATCATGATTTAAACACCTCTATTCATCATTTTAGCACAGACAACATATAATTTCTTTCTTTCAATGAAAAGAAACGTGTAAAATGAAGCATACTATTTACATATCTTAGAATATCATATATAATAGAAAGTAAATCAAGTGTTGCAGGAGGCACCGATGAAGCTCAATGAGCGTGGTTTATTAGTTGTCATTTCTGGTCCTTCTGGCGTTGGTAAGGGAACAGTTCGTCGTGCATTGTTTAATATGCCCAATCACGATCTCGTTTATTCAGTATCGATGACGACTAGACCACCTCGGCCAGGTGAAAAAGACGGTGTTGACTATTATTTTGTCAGCAAGGAGACGTTTTCAAAACGCATCAAAGAAAACAAGTTTTTAGAGTGGGCTGAATTTGTCGGTAACTATTATGGCACACCACGTGACAAGGTTGAAGAACAACTAGACTGTGGTAAAGAAGTTGTCCTTGAAATAGAGGTTGAAGGTGCACTGCAAGTCCGTAAACAAATGAATGATGCCGTATTTATTTTCTTGGTACCACCAGGTAGAAAAGCTTTATATCAACGTTTGATAAACCGCGGTACCGAAGATCAAGCGCTCATTGATGCGCGCATGAAGAAAGCGGATAAAGAATTTATGTTGGCACATAAATATGATTACATCGTCGTCAACGATGAAGTGAACAATGCGGCGGACCGTATTATGGCCATCATCCGTGCAGAGCATGCAAAAACTGAACGGACAATCCACAATTATATGAAGATGATAGGAGAATGATTTTATGAATAAAAATACAGATGGTATGCGTTATCCATCAATTGACAAATTACTTGATCAGATTGATTCAAAGTATAAACTCGTTTATGCAGCAAGTAAAGTCGCTCAAATTCTTGAAAATGATGGTTTACAAGTTGAAAACGCAAAATGTGTAAAAAGTATCGGTATCGCTTTAGAAGAAATTGCTGCAGGTAGAGTAAAAATCGAATTTGAAGGATAAAGCGAGCAATCGCTTTTTCTTTGTATAAAAAGGTAAAGCCGTTGTATATACGTCTATCGCGCGATACAATAAGAGTGGTGATTATATGGCGATTAAAGATAAATTGAACTTGTTACCAAATGAACCTGGTTGCTATTTAATGAAGAATCAGGAAGGTAAGATTATTTACGTCGGTAAAGCAAAAAATCTGAAGCAACGTGTTCGTTCTTATTTTACTGGTGCACACAATACAAAAACAACACGATTGGTTTTTGAAATCAATGATTTCGAATATGTGATAACAGGATCCGAGTATGAATCACTCATTCTCGAGATGAATTTAATCAAAGAACATTCACCAAAATATAATATTAAACTAATGGATGACAAGACATATCCATATATTGAATTGACGGAGGAACAATATCCAAAACTGATTGTTGTCCGCAAGAAAAAACCTAAAGGCCGACTATTTGGTCCATTTCCAAATGTCTATTCAGCAAGAGAAACGGTTAGATTGCTGAACCATATTTATCCACTTAGAAAATGTGACACGCTGCCAAAAAAAGCCTGTTTGTATTATCACATTGGCCAATGTTTAGGGCCTTGTATTCACCCCGAAGTTGATTATACACAGATGACTTCAAAAATCATCAATTTTCTGAAAGGCGATACAAAAGAGGTACTTAGAGAATTGAATGAACAGATGGCAAAAGCCAGCGCATTTATGAATTTCGAAAAAGCAGCTGAATATCGCGACATGATCAAAGCTATTGAACAAACGACTGAAAAACAAATTATTAATTTGAATGATGGCAAAAATCGTGATATGATCAGCTTCGCCTATAATGAGGATGATGTCGCCATACAGATTTTGTTGATGCGTCAAGGAAAAATCATCGATCAACATCAAATAGTCTTTGGATATGTGGGTGACGTGATGGATTCAACACTCAATTATATTGCACAGTACTATGAAAAATATATGCCTGATGAATTGCTTTTCTCTCATTTGTTCGAAGAAAAAGATATTGTTCAAGTTTTTGGAAAACAAGCGATGATACCCAAAAAAGGCGATAAGAAAAAACTGGTTGATTTAGCTACGAAAAATGCGGTTTATGATTTAGAACACTATCATTTGCTTTATCGACATCAAGAAGAACAACGAATGCAGGCATTAAGTGAATTATCAGATTTAATCGGTGAACAGATTAAGCAAATAGACATTTTTGATAATGCTCAGCTGTTTGGAACAGCACCGATATCAGCGTTAGTGGTCTATAAAGACGAAGCATTTGATAAACAATCCTATCGCAAATATCATTTAAAAACAACCACCAATGATGATTATCAAGCGATGAAAGAAGTCATCTATCGCAGATATCAAAAATTACTCATGCATGAAGGAACGATGCCAGATCTTATCTTGATTGATGGTGGTATCGGTCATGTTCATGCTGCGCAGGACACGCTGCGTGCACTAAATTTGAACATTCCTGTTGCTGGTTTGAAAAAAGATCGACATCATCAATTAGAAGCGTTGGTTTATAAGGAAAAACCCATTCTTTTATTAAAAAACAAAAATTTATACAAGTTTCTCGTGAGTTTGTCTGAGGAAGTGCATCGATTTGCTGTTACATTCCACAGGAAAACGAGATCTAAATTAGCAAAAACATCATTATTAGATCAAGTCGACGGCATTGGACCAAAAACAAAACAAAAATTATTGGCACATTTCAAGAGTCTAAAAGACATTCTGAATGCGAGTGATGAAGATTTAATGGCATGTGGTGTCAAAAGGACGTCGATTGAAGGCATAAGAAAGGTTAAGTTATGAAACAAATCATCCAAGGTATTAGTGAACGAGAACATGTTTTCTATTTGGTTATTGAGGGTAGAAAGATTGGATTTTATCTTACAAAACGATTAGCTAAGACATTTTGGCCGTTTTTAGATAGAGGTGTTTTAGTCGATTTTGAAATTGGTCCGAGACGGAAACGCATCAATAAGTCATATGTTTATCCAGTGACGTTTTTTAGGCAAATTATTGAGTTGCAACCCTATCGTGTCTATTATGATATCGATCGACTAAGAAAAGAGATGAAGGATGTCATCTCTCATCAAAAATATTATCTTTTTATTGATTTTGAAATGACGATGCCAGGCTATAAACCATCGGGGTTTATTCCTGAAATTATTCAGGCTGGGTATATGCTTGCAGAGGCTAAAGGTAAGACACTGATTGATGAGGGTTTTTATGTCCTACCGCTGATTAAGACAACGTTGTCAAAACGCACTCAAAAGTTTTTGAAACTAGATGAACTTCATTTCTATGAAACAGCTATTCATTATGATGATTTTTATGATAAATTAAAATTGATTGTCGATACCTATCATCCTAAATTTGTCGTTTGGGGAAAAAATGATATTTCCGCATTAAATGATTCATTTAAATTGCATCACAAAAGACCATTAACTGAAAAGACTGATTTCATTGATTTGTTAAAACTTCATAAAGACTACTTCAATTTAAAGGATGATCTCGGACTATTCAAAGCTTATCAAACCTATTATGAGATTGAAGAAACACAATGTCATGATGCATTGGACGATGCCCATATAACCAAACACGTTTTTGATGCGTTCATCGACTATATTTAAAAAAACTGAGCAACATTTTCAATTGCTCAGTTTTTCATATTTAAAATGATTTGGAATCAACAATAATCGGAATGATCAACGGATTTCGTTGTGTCAACTTAAAAATTGTTTTGCTTAATTGATCGATGACAGTTTGTTTGATATTCTGTTCATTGTAGAACTTTTTATTCAGTTCCGTTTCAACGATTGCCTTCGTCTCGTTTGCTAATTTATTGGTCAGTTCTTCATTTCCACGCATGTAAATGAATCCACGAGAAATGATAGTCGGATGATTGATGAGTTTTTTATGTTCACTATCAACAGATAATATGATTGAAAACAGACCTTCTTCAGATAAAAGTTTTCTTTCACGGATAACTTTGCTGCCAATATCACCAATACCCGTACCATCGATGTAGACTTCACCAGATGGCACATCACCCGCATAGCGAATGCTGTTTTTTGAAACTGCAGCAACTTGACCGTTATCCACAATCAAAATGTTATCTGGATTGACACCGGTATCGATAGCTAGTTGGCGGTGGTGACGCAACATTCGATATTCACCATGAATTGGAATAAACATTTTTGGTCTTGTCAAACTCAAAACGAGTTTCAAGTCATTTTGTGCACCATGGCCTGACGTGTGTGTATCTGCCAGAGGGCCATGTGTAATGACATTAACATCTTGTTTAAAGAGTTTGTTAATGGTTCTATTGACACCTTCCTGGTTACCTGGAATAGGAGAAGATGAAAAGATTACAGTATCGCCAGGCATCACTTGGACTTGTCTATGTGAACCACTTGCGATGCGTGATAATGCAGCTAAAGGTTCTCCTTGTGATCCGGTCACAAGCAAAGTCACTTGTTCTGGTCTCAGCCGCTTTAATTGATCGCCTGATACCAATGTGTCTTTTGGAATTTTGATGTAGCCGGTCTGCGTTCCGGCTTCAATCGCTCTCTCCATAGAGCGACCGAACACAGCAATTTTACGGTGGTTAAGAACCGCAGCTTCAATAATTTGCTGTATGCGATACATATTGGACGCAAACGTTGCAATGATGATACGCCCAGTTAATCTTGAGAATAGTTCGTTAATCGATTTTCCAATTTTTGAATCTGATTGAATGAGTTCATCACGTTCAGCATTCGTTGAATCAGAGCATAAACACAATACGCCTTCTGCACCGATAGCAGCGAGTTTATCAAATTCACAAGGTGGACCCACAGGTGTCAGGTCTATTTTAAAATCACCCGTGTGAAATAAGATGCCCTCCTTAGTCCTAAAGACGATACCAAACATATCAGGAATAGAATGATTCATACGAATGAAACTGATTTCAACATCTTTAAAATGGTATTTGTAATAACTCTTGTATTCTTCAATTTGGGGCACTTTGATATCTGCGTGTTCCATGAATTTATATTCAATCAAGTCTACAGCGATGCCAGAAGCGTATATTTTGGGTATCTCGACTTGCTTGAGTAAGTAAGGGATACTACCAATATGATCTTCATGACCATGTGTGATGAACAGCCCGACAATGCGGTCCTGATTTTCAATGAGATAGGTGAAATCAGGTATGACATAATCGATACCTAAAAGGTGCTCATCAGGAAAAAGAATACCAGCATCAACGATGAAGATCTGATCATCTATTTCATAAATATACATATTTTTACCTACTTCACCGAGTCCACCCAAAGCAAAAATGCCGATTTCTCCGGTGTTTAGTAAAGGATTTTTCATGATTAAATTCCTCCGAAAACGAAAAAGTTCATTACTATTATATGATAAAACGTTTTAAAATGATACAAAAACACTTAATTTCATTAATATTTATATGATTGTTGTTTCATAAATCTATATTATATGTTAAGATATCATAAACCGTATATGTTTGATGATCATGGTTCAGACGTATCTACGCTACGCCTAAGATAGCACTACGGCACTTTTTTGATGTGCCTAAAGGCACATTTTTCATTTAAAAAGGAGGATATAATGAAAAAAGGATTAACATTCGATGATGTGTTGCTGATTCCCAGTAAATCAGAGATTTTACCCAATGATGTGGTATTAACCACCAGGTTGACGAAGAAAGTTGGTATGAATACGCCAGTGATTTCAGCTGCGATGGATACGGTCACTGAAGTACAAATGGCGATTGCTATGGCGAGAGCTGGAGGGATCGGATTTATTCATAAAAACATGAGCATTGAAGCACAGGCCAAACAAATTAACCAGGTGAAGAAAAACATTTCAGGTATTATTCAAACACCTGTAACCCTTGACGTTAACATGACGACTGTGGATGCTGAACGCTACATGTCAGAATATAAGATCAGTGGTCTGCCAGTGGTTGATGTCGATCACACATTATTAGGCATCGTGACAAATAGAGATATTAAGTATTACAAAGAAGAGGCACATCCTGTTACAGAAGTGATGACTAAAGTCAATTTGATTACGGGCAAAAAAGGGACAACATTAGAAGATGCGAAAGACATTTTATGGCAGCATCGTATCGAAAAATTGCCCATTGTTGATGATGATTTTAAATTGATTGGACTCATCACATCAAAAGATATCGATAATGTGATTGAGTTTCCGGAGGCAAACAAGGATCACCTCGGTAGACTTCGAGTTGGCGCATCTATTGGGATAACGCCAGATTATCTAGACCGTGTTGAGGCAGTCATAAAAGCTGGGGTTGATGTGATTTCAATCGACTCAGCACATGCGCATTCATATCATGTGATTCAGGCAGTTAAAATGATTAAACAGGTTTATCCCGATATAGATTTAATTGCTGGTAACATCGTCACAGCTGCAGCAGCTAAGGATTTAATTGAAGCTGGTGCCGATGGACTAAAAGTCGGTATTGGACCAGGTTCAATATGCACAACAAGAATTGTTGCAGGTGTTGGTATGCCACAATTGACAGCCATTCTCGATGTCAGTGCATACGCAAAGACCAAAGGTATTCCTATCATTGCTGATGGTGGTATAAAGTATTCTGGAGATATCGTCAAAGCGCTCGCTGCTGGTGCTGATACGGTCATGTTGGGATCATTGTTAGCCGGCTGTAGTGAAGCACCAGGTGAAGAAATCATTTGGGAAGGGCGACGTTTTAAAACATATGTTGGTATGGGATCACTGTCTGCGATGAAACGGGGTAGTAAAGATCGCTATTTTCAATCGGAATTAAAAGATAAATTCGTACCTGAGGGTATTGAAGGTATGGTATCCTATAAGGGGAAAGCAAGTGATACGCTTTATCAGTTATTAGGTGGTGTGAAGTCAGGAATGGGATATCTTGGCGCGAAAACAATCGTTGATTTACAAAAGTATGCTGAGTTTGTTGAAATTACTGCCAGTGGATTGGTTGAAAGTCATCCCCATGATATCAATATTACAAAAGAGGCACCAAATTATTCAAGAAAGTAGTCTATATGGAGAAAATTATTGTTTTAGATTTTGGTAGTCAATATAATCAATTAATCGTTAGAAAAATCAGAGAACTCGGTGTATATAGTGAATTATTGAGGTATGATACAGCCTATGATATTTTAAATAGCGATGATGTCAAAGGCATCGTTTTATCGGGTGGACCAAAGTCAGTCTTCGCTCGTGATGCTTATCACATCAATTCCAATATTTATGATCTTGATAAACCGATATTAGGGATTTGTTACGGCATGCATCTCATGGTGAAAGATTTAGGTGGTGTCGTACAAATCACTGATAAAAAAGAATACGGTAGACAGTTGATTGAAGTCTTAGACGATAAAAATCTTTTTAAACATACACCAACAGCACAAAATGTTTGGATGAGCCATAGTGATCGTTTAGAACAAAAACCGGATGACTTTAGGATTTTAGCAACCTCAAATCATGTGATTGCAGCAATTAAGCATAAAAAAAAACCATTGTATGGCGTACAGTTTCACCCCGAAGTACTTCACACTGAATATGGTTCTACCATATTAAAAAACTTTTTAAATGATTGTCAAGTGACTTTTGATTGGCATATGGATCAATTAAGTCAAATGTTGATTAACGATATCAAAGATAAGGTAAAAGACAATAGCGTTTTAATGGCTATTTCTGGTGGCGTTGACAGCAGTGTTGCTGCTGTGCTTATTCATCAGGCAATTGGTAATCAATTGCGTTGTTTTTTCATCGATCATGGTTTACTTCGTAAAAATGAAGTGAGTGAAGTGATGGAAAGGTTTGCAAAAGATTATCATATCAATGTCGAATGTGTTGATGCGAAAGCTGATTTCTATCATCGTTTATCAGGAATTACAGATCCTGAACAGAAACGAAAAATCATTGGGAAAGCGTTTATTGACACCTTTGAAAAAACTGCTAAAAAATACGGCGATTATGCTTTTTTAGGGCAAGGTACACTCTATACTGACCGCATTGAATCAGGAACGAACACTGCGCATACAATTAAAAGTCATCATAATGTTGGTGGATTACCAAAACATATGCCGTTTAAACTAATTGAGCCTTTGAATATGTTGTTTAAAGATGAGGTAAGACAGTTAGGTATCACTTTAGGTATTAATCAATCATTTGTCAATCGCCAGCCTTTTCCGGGCCCAGGACTAGCAATTCGCATCATGGGTGAAATCACCGCTGATAAAGTACGCATTGTTCAAGAGACTGATGCTATCTTGAGAGAAATCATTGATGCGCAGGATTTTCACCAAGACATTTGGCAATATTTCACGGTTTTAACGAATACGAAAACAGTCGGCATCAAAGGTGACGAAAGAAGTTATGAATATCTGCTTGTCATCCGCGCTGTCACATCCACTGATGGTATGACAGCTGATTGGGCGAAAATCCCTTATGATATGTTAGAAATGGCATCAACACGTATGGTGAATGAAGTGTCAGGGATTAATAGAGTTGCTTATGATATCACATCTAAACCACCAGGAACGATTGAATGGGAATAATGAATAGAAAATGAGGAGTTTTTAATGTTGACAGTCGTTTTTTTTGATGTTGATAATACAATTTATGACACGAAGCTGAATCAAGTGCCAAAACAGACTTTAAAATTATTGGATGAATTATCTAAAAAAGATGATGTTGTGATGGGATTGGCGACGGGTCGAGGGCGTAGAAAACTAGATATCATTCAAGATATCCTGCATTTTTTTACTTTTCAAGTCTTATTGAACGGCTCAGTGGTATTAAAAAATGATGAGATCATCTATGATGAACCCATCAAAATAGAAGATATCAAAAACGCATTATCAAAAACAAAAGGTCATGCTTTAAATGTCGGTATGGTCGGTTTAGACGATGAAGCAGTTAATTATTGGGATGAGCGTGTAGGTTACGGTATGAAAGTATTACGCGGTGTGTTTCCAAAGGTTGATGAGTTTTTTTATGAAAAAGAAAAAATATATCAATTGTGGATGTTTGCTGATTATGAAAATGAGATTTTAGAAATTGCTAAAGACATCCCCAAATTTCGAGTTTATCCGTGGCATTTTGGTGGCGCTGATTTTACATACCCACATATCAGTAAGGCTTTTGGGATAAAAAAAGCATTGGAGACCTTGCCTAAATGCCAGTTGATTTGTATCGGCGATGGCTATAATGATATCGATATGTTAGAGATTGCCGATATTGGTATTGCAATGGAAAATTCTAGGTTTGGTGAACTCAAAGAAAAAGCCGATCATATTGCGCCAGCAATAGCGGCAGATCAGCTTTATGATTTTTTTAAATCTATTCATCTGATTTAGATCTAATTTTATTTTGTACCAAGTCAATGTTTTCACGTGGAACATATGGTGATATGTCAGCATGATGTACAATCAGTTCTTTAATCGCAGATGAAGATACGAAATGATTTCTTGAAGAAGGAAATAAAATGCATGTTTCCACGGTGCGATTAATATTTCTATTAAATTGATAGAGGGCATATTCATTCTCATAATCTTGGATGTTTCTCAAACCTCTAACAATCAATTTGATACCGTGGTCTTTTGCATAACGCACCACGAGATCATTAGAGTATACAATGACGATATTCTCAATATCTGTCGTTACACGTTTGATCATCAGTATACGTTCTTCGATGCTGAAAGTTGGCGTTTTCTTGTAATTATCAGCGATGACAACATGAAGTTCATCTACCATCTTAGCGGCACGCTTGATAATATCTAGATGTCCAAATGTTAAGGGATCAAATGTTCCTGGATAAACAGCTTTTTTCATAGTTTTACCTCATTTCACCTATAAGTATAGCAAAAAATAATTTGAAAAGATATTCAAGGAGTATAAAATATATGTCAATCTACAAGAAAAACATCATTATTTTGTTGTTATTGGACATCGCCTATCTCATCTTAAGTGCGAATATCATCATTTCACCTTTCATACCAGGTTCAGTTACTTGGTATACGTTTGTACCATTTGTCATGATACTCGCATTAGGGGGATATGGTCTGTTTGTTTATCGTCGTCAATCCAATACGGTTTTAACCATTGCAAACGGGCAATATACGTTTACAAGAGTCTTGACATTTGCATTTTTAATGATTTACGTCGTACAGATGATTGTCGTTCAAAATCCTGAAGATAATCCATCGTTACTATCCATTTTAGTTGGTGGTTTTTTAACCATAATTTCTTTAACTTTACTTATACTACATGTGCGTGTCTTGCTTCAGAAAACCAAAAAATAAGCGTTATCCGTGTTATAATATTCATGTTAAGGAGATGATTATTTGCCTAAGACAATCTTTGTTTCAAACCGATTACCTGTGACTGTAACATTTGATCATGGCGAAATCAGTTATCATGAGAGTATTGGTGGTTTAGCAACTGGCTTAAAAGGAGAAATGGATAAAGAAGGACTATGGTTTGGTTGGTCTGGTCTTTCAAAAGAGCGCGTCAAAGATCGTCAAAAAGAAATCAGCGATAAACTTTTTCATACCTATCACTGTGTTCCTGTTGAATTATTTGAAAGAGACGTTAAATTGTATTATGAAGGTTTTTCTAACCAAACCATTTGGCCACTCTTTCATTATTTTCCAGCTTTGACAAAATTTGACAGCAAAATGTGGATAAGATATAAGCGTGTAAATGAAAAGTTCTATGATACGCTTAAACCGTATATTGAGAAAGATTCACGCATTTGGATTCACGATTATCAATTGATGCTGCTTCCTGAATTAATTAGAAATGATTTTCCGCATGTGAAAATAGGTTTTTTCCTACACATACCATTTCCATCTTCTGAAATATTTAGATTATTAATTTGGAAACATGCCATTTTAAAAGGGCTGTTGGGTGCAGACTTGATTGGCTTTCATACATATGACTACGTTCGACATTTTTTAAGTAGTGTTAGACGTATATTGAATATTGAACACAACTATTACAAATTACAGTACAACAATCGAACCATTGAAGTTGATGCTTTTCCAATGGGGATTAACTATGAATATTTTTCCAAAGCGAAGAAACTAAATAAACACAAAGAGCCATACCGTATCATTTTGTCGGTAGATAGACTTGATTATACAAAGGGGATATTAGAGCGTATTCGCGGCTATCAAAAATTCTTGATGAAATACACCAAATATCATGGACACGTTAAATTGCATTTAATTGTTGCTCCTTCTCGACAAAATCTACCTATCTATGATCGTTTAAGCCGTGATATTCAACGTTTGGTATCTGAAATTAACGGCCAATTTGGCACATTTGAATGGATGCCTATTTGGTATTTATATCAGTCATTTAATCAAGATGATCTCATTGAGCGATATCAAGAGTCGGATGTTTTACTGGTTACACCATTACGCGATGGCATGAATTTAATTGCGAAAGAATATATTGCGTCAAGGACAGATCGAAAAGGTATGCTCATCTTATCAGAGACAGCTGGTGCTGCTAGCGAACTCTCTGAAGCGATTATCGTTAATCCAAATGATGACAATCAAATTGCTGAAAGTATCAAATATGCTTTAGAGATGCCTGTAAGAGAGCAGATGACACGCAATACGATTATGCATCAGCGCCTCAAAAGGTATAATGTGACATTTTGGGCTAACTCTTTTCTTGAACGACTTTCAAAGACAAACCAACATGAACCGACACAAATCAGCATGCCACCGCTTGATAAATCCGCATTATTAGATAAGTACCAACAAGCTAAAAAGCGTTTAATCTTTCTGGATTATGATGGAACACTTGTTGAATTTACAAAAAATCCGATGCAAGCCTATCCTACGAGAGTTATTCATCGGTTAATCAAAGCGTTGTCAATTCACCCCAAAAATGAAGTAGTCATTATTTCTGGTCGTGATCATGAAACATTGGAAACATGGTTAGGCAAACTTAATGTCAATTTAGTAGGTGATCATGGATTGTGGTATAAATTTGCAGGCCAAGATTGGCGACAAACAATTATTGTCAAGAGCGATTGGATTGCTACAATCAAAAAAGTACTTGAACGTTATGTTGATCAAATGCCAGGTTCTTTCATTGAAGAAAAGACAAACTCACTAGCTTTACACTATAGAAATGCGGAACCAGAAATGGTCGCGTTAAAAATGTCAGAAATCAAGGATGCTTTATATTCAATCAAAGGGACAAATCCTATTGCCATACAATCAGGTAATATGGTGCTGGAAGTCAAGGACCAGAGGGTAAATAAAGGCATCGCAACAAGACTGTTTGATGTGAGTCAATACGATTTTGTCTTTGCTGCTGGTGATGATACGACGGATGAAGATATGTTTACAGCGCTACCTAATGCGCATAAAATTAAAGTTGGATTTGGAGAGACTGAGGCAACTGTACGCGTCGATTCGCCAGGTCAATTAAGAGCGTTGTTATCAGATTTTATTAAAATAGATAAAGGAGAACAATCATGAGTATTTTAAATGAATTTTACGTTTTAGAAAATGGTATTAAGATTCCTAAATTAGGATTTGGTACATGGCAAATTCCCAATGGCGAAGTGACTTATAATGCTGTGTCAGCAGCACTTAGAAATGGTTATCGTCACATCGACACTGCGGCGGCATATCGTAATGAAGAAAGCGTTGGGAAAGCAATTAAAGATTCAGGTATTCCCAGAGAAAAAATATTTGTCACAACAAAATTGGAATCGCATATTAAAGATTATGAAGGTGCTAAAGCAGGGTTCCTAAAAACTTTAAAAGATTTAGATATGGATTACGTCGATTTATATTTGATTCACGCACCATGGCCATGGAATGAAATTGGTAAGAATTGTGATGAAGGCAATGTCCAAGCCTACAAGGCAATGGAAGAATTTTATAAAATGGGTAAGATTCGTGCTATTGGGGTTTCGAATTTTACACCAAAAGACATTGAAAACATTTTGGCACATTGCGAAATTAAACCTTTCGTCAATCAGATTGCTTATCACATTGCCCATCATCAAGCGGAAACGGATGCTTATTGCAGAGCAAAAAACATTTTGGTTGAAGCATATTCACCACTAGGTATCGGCAAACTTCTCACACATCCAGAAGTCATCAACATGGCGAAAAAGTATGGCAAATCTCCAGCCCAGGTATGTATCAAATATGACTTGCAGCATGATACATTGCCCTTGCCAAAATCGACACATGAAAACCGCATTATTGAAAATACACAACTAGATGACTTTGAAATTAGTAGGGACGATATGGATTATTTGGACAGCTTGGATCCTGAACATCAATCAGTTGACTAGAACGTCATTAATGAATAAATAGACTGTTTACTAAGCGTAACAAAGCCGATGATTCGGTAAATTATGGCACAAACATTGCAACAAAAACGCTATAAAGAACTACAACTTTTGACTTTTTGTTAGTAAAAGTGATTTCGTATAAGCATCGTTTAAAAACAAGTTTTAGGAATAAAATAAAATAGATTAAACATAAAGAATAGGGAAACCCACCGGTTTCCCTATTCTTTCAATGCATCTTGACAATCACGACAATATCCATAAAGTGTCATGTCATGATGGGTAATCTTAAAGCCATGTCGTTTGGCGACATCATCTGCGAAATGTGAAAGATGACAATCTACCTCTACCATTTTATGGCAGTTTAAACAAATCATATAATGGTGATGATCTTTTTGATTATCATAATAATAGCTAGTTTGATCAATGGTTGATTTGGAGATTAAACCAGCATCATAAAAGACTTCTAGTGTGCGATAAACGGTCGATAAATTCATCGTGTGATCCACTAAACTATCCATAATCATTTCTGCACTTTGTGGGGTAGCAGTTGATTTAAATATTGCTAATATAGCTTGTCTCTGCTTTGTCATGCGCATGGGTCATGCCCTCCTTCTAATATTTTTAAAAACGATGGATAATAATAATACAACAGCATCGATAACGACGATAGTCGAACCTACGGGGATTTGTAATGGGTGTGCCAAGAAGATGCCAGTCATGGTAATCAGTAATGAGATAGCAATTCCTGCGAAAAGCGTCATTTTAAAACTTTTGGAGAATTGACTGGCAATGATTGATGGAAATATGACGAATGCAGAAATGAGTAGTGTACCAATCATTCTAACGCCGACAACGATGAAAAATGCGGTTAATGCTGACAGTAAATAGCCGAGCAGATTGACGTTTATTTTTGAGAATTTCGCATAATTGAAATCATAAGTCATCAAAAACAATTTTCGATATGAAAACAATATAAATACCAAAATCAATAAAGCGGTAATCGATGATAAAATGACATCTGTCATAGTCACTGTAAAAATATTGCCAACAAGCATGGATTCAATCGAGACGTTGAACCCTTCACCACGTTTGATGATAATCAAACCGATGGCAAATGAAACTGCTGCCACCAAACCTATCGCTGCATCACCGTTCATATGGTTGTTTGCAGCCAAGTATTTTATTAGCAAAGAGACGACGATGACGAATGGGATGGCTATCCATAAGGGTTGGTTGAGTAGTAGAATACCTAATGCCAGTCCGGCAAAACTGACATGCGCCAAACCATCAGCAATCATCGCTTGTTGATTGAGAACGAGAAATGGGCTCAATAAGGCAGCTGATAACGCTAGTGTCACACCAATAATTAAGGCGTTTTGAAAAAAATCATATGATAGTAGATCAAGCATGATGGTGTCCCTCGTGTTCAAATTCCAGGAATGACTGATAAGTACCAAAATATTTCACGGTTTGATCGACATACATGATGCAGGCATCATGCTTAATGGCATCGGTTAAATCATGTGTGACGTTGATAATCGTCATATGGTTCTCTTCTTGAATTTCTTTGAGCAGTTGATAGAATTTTTCTCTAAATGATGGATCAAGTGCAGAAGTTGGTTCATCTAAAATCAACAGATCTGGATTACCGATCAATGCTCTAATTAAATAGACGCGCTGTTGTTGCCCGCCAGAAAGATAAATCATGCTTTCGTTAAATAGATTGGCAATGTCCATGCGCACTAACCATTTTTTGATGAGTTGACATTCGCTTTGACTCGCTCTCAGTCTCTGCTTTGGAAAACCGGAATAGATGACTTCTTTGACCGTAATTGGCAATTGATTTCTTTGTCCTAACGCTTGAGGTAGATATCCCATACGTTTAGCTGCGATATTGATTTTACCAGTTGTTGGTTTTAATAAGCCGACAAGCGTTCTTACAAGTGTTGTTTTGCCGCTTCCGTTAGGACCGACGATATGTAAGAATGATCCTTGTTTAATATTGAAATTAACATCTTTTAATGCAGTATATTTTCCAAAATTGACGCCAACGTTTTCGTATGTAATCATGATTGAACTCCTAATGCAAGTTTGATATAATCAAAATTTCTAGACAATAGATTGGCATATGTAATTCCATCATCCCAATCTGCTTGAGAGACATTGTGATATGCGTGCAATTCTAATAACGTTAGACTATAATTTTCATTTGCTAAAGCCTCTTTAATCGCGTTCGCTGCGCGAGGCACCTCTAAAGCTTCAATGAAAAGGTAATGGACATTTGCATTTTTTATCTCATTCGAGAATGTAATAATCTCGTTTGAGGTTAAATCGTCATCTGGTTTAAATTCAGAAAACAATGCCGAAATCGTTAACCCATAACGTTGTCCAAACGATGACATAGCATTATGACCAGCAAAATAAATCGTTTGGTTTTGGTGGGGTGGATCACTAAAGTATAATTGTATATCTTCATGAACAGATAATATCTCTTCATAATAAGCAGTAGCATTTGTTTCATAATATGCCTGATGAGTTGGATCGATTTGAACAATGAAACTTAATATGTAATCAATCATGTCCAAGGCCGCTAACGGATCGACCCAATAATGAATGTCATCCGTATGATCATGATCAGCGGTCAATCGGGGAACCTCCTGATTATGATTGATTGCATAAGACATATTGACGACTAGCGTATCTTCGCCACCAATTTGTGAAGGATCAGAGATCCAGGTGTCGATTTCATCGCTTGTATATAAGAACAACTTTGCATGCTCAATGCGAATCATATCCATGCTGGAAGCTTCAAAACTATGAATATCTTGTCCGAGTGGAACAAGCATACTAACCGTCAATTGATCTCCGGCGATGTGTTTTGCAAGATCGTAGTGAGTAAACATGGTTGCGACAATATCGGTCTCTTGAGCTTGTTTGACACATGATACCGCGAACAACATCATAAAACCTGTCATAATGAGTGTGAATGTTTTTTTCATATATAAACTCCTAATTGCGAATGATTTGCATTAATATTGTATCACGTTTTTGGTTTATTGCAAATCATTCGCAATTTATTTTTACGTTATTTTTTAACCGAAATAAATTGTCTTTTTTACAAAGTAATGTTATAATATTGATGTCAACGATGAGTGGGAAGCAGATTTCCACTCACTTTTATTGAGGTAGGATATGAATTTAAAAGTTTTGAAACAAAAGCTCATCCCCATTCTTGAACCCTATACGTTAGATATTTATAGTATTCGGTTGAAAAATGAATATGGCGAGAGAGTAGTGGAAATTCTAATTGATACTGATACGATTGACGTATTAGATTTAGAGAAAATCCATCGCTCCTTTATGGATGTTCTTGATGATGGTGACCTTGATGACGACTGTTATTTAGAAATTTCTTCCTTAGGACTGGAACGACCCATCGAAACACTTGATGATTTAAAAAAAGCCATTGGCGCATATGTTTATGTAGAAGTCCCTAAGTATCATGGTAATGCCACTGTAATCTCACTTGATGGTGATGTTATGACATTGGAAATAAATGATAAGGGCAGGTTTCGAAAGATCGATGCGAAATGGGATCAAGCCACAAATATGCGATATGCAGTAAAGGTTTAGGAGGCACACATGATTAGTAAAGAATTTTTTAAAAATGTTGATGAAGTTGTAGAGGAACGCGGACTGACTAGAGAACAAGTCATGGATGCTTTCAAACAGGGCTTGACTGCTGGTTGTAAAAAAGCGTATGATGTTCGGTCTTGTCGAGTAGAATTTAAAGAAGACAAAAATGAAATTTTAGTCTTTAAACAACAATTAGTTGTTGATGAATACAGTATCGAAGCGGATAAAAATTATACGCAGATCTTATTGGATGATGCAAAAGAAATCAATGCCAGAGCAAAAGCAGGTGATATTCTTGAGCAAAAGGTGGATCCTAAGGATTTCTCGTTTTACGCTGTCAGAGATTTTAAAAGCAGGCTGAATGAAGCGTTGGTTGATTATCAAAAAAAGAATTTGTACCAACATTTTAAATCATTAGAGCATGAAATGATCAATGCGCGTGTCATCGACATCGATGAATCTCATTATAGACTGGATATCGGCAGGGATTTAACGACACTTTTACCAAAAAAAGAAGCGTTATCAAAAGATAACTTCCATGTTGGAGATCATGTTAGAGTGTATGTCACCGATGTAGAAATGAAGACAAAATGGCCAAAGGTTTTTGTTAGTCGAATCCACCCCTCTCTGGTGATTCGTTTACTTGAACTCTATATTCCAGAAATCAAAGAAGGTAAGATTGAAATCATGGGTATGTCAAGGGATGCAGGTGACCGTTCTAAAGTGGGTGTGAAATCAAATATAGAATCGATTGATCCGATTGGGGCATGTGTCGGTGAAAAAGGATCGCGAATTCGCGAAATCGTCAATGCTTTAAGCGGAGAGAAGATTGATCTGTTTAGATGGGCGGACAACGAAAAGGATTTGATTACTAATGCACTTCAACCCGCACAGGTCAAAGCCGTGACACATGTCAATCCAAAAGAAAAGAGCGCATTGGCTATCGTACCGGATGATCATCTTTCACTTGCAATTGGTAAACTTGGACAAAATGTTAAACTTGCTGTTCAGGCTTGTGGATGGTCGATTGACATTAAGTCGGTTACCATGGCACAAGGTGAGGGCATCATCTTCTAGAAGGTGGTTATATGAAACAAAGGAAAATCCCGATGCGCACATGTGTGGTTACACATGAAGTGTATCCAAAAAAGGAACTCGTTCGGATAGCTGCAACCAAAGAAGGTGTTGTATCTATCGATCTAACTGGAAAAGCACATGGTCGAGGGGCGTATCTTAAGTTAAGTAAAGAAGTCGTCTTACTTGCTAAAAAGAATCGAGCGCTAGATAAAAAATTAGAAGTAGCTGTACCAGATACGATTTATGATGAATTATTAGGTCTCATCAATGAATAAAACGCTTGGTCTAGCCTATCGCGCAAGAAAAGTCGTAGTGGGCACGGAAATGACAATTGAATCGATTAGAACTAAATCAGTCTATCTTGTCGTCCTTGCACACGATGCATCTGATTTAACGAAAAAGAAGATTCTTGATAAGGCAAGTTTTTACAACGTAGAAGTTAGCCAAGCATTGTCATCACAACAGCTTTCTGACGCCATTGGCAAGTCTGGTGTCAAAGTGGTTGGCATAACCGACAGGGGGTTTAGCCAGTTACTTAAACCATAAAGAAGGAAGTGATAAAATGACTGTCAATTATAGAAATAATAACAAAAATAACAAAAATAACAAAAATAGCAAAAACAACAATAAACATTCGAATAAACCGTTGACAACATCTAAAAAGCCCAAAGAGGTTAAAGAGAAAAAAATCATCATCAAACCAGATATGACGGTTGCTGATGTTGCCGAAGGTATGGGTGTTTCCAATGCTGTTGTCATCAAAAAACTGATGGGATTAGGGATGATGACGTCCATAAATCAAGTCATTGATCGCGATACGATTGAATTGATTGCGCTTGAAGATGGATATGAAGTCCAAGATGAAGTCATCACCGATGTCAGCAGATATGATGAAATGGAAATTATGGATGATCCAAAGGATCTCGTAAAACGCCCACCAATCGTTACGATTATGGGACATGTTGACCATGGAAAAACAACACTTTTAGATACGATTCGTAAATCAAGAGTCGTTGAAGGTGAAGCCGGGGGCATCACTCAACATATCGGTGCTTATCAAGTTAAACGTGACAGTGGTGCGATTACATTCATAGATACACCAGGTCATGCTGCATTCACTGAAATGCGTGCACGCGGTGCTAAAGTGACAGATATCGTCGTTTTAGTGGTTGCTGCTGATGACGGTGTCATGCCGCAGACAATCGAAGCAATTGACCACGCTAAAGCAGCTAATGTTCCAATTATTGTTGCCATTAATAAAATTGATCGTATTCAGTCAAATCCTGAAAAAGTTATGACGGAATTGTCGGAAAAGGGATTGGTTCCAGAAGACTGGGGTGGTGATACACCATTTGTCAAAGTCTCAGCTTTAAAGGGTATCGGTATTGATGAATTATTAGATGTCATCCAACTATTGAGTGAAATCAATGAATATAAGGCTAATCCAAATAGATTGGCACGTGGTACGGTGATAGAAGCAAGCCTTGATAAAGGTAGAGGACCTGTTGCTACCTTGATTGTTGAAACCGGTACATTACATGCTGGTGATTATATCGTCATTGGTAACACGTATGGTAAAATTCGTGCGATGAACGACGATTTGAAACGCCGTTTCAAGAAAGCTGGTCCATCAACGCCGGTAGAAGTAACCGGTTTAAATGAAATACCCAAAGCAGGTGATATTTTCATGGCATTTGATGATGAAAAAGTCACGCGATCAATTGCATCTGACCGGCAATCAAGAGCGAAAGATACTGAAATCAGAACACGCAGCAAACAATCACTCGATAAATTATTTGGTGCGTTAGAAGAAGCCGAAAAGGAATTAAATATTATCATCAAAGGTGATGTCCAAGGCTCAATTGAAGCCCTGAAAGGTTTGCTTGAAAAGATTGATATTGAAGGATTCCATGTCAATGTTGTACGCTCATCTGTAGGCGCAATTTCTGAAAACGATGTCACGTTGGCTTCCGCATCAAATGCGATTATCATCGGTTTCAATGTCAGACCGATGGCGGCTGTCAAGAAAATTGCCGACCAAGAAGGTGTTGAAATCAGGTTATATAGTATCATTTATCGCATTCAAGAAGATATTGAAGCTGCACTCAAAGGCATGTTGGAACCTGAACTTGAAGAATATGTCATTGGACAGGCAGAGGTTCGCGATACCTTTAAGGTTTCAAAAGTTGGTACCATCGCAGGTTGTTATGTGACAGATGGTATTATCAAACGTGATTCACTAGTGCGATTGCTACGTGATGGTATCGTCATTTATGAAGGTAAATTGGGATCACTCAAACGTTTTAGAGACGATGCGAAAGAAGTAAGAAGTGGCTTTGAATGCGGTCTCTCAATTGAAAACTATAATGACATCAAAGTAGGTGATGTCATTGAAGCATCACAAATGCGAGAAGTTGAGGTGTAAATCATGTCAATTACAACTGAAAGATTGGCGAGTCTAATCCAACGAGAATTAGCACCGATTGTTAACAGAGAAGTAAAAGATAAAAGCTTTGGTTATATTAACTTAACTGAGGTCAAAGTAACAAAAGATTTGTCGTTTGCGACGATCTATTACTCGATTTTATCAGATGAAGAAGATGTGTTAGAGCGTGCTAAAAAAGCACTTGATGCAGCTAATGCAACCATTCGTATGGAACTTGCAAAACAAATCAAAAATGTAAGAAAGATACCAGAACTCATCTTTAAATATGATGAAGCGTTAGCTTATGGTAATCACATTGATCAGATTTTAAAAACATTAAAGTAACCGCGCGTTACTTTTTTGTTAATAGGCTATTAATCAATAACTATAATCGGTATAATAGAAAGTGGTGATGATATGTACGCGAAAGTGTTAATTGATATCAAACATGAAGAAGTGAATCGATTTTTTGATTATGCTGTGCCAGCATCTTTTCAAGATGATATCCAACGCGGGATGCGCGTTATCGTACCCTTCGGCAACCAAGAGCGCATGGGTTATGTCATCCAATTGATTGAGGATAGTCAAAAAGCGAGTAAAGATATCATCGCGTTGCTTGATATCATCCCGACGATTCAGGCTGAAACGTTCATGTTTATTGATCATATTATTTCGCAAACCAACGACTTGTACAGCGCGGTATTCGAAACGGTTGTTCCAGCCGAGATAGGATTGGACTACTATCAAGAAATCCGCTTAATAAAGCCTGAAATGATTGATCAAGAATTCATCTCACTATTCGATAAAAACGGCTTTCTCAAACTATCTAAAAGCAATCACACTCACGATAAGATAATTAGAAAATATTTACGGCAAAAAGCGATAGAAGTGAGACCATCTTGGCGTCAGAAGATGCATGAAAAAAAGCTTTATATGTATGCTTATAATCCGCAACATACCTATCATAGGATTGATGCTTATCCACAAATTTCAACGATTAAAAACGGATCGTATACAAGTCTTGAATTAAACCAACGTGGATTGAGTGATAGTCAAATTAACACCCTTGTTAAGCACGACGTACTACACAAAGAAAAGCAAGCAGTTTCTCGTGATATTAAGCATGTTTATCAAAAGAAGGAAAAAGATATCATATTGACAAAAGAACAGCAAATTGCTTATGAAGAACTCTATCATCACGGCAACAAAAACCAAGTATTTTTGCTAAAGGGCATCACAGGATCAGGAAAAACGGAATTATATTTAAAGTGGATTGCTGATCAGATTAAAAATCATAAACAAGTCCTTATTTTAGTGCCCGAAATCATGTTAATCGCCCCAATGGCACAGCGTTTAGAATCAATATTTGGCGGCATTGCCATTTATCATAGTGGGCTATCTAAAGGCGAACGATTTGATCAATATATGCGTGTTAAAAAAGGCGAGATCAATATTGTACTGGGCACGCGGTCTGCTGTTTTTCTACCGTTGGATGAGTTAGGTTTAATTATCCTTGATGAAGAACATGATGCTTCCTATCAACAAATCGAAAAGACAATATATGATGCGAGAGACATTGCTAAGCTCAGAGCTGTGTATCATCAATGTCCGCTTGTCTTGGGGAGTGCGACGCCTTCAATTGTTTCAATGCATCAAGCATTCATGAAAACATACCATCTTTTAACCCTCAACAAACGACCGTTTGGATTAAAAGAACCAGCCATTGAACTGGTTGACATGCGTGAGGAGTTGAGATTAAAAAACACATCTATCTTTTCTCGTCGTCTCAAAATGGCTATTAAAGATCGATTATCAAAGCATGAACAAACGATGATCTTGTTTAATCGTAAAGGATACGCACCTTTTGTGATGTGTAGACAATGTGGCGATGTTCCGACATGTCCAACATGTGGGATTGCTTTGACATACTATAAAGATAGCCATAAATTAAGTTGTCATTACTGCGGCTATCAAACTGAATTTCAACAGACCTGCGCGGTCTGTCATCATGATACGCTGAAACCTGTTGGTGTCGGCATTGAGCATGTTGAACAGCAAATTCACAAAAACTTTCCACAAGCAAAAGTAATTCGCATGGATGCGAATCAGACTAGAACAAAAGGGGCGCATGAAATTATTTGGCAAGATTTTCAAGATCAAAAGGCTGATATATTATTAGGAACACAAATGATTGCGAAAGGTCTTGACTTTCCAAATGTGACACTGGTTGGCGTCTTGATGGCAGATCTCATGTTAAGAACGCCGTCATATAAAGCTGCTGAGGAGACGTATACATTGTTGATGCAAGTCGCAGGAAGATCCGGTAGAGCACGTTCTGGAGAAGTAATTATTCAAGGTTATGATCTTGACCATTACGCGATTAAAGACGTATTATCTGATTATGATTCATTCTATCAAGAAGCACTATATGAAAGAAAAATCAATGGCTATGAACCTTTTAAACATGTCCATCAAATCCTCGCTGAAGGTAGTGGTTATTTAAAAACATATCAGTTTTTATTTCAATTAAAAAAAGCGATTGAAAAAACTGATGGCTGGGAAGTTTTAGGACCTGTTCCAGCATTTATCAAAAAAAAGCATGATCGCTTTAGATTTATGATCACCATCAAAACGGTTTCTACGGATTTAAATATCATCTTCGAAACGATGACGACAATGAAGCATGAAGATGTAATTTTTAGATATTATCCAATCTCAGCATTACTATGATGATGAAGTTTCAGAAAATGGGATTGTTAAAGTGCTTGTTTATACAGGTTACGGTTTGTATAATGAACATGTAAATGAATGGTTAACGAGGAGGCTTGTATATGAAAATTGTATTTATGGGTACACCTACATTTGCTGTACCAATCTTGAAGATGCTTTATGAAAAACATGATGTTGTATTGGTTGTTACTCAACCTGATAAACATGTTGGAAGAAAACATGTTTTGACGCCTTCTCCAGTTAAAGTTTTGGCAACATCACTAAATTTACCTGTATTTCAACCCAAACGCATTAAACAAGAATTTCAAACTATTTTGAATATGCAAGCGGATGTATTAATTACGGCAGCATATGGTCAAATATTGCCAAAAGCGTTAATAGAAGGGATGACATCGCTAAACATTCACGGTTCGTTATTACCAACCTATCGTGGGGCAGCACCCATTCAGTATGCTTTGTTTGATGGTCTTCATCATACAGGTGTCACCATTATGGAGATGGTGTATGAAATGGATGCTGGACCAATTATTTTACAAGATAAAGTTGCTATCGATGCTGATGACAATTTTGAAACACTCAGCAACAAACTAAGCGAATTAAGTGTGACATTGTTAGATGAGGTATTAACATCATTTCATACATATTTTAATCATCGAGTTGAACAAAATCAGGAGTTGGTGACATTTTCACCACGATTAAAATATGAAGATGAAGCAATTAATTTTTATTGGTCAACCGCAAAAATCATTAATCGGATTCGTGGTTTGTCGCCCGAACCAGGTGCTCATTTTGTGCACGCGAATCATTTATTCAAGGTTTATCGAGCTATTAAAAGTGATATAATGATGGATGAAGCAATACCTGGAACAATTCTTTTAAATAAGAACAAATTGACGATTAGAACAAAAGATGGGGCGATTGATATTCATGAAATTCAAGCGCATGGCAAAAAGCGATTGCCAATAAAAGATTTTCTTAATGGTCAAAACGTCTTTCAGGTAGGTGACGTCATCAAGGAGGATTATGATGTCTAAGAAAAAAATTATTTATACGCGACAAGAAATGTTTGAATTTAATCGGGCTATCTTAATGAAGCGTGGGGTGACCATCGAAGAAATCGCGACAATATGCTATCAACAACAATCAAAATACAATGATAATGTGACGATGGGGTTATGTATCGAATCAGTGGAAAAGATTTTATCACTGCGCGATATTTTCCATCATGTCCAACTGGCATGCGAAATTGACAGGTTAGCCGAAGCACATGCCTTTGAAGGTCCCATTCAAGATATCATATTGGAAGATTTGGGACTATTTGGTATCGATGAAACGATGGGATTAGATGTTTCAGGACTTTATGGAACCATCGGACAAACAAATTTTGGTGATATTGATGTAAACAAGCGTGGGATTGTCAAAACATTAAACGATTTGGGCAAAGAAGATGACAAGTGTCACACATTCTTAGACGATATCGTCGGGGCGATTGCTGCTGCAGCATCGACTAGAGTCGCGCAAGTTTTGAATGAAGATTTAGCTCATGAAGTCGAAGGTATCGAACGGTTTAGTATTTTTGATTTATAAGGAATGATACGCATGGCGTCTGACAACAAGAAGAGACAAAAATTGAGTTTATCAAAGCTTGGTAGAGATATCTTTGCCAGGTTTTTTGGATTTGAACAAGGAATCGATATCACGGATGATGTCGCCGTACTTTATCGTAAAAATGTTGTGATTAAAAACATCGTGTTTGTATCAAATATCATGTACGCGATTATTTTGTTCACATTATCATTGACAACGCCGACATCAGCCTCTAATTGGGTTATCACGGTCATGACGTTTCCTTTGACATTTGCTGTCAATAGAGTCCTAAATCAGTTAATTCATTTAGATATCAAGGATAAAACCAAGCAGCAAGTCGCCATGTATGTCTCATCACTTTACATCTTTTTCTCTGCTGTTTTGATTTATGCGAAGCTATATACCATCGCGTATTTTGAAACCGCTGCATATATTTTAGTTTTTTACGCCATCGTCGTTATATCGTTTTATCAATTGAAAAAAGTTCTATCGGGTAGTTTTGTCGGTTTATTATCGCTTTTGACGTTTATTCATCTATTTTGGACATACAATTTATCAGATTTAGCGCAAGGCATGGGCTTTTTTGAATTTCTTCCGCATTTTTTACAGCGACCAGAATTTCATGATATCCTTCTTAGAACGCTATTATTCACCCTCTTTTATTTTGTCGTATATGCGATTGTGTCCATGGGTCAATATATGCAAGATCAACGGAAACTAGAACTCATTAAGCGGCGACAAGTGCAAAATGATTACGCCCATATTGTTGGTGATTTATTTTCGGTGGTCTTTTCGAGTTCATATAGCTTGATGGATAGAAGACATGCCGCCATGGTGCAACAAATGGCAGAAAAATTGGCAGGTTACGTTGGATTGAATCATGAGCAAATAGCCCATATGAGCCAGTATGCTATGGTTCATTTGCAGTATCAGGAAATCAAAAACCTTTTAGATGATAAAAGTGATTTTGATGAACAATCCTATGAACGTCTCAAAGCGAAAACAGAGCTTGGATCGCGCATTGCTAAACGGATGCAACTCGCTCAAAAATGTGAAGATATCGCACGTGCATATATCGAAGACACCCTATCGGAGAAGTTCCTAAAGGACATGCTTGTCATCCAACCATCCATTACAGCACAAATCATCTTATTAAGCGATTTATATATCACGTTGCGTTCGGTTAAACCTTATAAAAGGCCGTATCCACACAAGGATGTTTTAAAAGCTTTTAGAGGTGAACTCGGTAACTTTTTCGATTATGATTTGAAAGAGCGTTTTTTAAAGTTTGATGATGAATTCAATGAATTATTCAACAGCTTTTAGTGAGTTGACAAAAATTTTATTTTAGGCTATTATATAAAAGTATATACAAATAAATCGCTTATTCAGAGCTACTGAGGCGGAGTGACCTAGGACGTAGCAGCAACCTATTTGATTAGGTGCTTATCACCAGGGGTAAGTACGCCCACCAATAAGGAAAACAATACGCTTTCCTTGAAAAGCGTTTTTTGTTAGAGGAGGCATATATATGTTCAAATTTTTTACCAGTGAATCTGTAACAGAAGGACATCCTGATAAGGTTGCCGACTACATCTCAGACGCAATTTTGGATGCATGTTTAGCAAAGGATCCCAATGCTAGAGTCGCCATTGAAACAGCTGTTACAACAAATTATTGTCTCATCTTTGGCGAAATATCGGTGAATGCCAAAATTGATTATGAGACAATCATTAGAGAAGCAGTTAAGGATATCGGTTATACTAAACCTGAATATGGTTATGATGCCAATCAACTGCAAATTGATATTAGAGTCAAAAGGCAATCAGCCGATATCGCATTAGGTGTTGACAAAAACAAACATAAAGATCTCGGGGCTGGTGATCAAGGATTTGTCTTCGGTTATGCAGTCGATGAAACAGAGACATTTATGCCATTACCGATTTATTTAGCACACAGGTTGGCTGAGAGACTTGCCTATGTTAGAAAAAACGATATCGTTTTCGGCATTAGACCAGATGGTAAAACACAAGTTACCGTCGCGTATGATGAACTTGGCAAACCTTCAAACATCAATACCATCATCTTGTCGACACAGCATGATCCTTATTGGACTCAAGCGGATTTACATCAAGCGATAATGGATTATGTGATTCAACCTGTCATGAAGGATTATGACTTAAGCGACACAGTGATAAAAATTAATCCAACTGGAAGATTTGTAACTGGTGGACCTGATGGTGATGCTGGATTGACAGGACGAAAGATCATTGTAGATACTTATGGTGGTTATGCGCGTCATGGTGGTGGCGCTTTTTCGGGTAAAGATCCAACAAAAGTCGATCGCTCTGCTTCATATATGGCGAGATATATCGCAAAAAACATCGTTGCTTCAGGCATTGCTTCACGCTGTGAAATTCAAATTGCATACGCGATTGGTATCGCTGAACCGGTCTCTTTTTACATCGACACGTTTGGTACCAATAAGGTGCCGTTAAAAAAAATATATGACGTCGTAAGAAAACATTTCAAACTAACGCCATCCGGTATTATCAAAATACTTGATTTAAACCACCCAATTTATCGTAGCACCTCTCGATATGGACATTTTGGTAAAGATAATGTTACTTTTTCTTGGGAAAGGCTTGACAAGGTTGATTTATTTAAGGATTTATAATAGAATAACAACAGGTGATAAAAATGGCAGATCGATTAATCGAACTTGAATCAAAACGATTAAGTGTCTTAAAAGAAACTAAAAAGGACTATCGAAATGGGGCATTTGGATTTATTGGTATTGCTTTAGGTATCTTGTTTGCAGTGATTCTGCCAGAAATGCCTTTTTTAATATTTTTATGTGCCGGTATCGGTGTCGTTGTCATCGCTATATTTTTTGGTAAAGCCGGTGTCAAAATCTCACAATTGAAATCGGAATTAAAACAAGAAGTCGTGACGACATTGATGAAAGAAGAATTTGAAGATGTCGTCTATGATACGAAGGGTTACATACCCATTGCGCGAATCAAAGAAACAAAAACCGTTAAATCCCCTGATCGATATTCAGGTGAAGACTATATGAAGGGGATATATAAAGGCGTTCAATTTGAAGTTTCAGATGTCGATTTAAAAGAAAAGCATGTCCATACGGATGGCAAAGGTCATACGTATGTCACTTATGATACCTTTTTCAAGGGTCGCTGGTTCATTTATACATTTGAAAAGAATTTTCATAAAGAGTTGAAAATCATGGAGGCTCATGGACCGTTTTTCACCAATAAACATTTGGTCAAAGTTGATACTGAATCCATTGAATTTAACAAGAAGTTTAATGTGTACGCCACAGATATGGCATTTGGATTTTATCATATAACATCGCGTATGATTGAAAAACTGATGGCGATGGAAAAAATGCATCGTGGTTCCATTTTATATTGTTTTAGAGAAAACGAATTGCACATTGGAATCAATGATCGCAAGGATTATATGGAAATTTCATATCGCAAACCGATTACCAAAGAAGCACTCAGTGATTTATTAGATCAAATTGAATTAATTCCAGCAGTGATCAATGAATTTAGACTAGATAGCTCTAAATTTAAAAATACAATTTAATTTAGGAGGAGAAAGTTATGATTTTAGCAGGTATTCCACCGTATGGCATTGTACTTATCGTTATTGGTGTCATCGTATTGATGCTGATGAGTTGGATCATTTCAACGACCAATGCATTTAGACGTATGATTGTTAAGATTGATGAATCCGAATCAAGTATCGATGTTGCTTTAACAAAGAGGTTTGATTTACTAAACAAACTTTTCAGTGCAACCAAGGGCTACATGAAGCATGAAAAGGAAACATTGACGGAAGTTGTTGCTATGAGACAACCCACCAAAAGCGCACCGATGGCTGACAAGCAAAAATTCGCTGATGAAGTGACTAAAGGCTTACAAGCAATCAATGTAGTCGTGGAACAATACCCTGATTTGAAAGCGAATACTTCGGTCAATAAATTGATGGATGGGTCTACAGAAGTAGAAGAAAACTTACAGGCAGCAAGACGTGTTTATAACGCAAACGTGTCTTATTATAATCAAAGAGTTGTCGTTTTCCCATCAAATATCATCGCCCGTTGGCGTGGATTTAAAGAACGCGAATTCTTTGAAGCTGAAGAAGTAAAAAGACAGGATGTCAAATTTGATTTTTAATTAAATGACAACCAAAAAATCCTCGTTTGTTACGAGGGTTTTTTTTGAGTTTTATCGAATTATGTAAAATCGCATAAAAGGTCTAAAAACCTTGTAAAAAAACCGCTATTATAGTAATATAATAAAGAACGCAAAGGAAGTGTAGTTATGCTTAAAAAGTGGTTTGATCCCGGAAAAAAAATACTAAAAAGAGCTGAAAAAATCGCTGATCAAGTATTCTTGCTTGAAGATGAAATGGCTATATTATCAGATTTCGATTTGCAGTCAAAAACAAAACAATTCAAACAGCGCTATCAGGATGGTGAATCGCTTGAAAGCATGATGGTTGAAGCATTTGCAGTTGTTAGAGAAGCGTCAAGACGTGTAACTAAATTATTTCCGTACTATGTCCAGGTATGTGGTGCTGTTGCTATATTTGAAGGTAACATCGCCGAAATGAGAACAGGCGAAGGTAAAACGTTGACAGCGGTTATGCCAGCCTACTTACAAGCCATTAACGGTGAAGGTGTCCATATTGTCACCGTGAACGAATATTTGGCTAGACGTGAAGTGGAAGGCGAAATTGGCGATCTTTTTAGATATTTAGGTTTAACGGTTGGTCTAAACATCCGTGAACTCACATCCGAAGAGAAACGTGCAGCATATGACTGTGATATCATGTATTCTACGAACTCTGAACTTGGATTCGATTATTTACGTGACCACATGGTTTTATATGCGAGAGATATGGTTTCTCAGCGTGGTTTGAATTATGCCATTATCGATGAAGTTGACTCAATCTTAATCGATGAAGCGAGAACACCTTTGATTATTTCTGGTGGTTCTAAGAACAATCAAAATCTTTACCAAAGTGCAGATCGATTTGCGAAATCGCTACGTGACGAAGATTTTGAAATCGATATTGAAGCGAAGACGATTGCATTGACACCTTCAGGTATTGAAAAAGCTGAAAAGATTTTTCAAATTGATAATCTTTATGATTTGAAGTATGTGTCATTAGTTCATCATATCAATAATGCCCTAAGGGCAAATTATATTATGTTTCGAGATAAGGACTATATGGTCGCTGATGATGCAGTGCTCATCATTGACCAATTCACTGGACGTGTGCTAAAAGGCAGGCAATTTTCAGAGGGATTACATCAAGCTTTGGAGGCAAAGGAAAATGTCCAAGTCAAAAAAGAAACCGTTACTGTAGCAACCATCACATACCAAAATTTCTTCAGAATGTATAAAAAACTTTCAGGTATGACAGGTACGGCTAAAACAGAGGAAGAAGAATTTAGAGAAATTTATAATATGGATGTCGTTGTTGTGCCAACGAACGCACCAATCATCCGTTTAGATGAACCTGATTATTTATATGCGCATCTCGATGATAAATATAAAGCATTAGTAGATGAAGTGGCGATGCGTCATGAAAAAGGGCAACCAATTTTACTTGGTACGATTGCCGTTGAAACATCAGAGCATATTTCATTTTTACTAAAACAAAGACATATACCTCACGAAGTATTGAATGCTAAAAACCATGCACGAGAAGCTGAAATTGTTGCTAAAGCTGGTCAACAAGGATCAGTCACAATTGCAACCAATATGGCTGGTCGTGGGACAGATATCAAATTAGGTGAAGGTGTTGTCGAACTGGGTGGACTTGCTGTTATCGGTAGTGAAAGACACGAATCAAGGCGTATTGATAATCAGTTGCGTGGTCGTTCAGGCCGTCAAGGTGACCCTGGTTACTCAAGATTCTATATTTCTGCAGAAGATGAACTTTTAATGCGTTTCGGCGGTGAAGCGTTTAAGAATCGCGTAGAGTTTTTGGAACGGATGAACAAAGGGAGTGGTGAGCCACTATCATCTAAAGTCTTTACGCGTTTCGTGACCAGTGCTCAAAAACGGATTGAGGGGAATAATTACGATACACGTAAGACAGTTTTGAAATATGATGATGTGATTCGTCGTCAAAGAGAAATCATATATAAAGAGCGAAGAGATGTCTTGACATTAGATTCAATCGAAGATCAAGTTAGACAGATGATGAGTTCAAGTTTAGACAATCAAATTAGGCAATTTTTTCATGCCAAAGCTAAAAATCAAATCAATATCGATTATGAAGCGCTGTTGGCATACATCAACGGTAATATATTTCCGCCTGCAACATTTAGTGAAGAAGAACTCAAAAAGTTACAACCTGAAGAGATTGTGGAACACATCATCAGTTCTGGTATGGCAGAGTTGGATCGTAAAAAAGCAGCTGTACCTATGCAGGTTTACAATGAGTTTTTAAAGGTTGTCATGTTACGTGTTATTGATACTTATTGGATGCGCAATATCGATGAGATGAGCGAATTGCGACAGGCGGTCATATTACAGGGTTATGGTCAACAAAATCCATTAGTCATCTATCAAGAAGAGGGACTAAATAAGTTCAACCTCATGATTGAAAACATATCAAAAGATATTTGTCGTTATGCAATTCGTGCTCAAATTCAATATAATGTTGAACGTGAGGCGGTTGTCAGAAACACGCAAACAAACCAAGGACAAGTCGATGCAGGTACTAAAAAGCGCAAGCCAAAAGTAAGAAAGAACCGCAGTCAACGCAGTAATCCTTGGCATTAGGAGTTTTATATTGGAACGTTATGATATCAACAAACAATTAGCCTCCTTCAAAGAACGGATAAATGATTTAGATAAAGCGATTAACCCGTCTGATCTTAAGGAAGCTTACGATTCGCTGAACCAGATGATGCAAGAACCGCAGTTTTGGCAAAATCAGGAACAAGCGAAAAAAATAGCAAAAGAAGCCACTAGAATCCGTGCGACAATCGATCATTTTGAACGGATTACTTTAGTGTACAAAAATTTAGTTGATTGGTTTGAGATTTCTGAGGAAGATACCGAAGAATGGCAAATATTAGAAAAGGATATTGAAAAGCTAGAGAAAGATTTAAAGGGATTTGAAATTGAGATGCTTTTGAACGGTCCATACGATGATCATAATGCCATTTTAGAATTGCATCCGGGAGCGGGTGGAACAGAATCACAAGACTGGTGTGATATGCTGTTTAGAATGTATTCAAGATATGCACAACGACGTAAATACAAAGTTGATATTCTAGATTATCAAGCTGGTGATGAAGCGGGTATCAAAAGTGTCGTCATGCGTGTCAAAGGACCGTATGCCTATGGCTATTTAAAGGCTGAAAAAGGCGTTCATCGTTTAGTTAGAATCAGTCCATTTGATTCCAATGCGAGACGGCATACATCTTTTGCATCATTGGATGTCATGCCAGAATTTGATGATGATATCGAAATTGATATTAAAGATGATGATATTAAAATTGATGTTTATCGATCGAGCGGTGCGGGTGGGCAATCAGTCAATACGACTGACTCAGCCGTGCGCATCACACACCTTAAATCTGGTATTGTCGTCACATGTCAAAATGAACGAAGTCAAATGAAAAATAAAGAGACAGCATTATCAGTATTGAAGACAAAGTTAATGCAAGAAGAAATCAAAAAGCAGGAAGAAACATTAAAAAACATCAAAGGTGAACAAAAAGATATCGCCTGGGGATCACAGATTAGATCATACGTGTTCCACCCATATCAAATGGTCAAAGACCATCGGACTAATTATGAAGTCAGCCAAGTAGAGCAAGTGATGGACGGCGATTTAGATGGCTTTATTAATGCTTATCTAAAAGATAATACCGTGCATTAAGGTTAAAAAGGAGTTAGATGACCATGGCTAATAAAAAACTAGCAATTCTATTTTTCATATCTGTTCTTTTAGCTTTTTTTGCAGGTTATTTTTCATCAACCATTATTGAGAATAGATCATCGGTTTACAGTTCTGATGTGTTTACCGCCATCACAGATATATTTGAAGAATATTACTACTACGATATCGAAGACGAAGAAATCAATCGTGCGTTCATCGCATCCATTGAAGCAATCATCAATCAATATGCTTTTGATAATGATGACCCCTATACTAGGCTAAATGCGATTCCTTTAAATATCACGCCCACAGATGCCGAGACGTTTGAGGGATTGGGAATCACTTTCGTTTTCAATAGCAATCATGAATTAGTCATTAATGATGTACTAGTAGATAGCAGTGTCTATCAAGTCATCTATCCGAACGATGTTATCACGGGTATGGTCATCAATGATGAACGGCTGATGTTTGCGGATTTATTAGAAAATGAAATCGTTAACTATATGTCAGGTGTTGCTGGCGAAGTCAAACAAATCATTGTTGTGAATCCTGATGGGGATGAATTGATTGTTGATGCAACCTATCAAAAAATCGATACACCTACCGCTGAAGGCTTTGCTATCAGCAATGATATCGCCTATATAAAAATATCTGAATTTTCAGCCTATCAAAGCGGTGTGACAGTAGGAACAAGCCATGTTTTTAATGATATTCTTGTTGATTTGGAGACAAATATTTTAACGGATGAGACGAAAACATTAATCATTGATTTAAGAGATAATCCCGGTGGTGCGCTAACGGCGTTAAACAATATTGATGACAGTCAACCAGCAGGTATTACACAACAATTATTGGTCAATGATCCCCAATATCCCGTTTTTACTATGACAGATAATGTCGGTAATACCACATCATACTTTGGTCGGCTAGCCCAAGCCAAACCATACGATATTAAAGTGCTTGTCAATGGCCATTCAGCAAGTGCATCAGAAGTGCTAGCAGCAGCACTGATGGAAGCTGGCTATGAACTTTATGGCGAAGCGACATATGGGAAGGGTGTTTATCAAAATACAAAAGCTTTAAATCCCGCTAATATTATGAATACGTACTATTCAATTACTTATACAGAAGGGACCTGGCAATATGGTGATAACCTTAATGTGATGGATGTACCATTAACTGTGACTGAAATCATGCAAAGGGGTATGCATGTGATGGATATGCCGGTTTATAGAGGTGAAATCAGCTTGGACGAAGTGGATGTTGGACTATCGTTATATCAACAGTTCTTCAATATTTATTTTGGATACACAGGAAATGACTTATTGCGTACAGATGGATATTTTGACACCAAGACGGAAATTGCTGTTGCACAATTTCAAGATGATCTAAATTTACCGATTACAGGTGTATTGAATCTTTCAACATCACATGCCGTTTATGAAACATATAAAGCAATCATCAATGATATGAATGAAGATGCGCAATTACAAGATTTAATCGCTTTGATTGAAGGTTAGACCTCATGATTATAAAATCGATTAAGAAACAGAAACATGACATAGTTGTCACATTTGAGAATGAACACGTTATGCATGTGGCATACGATATTTATTTAAAATATCACTTGGAACCTTCTTTAGCCATGGATGAAAAGATATTTAAAGAAATGCAGAATGAAAATGCATTTCTTTTCTTTAAAAACATGGCCTTAAAACGATTGGCAAGGATGATGACGGCTTATGAACTATATACTTATTTGCTCGACAAAGGCGCTAGTGAAGCAATTGCCAAGCAAATCATTTACGATTTTAAAACAAAAAAATATCTTGACGATGATGCTTATGCGAAGTGGTATACTGAAGTGAAGCAACTGATTGAGGGACCAAGGTTAATCACGGAAAAGTTAAAACAAAAAGGTGTTTCAGCTGATATCATTCATCGGTATGTGGATCATATTGATGAATCAGCGTGTCTGAATGCAAGCATCGCAAAAAAATTAAAAGGTGGAAAGCATCAAAACAAGCACCAATTGGTGATGAAATTGAAACGTTACTATATGCAAAAGGGATTTCGTTTGGATATCGTTTCTGAGTGCGTAAAAGATGCAGTTAACCGGCTAGATATTGATGAAGAAGCATTGCTGAAAAAGGAACTAGATCACATATTGCGTAAAACTAGCGGTCATATAGATAAGCAAAAAATATCGGAGCGACTTTATCGAAAAGGTTATCGCTATGATGATATCAAAAAGGCGATTGAAGGTATTAATTGATGATTTTGTGGAAAAATGGTATCTTTCATTCACTTGAAAATGCATCCCATAGCTATCATCAAATGGTGACTCATCAAGGGCTGATTGTGAGTTTTGATGATGATATTAGTCATATTGACTTTGATCAAATTGTTGATTTAAAAGGTGCCCATCTTTATCCAGGATTCGTTGATAGCCATCTCCACATGATGGGATATGGACAAAGATGGTCTCGACCGTCGCTTTTAGAATTGAAAAATGTGGATGATATGATTGCAGTCATTAGGCAACATCCGGATGATATCATTTTTGAAGGTTATATGTCAGACCATTTTGATAAAGTTGTATTAGATCAGTTGTTCAAGAAACGACCCATCGTTTTACGTCATACCGATTATCATGCTGCGACGGTGAACACGGCTGTTCTAAACGACTTAGGTTTAACAAGTGAAGATGGATGCTTGAAAGAGACAGATGCTATGCTAGCTATGAATCACTATAGTCATCACAGCATGCAAACACTTGAACAGATGTTCAGTACTGCAATTAAGAAATTGTATACTTTTGGAGTGACAGGCGGACATACAGATGATTTGGCATATTTTAATGGGTTTGATGAAACGTTTAAGGCTATTAATAATGTATTAATTGAGATGCCATTTCGAGCACATTTACTCATTAATCATCACGTCTTGGATGAGTATCTTGATGCCAAATTGAAATGGCTCGATTTGAATGATTACTTGCAGTTAGGGGCAATTAAAATATTTTATGATGGGACATTTAGTTCCATGACAGCACGTGTTTCCATTCCATATGTTAACGGTACGCATGGTCTAACCGTACTCAATGTTGACGAGTTAGATACTTTGATTCAAAAAATAAGAGATCACGGGTTGACGCTTGCCATTCATGTTATTGGTGATATAGCATTATCAGAAGTGTTTAGTTTGCTAGAGAAATATCCTGCACCAAAAGGGTTGCATGATCGCATTATCCATGCATCGATGTGGCAATCAAAGGAGATTCAACGTGCCCAAAAATTACCGTTGATTTTTGATATACAACCACAGTTTATTCGTTCTGATATACCACATATCTTGCAGTTGTTCAAAACACAGCGTTTTACGCTTTATCCATGGCACACTTTGATGAAGCATCATTTGCTATTATGTGGTGGTTCGGATGCACCAGTTGAGATACCCAACCCTCTACGTGGCATGTATGATGCTGTTTATCGTGAAACTGAAGATGGCATTTATGATTATCAGGAGTGTTTGACGCGGTATGAAGCTTTAAAACTTTATACCTCAAATGCTAATATCCCTACCTATCATCATAATCGTGGATACTTGAGAAAAGGATATATTGCTGATTTTTCCATTCTACAAGATGACATATTAACGATTGCTAAAGAACGATTTATCGCTAATAAAGTCATGATGACAGTCATTCATGATCATATTGTTTATAAGGGATAATGTAAATGCCTTGATTAGATGCAGTGCTTTTTGTAAAATGGTGATAGATTATTCAGTAGAGGGTTATGATGAAAGTAGAGTTTTATCTAGATTATTTGTGTCCGAAATGTTACATCCAACATAAAGTATTAGAAGATATGGTTGCGGAAAAGAAATTGACTGAAACTGATATCGTTTATCGCAGTTATGAGATGGTTGATCACGAACAATTCGATTGTTCGATTTCATTCACCGATTTTATCGCGACATACAAACATTTACCACAAGAAGAAGTGATTGCGTTTCTTCATGAACAACAGATAGATATTACCTTGTTTCCTATCCACAATGTGCACAAGATGGCACATCTCGCGAAAAAAGAAGGTCAATCATTTTTATTTAATAAAGCTGTTTTTAGAGCCATTTATGAAGAACACCGCGATTTATCGGATAGCGACGAACTTTATTTGTTGGCTACCCATATCGGTTTACCAGCTCAAAAAGTCGAACAGGTCTTAACGACAGACATGTTTTCTAATGCAGTGATTTCAAATAAAGAAAATGCACAACTTAAAGGTGTTGCTGATCTCCCATTCTTGCGAATTAATGAACACGTGAAACTGAATGGTTTATCTGATGAAAATGAAATTATCGCCGCTATGAATAGAGAACGACTTGCTGATAATGAACATTGTGAAGGCGAGCATTGTGAACGACATCGCAAAGCAAGTTAAACTTCCTACTATGGAAGTTTTTTTTATATGCAGCTTTATATCTTTAACTTTCGTATTTTATTTTTAGGAGTTTACTGCCATTTATTTAAAATTGATTGATTACCGTGGAAATACATCGAAAATCATGGTAAAATAAAGGATAATATCAAACCTTTTTTTATGACATAAAAAAATGGTAAAGGAGCGCATTCATGGCACACTTGTTTGACACATTACCATCAACCTTTTTCAGCCTACTCGCTTCTCCAAATAGACATGTTTACATCGATTGTATATTTATCATTTATCGAGCAATCGATAGTATTGAGGATGCATTTCAAGGAGATCGTGAATTTATCGTCGGTAAACTTATTGATTATTTTGATGAACATTTAGCTGATGAATTCGAGGATGTTGAAGAGGAAGAGTTGGCGCATACAAGTCGTCAGAAAGCAAATCATGTAATTTCCGTTTTGAAAAAGCATGGATGGCTCGGGGAAGAAGAATTGGGAGATTATCGAACCTCGCTCAATTTATTTGATTATTCAATCAGAATCATTGACTTGCTGGAGAAGATTGAACAACATGCCCAACCAGAATACACAGGTGAGATATTTGCTGTTTACTCGCTTTTATCATCATTCACCATTGAAGAAGGGATTGGCATCTTAGAACAAGCAGCCATTAAGACTGAAGATATCATGCGTAAATTGAAAGCTCTAAAGGCTAATATTTATCGTTTTTATTATGACATTACAAAAAGGCACAAACGTGAAGATTTACAAGATTTATTGGAAAAATTGTTGGTGGAATACAAACAAAATTTCTTTGATTCCGCTTATTACAATTTAAAGACAACAGATAGCTTATCACGCTATAAAAGAGGTATTCTGGAGGCAGTTAACAAGATTATCAGCAACGAAGAGATGATGGATTTGCTTGCACAAAATGTGATGCAACTTAAACGTTTAGAAGATTATAATGAAGCATATCAATATATCGAAGATAAATTACGATCCATTTCTGAAAATTTTAATGCCATTGAACACTTAATTTTAGCCATTGATAGGAAAAATGAACAATATGTCAGTGCCGCAGCATCTAAAATTTTATTTTTCACTAATCAATCGGATGATATTGAGGGTATATTCAATCGCCTTTTCCGGATTGTCCTATCCAAAGCGGATATCGATTATAGCATGATTTTCAGATTGGTTCAAACGAAGAATTTGGATACAGATTCACTTTATAATCAAAGGCGTCCTCGACAAGAAACAGTTGTCGATGAAATCAATGATGACGACAGTCTCATCCCAGAGGCACTTCGCACACAAAAAATCAAAGCGCTTCTTAAAAATAATATTTATGGCAAAAAAGAAATTGATCGCTATGTTCAATCACTTTTAAAAGCGACACAAACGGTTGAAGCAGCTACGATTCCACTAGATTCACAGGAGGATTATATTAAATTGATTTTAATTTTCTTATATTCAAAATCAATAGGGATGCACTATGAGATTGAATTGACTGACAAGTTTGTAACAAACCAGTTTGTTACTTTCCAAAACTTTTTAATTAAGGGGACAAATTGATGAACAAGACACAAGCCATGCGACAACTTAACGATCAATACTTATTGCTAAAAGAAGGCGAAAAAACAAATTTTTCTAGAGTTGTCAATAAATTGTTGCAAGTGAATTTCATCACCAAGAAAAAACCTGGTGATACAAATGATTATCGTTTTATACTCGCTTGGAGAGAAATTTTCGAAGCTTATTTTGCGTTAGCTGATTTTCAATTAAACATTCATCGTGAGGATGAAGTCGTCTATATTGCTAATGAACAATTGTTTAATCATATGCGTCTTAAAAAGACAGAAAGTATTATCATTCTTGTTTTGCGAATCCTTTATCAACGTAAAAAAGATTTTGTGACGCTGGATGAAAATGTCGAAATTTATTTACATGAGATTCATTCTGAGTTGATGCGTGTCGGTTATCTTGACAATAAACGTATCACAAAAGATAGACTTAAACCAGCATTGACTTTCCTAAGAAGTTATAACATTATTGATTATATCGACCGTGGGCTGCATGATGATGCGAGGATTAAAATCTATCCAACGATTTTATATGTGACTAACCTAGAAGGCATCAAAGAAGTCATCAATCGATTCGAAGGCTATACATTAGAAGGAGGACCATCCGAAGATGAAGAAATTGACGAAGATTAAATTAGTTAACTGGCACCTCTTTACGAATCAAACCATTGACATCAGTGATAATGCGCTAATTTCTGGAGAAAATGGGTCGGGCAAATCAACGTTGCTTGATGCCATGCAGTATTTACTTGTTGGTGGTCGTTCAGGCGCAAAATTCAATATCGCAGCGACAGATGACGCCAAACGAACATTGGAAGGTTATGTCCGTGGTCGTATCGGTGCTGAAAATAAAGAGTATTTAAGAAATGGTGATGTCATTACACACATCGCTTTGGAATTTTTTGATGAACAGTCAAAACAATATGCGACAATTGGCTCGATATTGGAATTACCAAAAGGTGGACAACTGAAAGAACGCTTGTATTTATTAGAAAATGTATCCATCCATGATGGGTTATATATCGATAAAAAATATCCGCGTGACTATAAGAGTATGAAAGCTTATCTGAAAGACTTGGATATTGAATTTAAACCCTTTGATACGCAAAAGAAATATCGTGAAGCATTGGCACATTTCTTTGGAATGGATGCTGGCAAATATGCTAAAATATTACCCAAAGCACTGGCTTTTAGGTCGATTGATCTACAGCAATTTGTTTTTGAGTTTTTATTGGATGATGATCCAATTGATATTCAATCACTTAAAAACAACGTTGCACAATTAAAGCGTGTTGAAGCGCAAATTCAATATGATAAAGAAAAACTAGGCAAATTGGATGTACTCTCTGAACTTGGTGAAGATATCATTCACAACAAGCAACAAAAAGATATTAATCTATTGATTGACCAACTGAACTGGATTGAAAAGCGCGAAGCATTTATCAAAGAGAATGAAACAAAGTTGATTCATATCGGCAAACAACTTGATTATTTACGTGAAGCGAAACAACAAATCGATGAGCAGATCGATGAGAATGACCTGGCGATTCTAAATCTCGAACGAGCCAAAAGCGATTCAGATTTATCAAGAACTTTATCATCTTATCAAGAAGCATTAAAGAAAAAAGGTCAAGAATACGACCAGCAAAAAGAAATTTTAGTTCAAGTCAAACAGATGCTTAACAAAGAGTTTACGACGATGAAAGAATTGATAAACATCATTCCTAATACCGCTATCAAAGCATTTGTCCAGTATTATCAGACATCAATGGATAATATCGATCAAGATGAATTGACAAATCATTTGGAACTAATCGGTGCAGAAGTGTCATCTTTATTACAAGCTTATCATATTGAGCGCAATAAAGTTGAGCAGCAAAAAGCATCATTATCAGAGCAGATTAGAGAATCACAACAACGACTAAATCAACTGAAAAGACATGTAAAAACATATCCATATTATGTGCAAAAACTGATTGATACTTTAAACGATGAACTATCAAACATGTATCAAAAAGACGTTCATGTTCAACCGCTTTGTGAATTGTTAGAAGTTAACGATGAGACCTGGCGAAATGCCCTCGAGGGGTATTTGGGGGGTCAACGTTTTGATATCATCGTCGATCCAGCCTACTTCAATGATGCTTTAGAGATTTATGACCGTGTTAAATTCGAACAAAAGATTTATGGTGTCGGTTTAGTTAATACTCAAAAATTAGGCGATTATAACGAAATTAGTGAAAATAGTTTGGCAGCAAAATTAGAATCAGAACATCGCTTTGCGCGACTTTATGCAAATATGTTACTCAACGGTGTAACCACGGTCGAAAAGGTTTCGGAACTAAAAAACTATAGGCGGGCGATTACACCATCATGCATGACATATGGCAACTATACTGCGCGTCAACTCAATCCACGCAACTATGAGACACCTTATATCGGCTTATTGGCAACAAATATTCAGCAAGACCAAGAAAGTAAACGGTTAGAAGTTCTTGAAAAAGAAATGAACACACTCTATGATTTGTCTGATTTACAAACATCTGTAGTCAGATTGCTCAATCAATCCAAGAGTGCGCAATTATTGCATCAAGGTCAGATTAAATATTTCAATTTAATCAAGCAAACAAGAAGAGAATACACACAAATTGAAGAGAGTGTTGCTTCACTAGCAAAAGATCAAAGTTTACAACAACTAGATAAGCAATTGGAACAAACGAGAGGTATTCGCAGAGATCTACGACTGCAATCGGATCAACTTGTCGGTAAGATTGCAACACAAAGAGAAGAACGGCAAAAAGTGATGGACCGTATTGAAGATGTACAAGATAAACTTGATGATTTCTTAAAAGAACAAAAAAATCTCGCACAAAAACATCCTGAAAAGCTATCGATTGCAAATACACAGTTCTATGCATTAAAAAATAGATATAAACAAGATCACGATAAAATTACGACATATCTTTCCGAATCTTCAGCAGCGATTCAATCGCAAATCATCAAAGGCGAAGCGAATTTAGCTAATCAGATGAAAGATTACAATTTCAACTATCATTTTGGTGCAGAACCAACGCTTGAAGGACTTATCACATATGAGCAGGAAGCAAACAAAATTAGAAATAACAATCTTGTAAAATATGAACAAGAAGCGACAGAACTTCGTCATCATTCTGAGATTGGGTTCAAAGAAGAATTTGTTGGTAAGCTTCGTGCATCTATAGAAAATGCACAACAACAAATTGCTGAATTGAATTTTGCATTGACAGATAAAACTTTTGGTAGCGATTCTTATCAATTGACATATAAAGCATCAGATGATCCCGATTATAAAATGTATTATGAGAT
>WOZH01000072.1 GCA_011620375.1 Acholeplasmataceae bacterium
ATCGTTATACCCACACATATCGGGAACGCGCATCATGGTGAACCGGTGCTATCAAAGGAGAAAGCATACGAACTGACGATTAATGCACCATTAGTTGGCACTTTTTATCGTGCATCTACGCCAGATGGCAAGCCGTTTGTTGCCATTGGACAACGAGTCAAAAAAGGGGATGTCGTGTGCATCATTGAAGCCATGAAAATCATGAACGAAATTACTGCACAAGTTGATGGAAAGATTGAAGAAATCTTTGTACAAAATAAAGATGTCGTGAGTTTTGATCAACCGCTTATGGCAATCGCGCAAAATCATGAAGCATAAAGTACTCATTGCTAATCGTGGAGAGATTGCTGTTAGAATTATACGTGCTCTAAAAGAGCTAGGTATGGAAACAGTTGCCGTTTATGCAAAAGCAGATCACGACAGTTTACATGTCAAACTGGCTGATCAGGCGATTTGTATAGGAGAAGCTGCAAGTAAAGATAGTTACTTGAATATGAATCAAGTCTTAAGTGCTGCTGTAGCTACAGGATGTCATGCTATTCATCCAGGTTACGGCTTTTTGTCTGAAAATCCTGATTTTGTAGACATGGTAGAGAGCTGTGGTATCAAATTTATTGGACCTAAAGCGTCATCAATCAAACTTGCTGGAGACAAGGCTATGGCTAGAAAAGCAGCTAAAAAAGCAAATATTCCCATTGTTGAAGGCAGTGAGGATACCGTTCGTGATGTTGAAGAAGGGTTAAAGATAGCTAAAGTAATTGGTTACCCAGTGATGATTAAAGCAACAAGCGGTGGCGGTGGTAGAGGCATTTCAATCGCTAGGTCCGCAAAAGAGTTTAAAGATGTTTACAATCGAACGTCTCTTGAAGCTGAATCCAACTTTGGTAATCCATTTCTTTATGTCGAAAAATTTATTGAAGCACCACGGCACGTGGAGATTCAGATATTAGCTGATCAGCACGGTCATGTTATCCATTTATATGAACGAGATTGCAGCATGCAAAGAAGAAATCAAAAAATGTTAGAAGAAACGCCATCGCCGTTTATAAGCGATGCAGTTAGACATAAATTGGGATTGGCGGCGGTTCGCTTAGCAAAAGCGATTCAATATGAAAACGCCGGAACGGTTGAGTTTTTAGTTGATCCTAAAGGTGACTTTTATTTTATTGAGATGAATACGCGTATTCAAGTTGAACATCCAATTACAGAAATGGTGACTGGTATCGATCTTGTCAAAGAACAAATTCGTATCGCTTTCGGTAAAGAACTGACGATTAAACAACGTGATGTCAAACCTAAAGGTCATGCGATAGAATGTCGTATTAATGCAGAAGATCCACTCAATGGGTTTATACCAACGCCAGGTAAAATCACCAATGTTTTATTTCCTGGCGGTTTTGGTGTTAGATTAGATACACATATCTATCCTGGTTATGAGGTTCCACCGTATTATGATTCTTTACTTGCTAAACTCATTGTTTATGCACCAACCAGACTGGAAGCTATCAGAAGAATGAGAGTGGCATTGGAACAATTTATAATCGAAGGTATCAAGACGAATATCGAATATCAATATCTCATCATGCATAACCCTGATTTCATCAAAGGGCAGTATGATACAGGATTTATCGAACGCTTCAATCACTTAGTAAAGGATGTTGAAGATGAATGATTTTATCGATGAACGCAAAAAGAAACTAGAACGCTTTAAAAAAACGGTTCGCAAAAAAACAACAGCATCAGAACCAATTGACATTCCGAGTGGATTATTCATCAAGTGCGATCGTTGTCAGGCGGCCATTTATGAGAAAAATCTAAAAACGAATCAATTGATATGTCCGTATTGTGACTATCATTTTAGAATGCCTGCAAAAGATCGCATCAAATCAATCACCGATGATGAAACATTTGAGCAAATGTTTAATGATGTGACATCTATTAATCCGCTAGAAATGGAAGGATATCTTCAAAAGCTAGATATCGCTAAACAAAATAGTTCGCTTGATGAAGCTTTTTATTGTGGAACAGCTTTGATTGTAGGCATTAAGGTAGCGATTGGCGTGCTTGATAGTTTTTTTATGATGGGCAGTATGGGCAGTGCTGTTGGTGAACGTGTCACACGCTTAATCGAATATGCTATGGATCACCGATTGCCATTAATTATTTTTTCAGCTAGTGGTGGTGCGCGCATGCAAGAAGGTATGCTATCCCTCATGCAAATGGCAAAAACAGCGGCTGCACTTGCTAAATTTGATGAAAAAGGGTTGCTGTATATTAGCGTGATGACAAATCCAACAACCGGTGGGGTTGCTGCCAGTTTTGCATCACTAGGCGATATTATCATTGCAGAAAAATCAGCATTAATTGGCTTCGCGGGATCGAGAGTTATCAAACAAACTATTAACCAGGACTTACCAAAAGGGTTCCAAACTGATGAATTTCAATTAGAGCATGGGCAGGTTGATATGGTTGTTGGTAGAAAAGAAATGCGAAAGACGATCTATCAGTTGTTACGATTACATCGGGTGAAATCATGAACGCATGGGATCGTGTACAGCTGGCAAGACATCCCAATAGGCCAACGGCAGAACAACTTGTAAAGACGTTATTTAGTGATTTTTTGGAAATGCATGGCGATCGTTATTTTGGTGATGACCGTGCCATCATTGGTGGGATTGCTACGTATGATGGTAAACCTGTGACTGTCATTTTTGAGGAAAAAGGAAAAACGACTGCTGAGAAAATCGTGCATCATTTTGGGATGCCGCATCCAGAAGGGTATCGAAAGGCTTTAAGATTAATGAAACAAGCGGAAAAATTTGGTCGACCCATCATCACGATTATCGATACACCGGGTGCTTATCCTGGGATTCAAGCAGAAGAGCGCGGACAAGCACGAGCGATTGCTCAAAATCTCATGGCAATGAGCCGTATCAAAACAACGATTATTTCTGTGATTTTATCTGAAGGTGGTTCAGGTGGTGCGCTTGCTATTGGTGTTGCAGATCATTTATTGATGTTTGAGAATGCCATTTATTCAGTATTATCACCGGAAGGATTCGCTTCTATTCTTTATAAAGATGCGACGAAGGCGAAAGATATCACTGCGATGATGAAACTCACAGCAGAAGATCTATACTCATATCACATCATCGATGACGTGATACCTGAAGGTGAGGGTCTTCATATAGAGACTAGTATTGGATTTAATCATCTAAAAAAAGTATTATCTGAATGTATTAAGAGCAGTGTGAAAATGAACGTTGATGAACGTCTTGAATCACGTTATCAAAAATATCGACAAATCGGATTATTTCATGAAGGAGAAAGAGATGAACCCTATAAAAATAGCGATAAAGAGTAGCGGAAAGTATGTACCAAGTGGTAAAATAACAAATAGAGATTTAGAAAAAATAGTTGAAACATCCGATGAATGGATTGTTTCAAGAACGGGAATTAAAAATAGATATAGAGCTGTAGATGAAACGGTGACTGATTTGGCATATAAAGCAGCTATCGATGCCATTGAATCTCAACATTACGATGTTAATAAGATCGATTTAATCATCGTTGCTACCGTCACCAACACATTGAGAACACCATCTGTGGCTAATGAGATTCAAAGAAGATTGAAAATCACACATGACGTGATGAGTTTTGATGTGACAGCGGCTTGTACAGGATTTATTTATGGGTTGGATATTGCAACATCGCTGTTTTTAACTGGAAAATTCAAATCCGCATTAGTCATCGGTGCTGAAACATTGACCCGTGTGGTAGATTATACTGATCGAAACACATGTGTTTTATTTGGCGATGGCGCTGGCGCTGTCATTATTGAGCCGACGCATCACGATAAACCAAGTTATTATTATTCAGCAGCGATCGGTGATGAAAAAGGTTCTCTAACTGTTGAAAAAAAGATAAAAATGGATGGCAAACGCGTCTATCAGTTCGCTGTTGAAGCCATGCAAAAAGGTATTCAAAAAATGCTTGATGAATCAGGCTTGACGATGTCGGAGATTGATGCCATTATTCCTCATCAAGCAAATATAAGAATCATTCAAGCCGTTGCAAAAAATATGAATATCGATATTGATAAATTTGTGATAAACATCGCAGACTATGGCAATACATCATCTGCGAGTATTCCTATCACAATAAATGACTATATTAAAGCAAATGATAAACCCAATCAAAAACTGATTTTAGTTGGTTTTGGTGGTGGGTTCACATGGGGCAGCGCCCTCATCACACTCTAGGAGAAAAACAATGAAAAATTTTGCAGAAATGTTAGGTATTAAATATCCTGTCATCCAAGGCGGTATGGCAAATATCGCGACAGCTGAATTAGCTTCTGCTGTATCCAATGCAGGAGGACTAGGACTGATCGGTGCAGGGGGTTATGATGAAAATTGGGTTAGAGAAGAAATTAGAAAATGTCGTCAATTAACTGATAAACCTTTTGGTGTTAACGTCATGCTGATGAGTCCTCATGCACCAAAGATTGCAAAGGTCATCATTGAAGAAGGTGTCAAAATTGTCACAACAGGTGCAGGATCACCAGGCATATACATGGATGATTGGAAGAAAAATGGCATGATTGTGATTCCAGTTGTACCCTCAGTTGCTCTTGCAAGACGTGTTGAGCGAATGGGTGCGGATGCCGTTGTATGTGAAGGAACAGAAGCGGGTGGACATATCGGCGAACTCACAACTATGGCGATGGTACCACAAGTTGTGGACGCTGTTAAAATTCCTGTGATTGCTGCGGGAGGTATTGCTGATAAGAGAGGTGTACTCGCCGCTTTCGCACTTGGTGCGAAAGGTGTTCAAATCGGCACGGTTTTACTGGCTACGAAAGAATGTCCGATTCATGAGAACTACAAACAGATGGTTGTAAATGCAAGAGACACCGATACTGTTGTCACGGGTAGACAAACTAAAGCACCAGTACGTGTCCTTAAAAATATGATGTCTACTGAATACTTGTCGATGAGTCTACAAGGTGTTGACACCATGGAACTCGAAAAATTAACATTAGGATCGCTTAGACGTGCCGTTTTTGATGGCGATGTTGAACGTGGTTCTTTTATGGCAGGACAATCAGCGGGACTAGTTCATAACATTAGAACTGTCAAGGAAGTGTTATCAGATCTCTTTGATGATGTCAATCATTATAAAGATCAATTGGAAGTGATGTGATGGGCAAACTCGCGTTACTTTTCTCCGGTCAAGGTAGCCAATATGTAGGGATGGGATTGGATTACAAATCTAAATTATTTGGAGATGCACATCATATTTTAGGGTATTGTCCAAAGGACGTACTAGAAGATCAGCATCAACTAGATGAGACTTTATATGCACAACCACTCATCGTGTTAAAATCGTTATTAGGATTAGAAGCGTTGAAAGATTATGTAAAATATGAAGGTGTATTAGGATTTAGTTTAGGCGAATATAGCGCTTTGTATGCTGCAGGTGTTTTTTCATTTGAGGATTTATTAAAGATAGTCTCTATTAGAGCTAATCTTATGCAAGAGGCAGCTCTACTTCATCCAGGTGCGATGGTCGCGGTGATTGGATTGGATGAAAAAGGTGTCGAAGAAGTATGCGTGGCATTGCAACATAAAGTGATGATTGCTAATTATAACGCACCCGACCAATATGTCATTTCAGGTGATAAAGAAAATATTGAAACGGCCATGAGTTTACTAAAAGAAAAAGGCGCTAGACGCACTGTTAAGCTCAATGTATCGGGTGCATTTCATTCACCATTAATGGCACCAGTAAGCGATAAATTGAGAAAAGAACTTGATGGATTTATTGCCCATAAACCACAGTTACCGCTCTATATGAATCAGACAGCATTGCCACTTGAATTCAAAGATTTATATGGATTAATGGCTGCACAAATCAGTCATCCTGTGCAATTCATCAAGTCAATTAAACAAATGAAAAGGGACGGATTTACGCATTTCTTGGAAATTGGTCCAGGACGAACATTAAGTTCATTTGTTAAAAAAATAGATGCTGATCTTGAAGTCATGCATTTTGATAAATATGCTGAATTGGATGATGTGAAAGGATGGTTGATGAAACATGGATTTTCAAAATAAGGTGGCACTGGTTACCGGTGGTGCTTCAGGTATTGGTGAAGCTATTACTCGGGCACTTGCCAAACATCACGCGACACTCGTTATCAATTATCACCATAGCGCTGAAAAAGCAGAAGCACTTGTCAAAGAAATCATTGCGAACGGTGGGAAAGCGATTGCTTTGAAAGCCGATATCAGTCAATTTGATGAAGCAAAACGATTGATCGATCAAGCAGTTGAAGCATTTGGTGGGTTAGATATCGTCATTAACAATGCGGGCATAACAGATGATTCATTGATTCTTAGGATGTCAGAAGCACAATTTGACCATGTCATCAATACCGATTTAAAGGGTGTCTGGCACGTTTGCAAACATGCCGCACGACCACTTTTGAAGTCAAAAGCGGGACGATTAATCAACATTACAAGTGTCGCAGGAATGACCGGTAATGTTGGACAATCCAATTATAGTGCTGCCAAAGCTGGTGTCATCGGTTTAACCAAAACATTAGCTAGGGAGTTTGCTAGTAGACAGGTGACCGTCAACGCCATCGCGCCAGGTTTTATTGAAACAAAAATGACTGCAGCACTATCACAAGAAGTTGTTCAAACGTTTATTGAAAACATCCCTCTAGGACGTTTTGGAAAACCGGAAGAAGTCGCACATACCGTATTGTTTTTAGCAAGCGATGAGGCAGCCTATATCACAGGTCAAGTAATATCAGTAAACGGAGGATTGGTGATATAACATGAGTAAAGAAAGAGTTGTTATTACGGGCATGGGTTTAGTGAGTCCTGTCGGATTATCGGTCGAAGAATCGTTTAACAATATGTTAAAGGGTGTCAATGGCATAGATTTTATTACCCTATATCCGACAGATCATTGGAAAGTTACCATTGCGGGTGAAGTTAAACAAATCGATTTTGAACAATATTTGGATAAAAAGGAAGCGAAAAGAAATGATCGTGTCACTAATCTAGCATTGGTTGCTGCCAAAGAAGCTTGGGAACAATCTAAACTAGAAGGCGTTGCATTGGATCCTTATCGTTTCGGTATGTTTGTCGGTTCAGGAATCGGTGGTTTGAATACGATTTTTGAAGAAACAAAAAAGAGTGTAACACGTGATCCATCACGTATTTCACCATTTTTCATTCCAAACGCAATCATCAATATGATTGGTGCTAAATTGGGTATGATATATCAAGCTAAGGGACCGAATCTACCACAGGTTACTGCATGTAGTGCGGCAACTAATTCGCTTGGTGAAGCGTATCGTTATATTAAAGATGGCTATTTAGATATTGTCATGTCCGGTGGTGCCGAAGCACCAATCAATGAAATAGGGGTTGGTGGTTTTGCAAGTTTAAGAGCACTTGAACCATCCAATGATCCTTCACAGGCAAGTCGCCCATTTGATTTAACAAGAAATGGGTTTGTGATTGCAGAAGGGGCTGGCATTTTTGTGCTTGAATCATATACACATGCTAAAAAACGGGGTGCCAAAATTTTAGCGGAAATCGTCGGTTATGGCACAACAGCCGATGCTTTTCACATGACTGCGCCAGATGAAGAAGCGCATGGGATCACGCGCGCTTTGCAAAATGCATTGCTTGATGCGCAAATAAGACCGGAAGATATCGGCTATATCAATGCTCATGGCACATCGACTCAATTAAATGATAAACTAGAGACACTCGGTATCAAGAAAGCCTTTGGTGAACATGCATATCATCTAAATATTAGCAGCACAAAATCAATGACAGGCCACGCGCTTGGTGCATCTGGGGCAATTGAATCGATTGCTGTCATCAAAGCTTTAGAGACGTCGATGATTCCACCGACCATTAATTATAAAACCCCTGACCCCGACTGTGACCTTAATTACACTGTAAATAAAGCAGTAAAAAGGAATATGACTTATGCGATGAATGTCAATATCGGATTCGGTGGACAAAATGCTGTAATCATATTTAAACGAGGTGAGGATTGATGACAAAAAAAGAAATTGAAGCGATTATTCCGCATCGAGATCCATTTTTAATGTTAGATGAGATTAGTGAACTCGAAACGATGGTACATGCCATCGGTATCAAGCATGTGAACAAAGATGAGAGCTATTTTAAGGGGCATTTCCCGGGAAAACCCGTCATGCCAGGTGTACTGATTGTTGAGGCACTCGCTCAAACGGGAGCTGTTGTCATATTATCCAATCCAGAATATCATGGGAAAATCGCCTATTTCGTTGGTCTCAAAAAAGCTAAATTTAGAAAGAGTGTTTTTCCAGGCGATACATTGAGACTTGATGTCACGATTACTAAATTAAAAGGTGTTTTCGGTTCTGGTGAAGGTAAGGCTTATGTTGGTGATCACCTCGTTTGTGAATCAGAATTGATGTTTGCTATTGACTGATGTATACATTGCTTGAGTTTGATGAAGTGGATTCGACTTCATCGCTGTTGAAAGAACACTATGCATCTTTCCCTCATTTTACAATCGTTAGAGCTGATTATCAAAAACATGGCAGAGGTCAATTTGGGCGCACTTGGGATGCATTACCACATCAAAATCTATTGATGTCTATCTTATTAAAAGATCTTTTTGTTGATGAAATTGATGCGGTAAAGCACAAGATTATCGATGTCTTGATTGATGTATTACGACGCTTTGGCATTCACGCATTTTATCAATCACCTAACGATTTATTCGTTGGTAACAACAAAATATGTGGCATGCTTATAGAGACTAAAACCAATCAAAAAGTGCTTGATTATATGATTATAGGTATTGGTCTTAATGTCAACCAAACGACATTTGGTCCATATCCAGCAACATCGATGGCATGTATTTTATCGAAAAAAATCGATATAAAAACTGTTTTTGAATGGATCATTAATGAACTCAAAGAAAAACAATTATAAGGAGTGTTTATGTCTAAAAAAAGTCAATCTATCTTATTAATTGCAATCATTTATTTGGTCGGAGCGATCCTTTCATCATATGTGTTTTTAATATTGCCAATGCAACTAATTCCGGCTTTGTTAGTTGCTGATGTTTTTTATACATTATTCATTTATGGATGCTCCATAATATTGAAAAATGCTAGTCTTTACGATCCTTATTGGAGTGTAATCCCACCTTTGATGTTGATATTAGTTGCTATTTACGTAGATCGTGCAGTGTCAATGGGCGTTGTCTTCATGATTTTCGGTATCAGTTTCTGGTCCATTAGATTAACATATAACTGGGCTAAACATTGGACTGATTTTAGCCATTTGGACTGGCGTTATGAAAATTTTAAAAGCCAGCACCCTAAGATCTATTGGCTCATCAATTTATTTGGCATACAGCTCGTACCGACGCTCATTGTTTTTCTACAATTGGTTTTAGGTGTATATGTCATTGTAGCCAATCCAACGCTCAATATATTAACAATCATCGGCACATTGTTGATGGTTGTTGCTGCTGTGATCCAATTTATTGCCGATGCCCAAATGGATACCTTTAAAGAAGCCAATAAAGGTAAAAAACGGTGTATAGATGAAGGCTTATGGCGCTATTCCAGACACCCAAATTATTTTGGAGAAATTGCCGTTTGGTGGAGTCTATATCTCATTTATTTGTCGGTTTATGGACTTGATTTATGGGTTATATCGCCAATTATTATGACGGCATTGTTCTGGTTTATCAGTATCCCTATGATGGAAAATAAAATCTTACAAACGAGACCTGAATATGCAGATTATCAAGCAACAGTGTCCAAATTGGTTTTCTTTCGCCGAAACGATCATCACAAACAAATGGAAAAAACACAGTGACATTTATGACAAAACTGGTAACTTCAATCATTATTTAGATTATTTTTAAAATCTCTACAATCTTTGTGTGACTCAACAATCACACATGACAAACTGTGATTTACCAGGTTTACTTAATCAACCTATTGATGAAATCTAATCATTCAATGCCACTGAATATATCAGCAAATTCATGACTGCTTTCATATGCAACCGTTAACATTTTATGGATTGCATTTTTATCATTTTTTCTAGAAAGTGAAGTGAAATAGATCACGTAAATATACGGAAAACCACCAAAAAAGTGGATAATAAATTGATTAATGACACAAAAAGTGGATGAGAATTCACGCATTTAGGGTACAATATTACTTGGAAAGTTTGTTGGTCATTTGGGAAAACACCTCATTGGTGTTAAAATAGTAGCAGCATACTTTTATCATATAGCATTGATGTTTTACGACGAGGAGAAGTTATGAAACGCAATAAGTTTGTCGTTATTGGATCAGGGAGATTGGGCTCCAATATAGCGACTAAAATGTCAGAACAAGGAGAAGACGTTATTATTATTGATTCGACCGACGATTCTTTTAGGAAATTACAAGAATCTTTCTCGGGTTATCAAGTTGTTGGTGATGCTACAGATTTATCTGTTTTGGACAATGCGTTCATCAAAGAGGCGAAAGCAGTTGTTGTTACAACTGATAATGATAATGTTAATATTTTTCTTGCACATGTCTGTTATTATGTTTTCAATGTGCCTAAAATTTTTGTTCGCTTAGCTGATACAGATAAAGGGAAATTACTTGAAGGTACGAACATTAAAGCAATTTATCCATTTAATTTGTCTTTATCCGAATTTGAAGACTTAAATGAAGGCGAGGAAGAACTATGAAGATTGTTCTCACTGGCGGCAAGCATGAATCTGATTATATCATATCAAAACTCAAGAAAAAGCACAATTTAATCGTCATCAATCAAGATCCTTCATTTGCTGAATATATTTCCAGTCATAATGATATTGATGTATTTCCTGGTGATCCGACAAAAGCTTATACGCTATCTGATGCAGATTGTCAAAATGCTGATGTCTTTTTGGCGCTATCCGATAATGATACCGATAATTATGTTGCCTGTATTACAGCAAAGAACTTATTTAACATTAAGCGAACGGTAGCGAAAGTCAAAAACCCTAAAAATGTGGAATTATTTAAACGTTTGGGTATTGACTCTGTCATTAGTTCGACTTATTTGCTTGCCCAAACGATTATTAATGAATCATCCATTGAAAACATCATTAAGACGTTATCAATTGAAGATGAAAAGATTGTCATGCTTGAATTAGGTATTGAAGCAGATTATCAACTCGTTGGCAAACAAATTATGGATATTCAATTTCCAAAACGTGTCAACATCAGTTGCATATTTAGAGATCCACACGTCATTATTCCCGATGGATCAACCGTGATTAAACCCGATGATAAACTCATCATGGTGACTACGCCAGATCATCAAGATGAATTGATTGATTTCGTGCAACGGAAGCGATAAAACGATGGAGAAAAAAATCACATCAGGCTATCCCCTGATTATCAACTATCTCGGTATATTTGCAATATTAATTGGGATTATAAACGCCTTACCACTGGCGGTTATTTTGTTTTATCCTGAGGAAATGACCTATCTCTGGCATTTTCTAGCACCTTCATTAGTCACAATTGTTGCAGGTTTGATGATTATACTAGCTTTTAAAGGTAGAGAAAAAGGGAGACTTGAACGCAGTCAAGATGCCATCCTTGTTGTTTCAATATGGATAATGGGTATCTTAACTTCTGCTGTACCGTTCATGCTGACAGGCACATATAACCTTACCCAAAGCATATTTGAAGCGACATCTGGTTATTCAACAACGGGTTTAACTGTGGTTGATGTTACACAAACACCTCATGTTTTCTTATTTTTTAGAAGTTTATTACAACTCGTTGGTGGGGTTGGACTCGTATTGGTACTAACATCTGCGATATCTGATAAGTTTGGTATGCGCTTATATAGTGCTGAAGGTCACAGTGATAAACTGGTCCCCAATTTGATTAAATCCGGACGCATTATCATGTCCATTTATCTAGGTTATATCATTGTTGGCATGATTTTTTTAGTCATTTTTGGGATGCCAGTCTTTGACGCGTTGAATCACGCGATATGTGCCGTAGCGACAGGTGGTTTCTCCACTCAAGCGGGATCCATTGGCACGTATAACAGCGTAGGTATTGAGGTCACAATCATTGTCTTAATGATTTTAGGTGGTACAAATTTCTTTGTTCATTTGATGCTGTTAAGAGGTAAACTAAAAAATGTTTTTGGTCATGTTGAAATTAAATTATTAGGTTTATTATTGGTTATTTTTATCCCCCTCTTGACAATTAATTTTATGACCACCAACAATGCTGGATTTTGGGAATCTTTACGCATTTCCGCATTTCAGTTTATATCCGCTGTCACAGGTACGGGCTATCAAACAGTTGCTGGATTTGCACCAACAACAACCATCATGCCTATTTTTTCTTTATCCGTTTTGATTCTTGTTATGGTGCTTGGTGCAGGTTTGGGTTCTACAGCAGGCGGTATGAAACAATACCGTGTCGCGTTGGCATTCAAAAGCTTATGGTGGCACATCAAAGAACAAACGACGCATCATAAAACCATCCGCACACGATTTATTTCAAAGTTGGGATCACCAACCATTGTACAAAAAGAAGATATCAATCAAAACTATGCGTTCCTTATGGTTTATATTATTGTGCTGGTTGCTGGTACACTAATCTTTACAACTTATGGCTATTCATTGATGGAATCATTATTCGAATTTGCCAGTGCTCTTGGTACCGTTGGATTATCAGTTGGTATCACTGGTTATAGTGCACCAGCAGGTATTCATTGGACAGCGATTGTCGGTATGTTCATGGGACGCCTTGAATTCTTCGTTATATTTGTCGCGATTGCGAGAATTGCTACCGATGTCAATAAAAAAATTTC
>WOZH01000047.1 GCA_011620375.1 Acholeplasmataceae bacterium
CATATCATGATTCATTCATCTGTCGGTAACGAGAGGATTTGATAATCAATCCATACATATTTTTCGCTTGTTATTGTATGCGTATAAGTGCTCATATCTTTTTCGTTGAAAAGAATATCGACAAGTTCATTTAAAGCCAGAGCCATGCTGATTGAATCATTTAAAACTGTTCCATAAAGAAAGCCAGATTGAATTTGTTCAATTGCAATATCGAGCCCATCAATACCGACGACCGGCATCCATACATCAGTTGCTCGATCGATTATATCGTTTTCATCATTATCGATGAAATAACCCATGGTATTCAATGTCTCAATGGCACCGATTGCCATCGCATCATTGTTAGCAATAACAACTTCAATTTCATTGCCATATTGATTGAGCAATGTTTCCATTGCAATGGCTGCTTCTTGCATATCGAAGTTAGCAATTTTAATTTCTAAAACTTCGACATTAAATTGGTTTTCTTTTAAGTAATCGATGACAACATCAGTCCTTTGTTCAGCATCTTGATGTCCTTGTTCACCTTTTAAAATGACTGTTTGGATGATATTATCACCATTTAAATCTTTATCGTTAAGCTGCGTTGGATTGTTACCAAACAACGACATCACCAATTCTGCTTGCAATCGACCCGATTGTGCTGCATCTGCACCGATGTAATACACATTTTCATAAAGGTCCATATCGCTTTTTAGTGGTTCTCTATTAATGAAAATAATCGTAGCACCCACTTGTTCAGCTTTTTCAATCATAGCAAAAACACTGAGACGATCTACTGGATTAATGACGAACAATCGATAACCATCAGATAAAAGTGTTTCAAATATTTCATTTTGGATAATTTGAGAGTTTTGCGAATCATAGGTGTGATAGGCAATATCACCTGAAGACTGCCTGATTTTTTGTTCGAAATCACTCATATAATTATCGCCCATATCATAGATGATAAGGGGTATCTCATGCAATTTATTGGCGCACGAAGTCATCAATGGTATGCCTAATAAAATCAATAACATAACTATAATTTTTCTCATTTTTATTCCTCTTCAATGATTGGCATTTTCATCGTCACTGTTGTTTCTTCATCAAGTGTACTTGATATACATAAATCCGCTTCTTCACCGTAATATAAAACTAAGCGCTGGTATACATTTTTTAGACCAATTGATGTCGTTTCAATCTTCCCGTGAATCATTTGATGGATGTGATCAATTTGCTTCTGATCAATGCCATAACCCTCATTAATAACACTCAAATAAATGAACCCATCTTTTTGTGTTGCTTTAATGTGAATATTGGTAAATTCATCTTCAGGATGGATGCCATGTATGATAGCATTTTCAACGAGTGGTTGAAGTGATAATTTTAAGACTTTTTTCTTTAATAGTTGCTGATCAATATCAAAATCATACGTAAATTGTTTAGAATACCTAATTTGTTGAATTGTCAAATAACTCATGACATGCTCGATTTCATTTTCTAGATTTACGACATTCATCTCATCTGATATACTCATTCTAAAAAACTTAGACAAGGCAATAATAGACGCCTCGACATCCTTGTTTTGTTGATGCTCTGATAGATAGACAATAGAATCGAGTGTGTTATATAAAAAGTGGGGATTAATCTGATTTTGAAGGGCGATGAATTGGGTCTTTTGTTTTTCTTCTTGTTCAGTTAAAACCCGTTGCATCAATTCACCAATACGATCGCTCATCTGATTGAACGCATCGGCTAGAAGGACCATTTCTTTTTGTCCTTCTACATGGATAGTTGACTCAAAATCACCCGATTCGATTTTTTTAATGTGTTTTTCTAGTTTATGCATCGGTTTAGTAATACGGGTCGCATATAAGCCCGATGTAAGCGTAATAATACCCAGTGTTACAAGAAAAATAGCAATCATAGATATCAATATGTTATTTCTTATAATCGTTGTTTGTTCCGCGTTTATAAATGTCGCTATTTTCCATCTCGTATATTTAATCGTATTAACATTTACATAGAAATTTAAATCGTTAATCTCAACAAATTTACCGCCTAATATTAAATCATTTGCAATATCTACGCTGATATCACTTGAAGAATTGTCGTTTGAACTATAGACCAGCTCATTATCGTTATTGATTAAAATGAGATGTCCATTTTCGCCCAAATTTGTCATTTTTGCCAAGGTTACTATATCTTCCATACTTAAATCAAAAACCAAAATACCCTGTTTTGATATGCCTTCATCAACATATGAAATATCTTTTGAAATAGTAATCACATTTTCGCTCTGATCATTATTTAATTCAATATGAGGGTTGCTAAAGTAATAGATATCACGGTTAATTGTGGCTTGTATAAACCATTTTTCGTTACTGGCGTTGTATGTCGATAAAGATGTACTAGAAAGCCGCATTTGTCCGCTATCATCATATAATGCTACCACCCGGATATTAGGATTAATCTGCGCTACGTAGGTAAAGACTTCTTCTAAACTATGCCAATCATCTGCGCTTGTAAATTCAATCACTTGTTTTTGGAGATTATTAGATATATTGATTACATCGCTCAGATAATTTTCATAATTTAAAATGATTTGTTTATTGATTTCTTGAGATGAAGTGCTCACGACTTCGTTCATGCGACTATACAGGATTTGATAAGTTAAAAATGAACTAATAC
>WOZH01000040.1 GCA_011620375.1 Acholeplasmataceae bacterium
CAGTAACACATGGATAGATCTTAGGAACGCTTTATTAAGCGTTAAAGTAGATTTAATTGCTTGCTATCTAAGATGCATTTTTTAAAATTTGACTATGCTTCGATACGATCATCGAATAAATCAATTTCTTTGATGAGTTCATCATAAATATCAGCTTCTTTGATTTTTTTGATGATTTCACCTTTTCTAAAGAGTATAGCTTCTCCTTTACCACCAGCGACACCGATATCAGCATGTTTAGCTTCTCCGGGACCATTAACAGCACATCCCATGATAGCAACATTAATCGTTTTATTGACTTTGAGCAAATATTGCTCAACCTTTTTGGCAATATCAATCATATCATATTGAATACGACCACACGTGGGACACGAGATTAGGTTTGGTACTTTATCTTTCAGTCCCAAATTTTTGAGAATTTCTTTTGCTGCTTGAATTTCTAACACGGGGTTATCGGTTAGTGATACCCGAATGGTATTACCAATCCCTTCAGATAATATAATACCGATGCCCAATGCGCTTTTAATTGCACCAGAAAATGCTGTACCGGCCTCTGTCACGCCTAAATGAAGCGGATAAGGAAATGTTTTCGCAGCTAACCTGTTAGCAGCAACCATTAAATTCATATCCGTAGCTTTTAGCGAAATGGCAATATCATAAAAACCCATGGATTCTAAAATCTCAACATGGTGTTTAGCCGTTTCTACCATAAGTTCTGCAGTCGCTTTTGCTCGTCCAGGTAGAGAACCTGAATTTACGCCAATACGGATAGGTATATGCTTTTCTTTGCATGCAGCAACAACAGCCTCAACTTGTTCTCTTTTAGGAAGATTACCAGGGTTAAGTCTAATTTTATCGACACCTTGTCTAATCGCCTCTAGCGCAAGTTGATAATTAAAATGAATGTCAGCAACCAAAGGAATTTTAATTTGTCTTTTTATTTCACCTAAAGATTGCGCATCTTCCATATCTAAAACAGCAACTCTAACAATATCACAACCCGCTTCATAAAGGGTATTAATCTGTTTAACAGTCGCTTCGACATCTTTTGTATATGTCGTGGTCATACTTTGGATATAAACCTTGTTATTCCCACCAAAAACTAAATCTCCAACATGAAATTGTTTTGTCTTTTCTCTTTGTAACATAATCATCACCCATTCCATTATATGTTAAAAATGTTCAAAAATATAGTTTTTTACTTTTGGCGGAAAAACATTGAAAATCGTTGAAATATTTATATATCTTTGGTATAATGCTTGCGTATGTCTGGAGGGATAACATGAGAGATCTCGTGAAATTGGTCTGCACAGAATGTGGCAACGAAAACTATCACACGGATAAAAACAAGAAAACGAAGCCAGAACGCCTCGAATTCAAAAAATATTGCCCAACATGTATGAAACATACCAATCACAAGGAAAAGAAATAAGCTATTCTTCCGAATAGTTTTTTTTCTAAATTAAAAGATGTTTAAAATCATTAAAGAACGGGATGATTATGCGCATTGTTATGTTTTATGTCGTTTTGATTGTTGTGTGGTCATTGATCCCTCACATGACCATAATGCCATTGATCAAGCCATTGACGATAGAAGACTGACGGGCATTTTACTCACGCATGCACATGCCGATCACATTGATTTGATTGGCGAATTTAACGCGCCCATTTATATGCATCAAGCGGATGCTCATTTATTGTTCGCCGATGAATATAATGGATATGATCCCCAAAAGCATCCTTACGCACGTAAAAATCTTGAATTCCGTTTTGTTGATGATGGTGATCGAATTCCGCTCGCAGATCAATTCATCGAAGTATTGCACACGCCGGGTCATACAGCGGGGTCACTATCATTTTTGCATCAGGATCGATTGTTTTCTGGAGACACATTGTTTAAAGAAGATGTGGGAAGACACGATTTATATTCAGGTAGTTTGTCTTCCATTAGAAAAAGCATCATTAGATTATGCCAATTGCCGGGGAACACAAAAGTATATCCTGGGCATGATGAGGCAACCATCATTAGAGATGAACAAAAGAAAAATATTTATTATAGGAAATGGTCTAAACAGTTAAGATAACACAAAAAAGGGTTATGCGATGACATTATATAATCGACTCAAGCACTTTTTTATTAAACATAATTTAAGTGATTTCAAAACAAGAAATCACAAATTAGCTATCGTTGCCATGATAATTAATTTTGGCTCGGCTGCATTTAAAATCATTGCAGCGTTCTATATTTCATCATATTTTTTGGTTGTGTCAAGTTTTTATTCGCTGGGTATTGGTTTGACGCTACAATTATTTTTTCGTGGTGTAAATCAATCCAAATTGGTACAAACAAAAGAAAAAAAATACGTCATTCTAATCTATATGGGTTTACTGATTAGTTCAATCATTTACTCGTTTTATATGATTAGGTTGTTCTACATAGAAGTGACAGAATTTAATTATGGCATGCTGGTTAGTTTAGGAATTGCAGTTGTCTCATTTGTCGAGTTAGGTATTGCAATCAGAGGTTTAGTGAAATCTTATCACTTAAGAGATTCATTGCTCACAGCTAGAAAAACAGTGACGCTAACCAACGCGATGGTCGCGCTTGTTGTCACACAAAGTGCGATTATGACGTTTGCAACAAACGATGGTAGTAGCTATCAAATGTATAGTGCCATATCGGGCATATCGGTAGGGATTATGGCCATATTGATATCATCTATTATGCTCGTTAGACACCTATTAATGAAGCATACACCGCTTGATCAAATGACCATGGAGGAGCTATGGGAATTATTTCCAATCTTTTTGGTCACGCATAAAAATTCATGGTCAAGGAGATTTGCTAAAGAAAAAAGATATTTACTTAATCACGTATCAAGACAATATATCAAAAAAATTGAACACATTGGCAGTACTGCCATCAATGATATTAAAGCTAAGAACATTATTGATATCTTGATTGTCGTCAGCAAAAAGCAAGATCTTCAAACGGTTGCCCAAAAATTGATTAAACTAAATTACAGCATCACGAGTGAATCAAGTTATCGCGTAACATTGCACAAAGGTTATACAAAACATGGTTTTGCAAAAGATGTCTTTCATATCCACCTCCGCTTGAAAAATGATTGTGATGAGATTTATTTCAGAGACTATATGAACGCACATCCCGAATTGGCCAAAACGTATGAATCACTAAAAATTGACATGGCAGATATGCATCGAAATAATCCCGATGCATATGCAGATGCAAAGTCAGATTTTGTGAATCGTATCGTCAAATTAGCGAAATCCACACATCAGTAAAGCAGCCGTTACCGATGCATCAAAGCCAAGCCCTCTCATTAGGGCTTTTTGATTAAACAAATAGATAAAATAAATTAATTAGCACAAAATACTTGACAGTGCCAAACGTTTATCATACAATAGTGTTGGCACAAAAGTAAATAGAGTGCAAAAGGAAGTGATTCCATGTTGACAAGTAGACAAAAGTTGATTTTAAAAGCGATCATTGAAGCATATGTAAAAGATGCTGAACCGGTAGGTTCTAAATACTTGACACATTTACCATTTCTGGATTTTTCATCTGCAACACTGCGATATGATATGGCTGCTTTAGAAGACTTAGGGTATTTGGAAAAAACGCACACCTCAAGTGGTCGTATTCCTTCAGAACTAGGATATCGCTATTATGTCGAACATTTGGTAACTAGAGATGAAGATGTACAGGAATCATATCCGCTGATTGATGAAATATTTTTCAAAAACAAAATGGCAAGAGAAAAAGCGATAGAAGAAGCGATTAGTTTACTGTCAAATTTAACTAATTACACGGCGATGGCTATCGGTCCAAATGCACAAAAAAATCTCATTAAGCGCATCGATTTCATTCCCATCACCGATTTAGAAGCAGTCATTTTGATTGTCACAGATCAAGGCCATGTTCAGCATCAACATATACATGTCCCTGAAGATAGGCGTATCGATGATGTCAAAAAAGTAATTAAAACACTAGATGATTTATTGCGTGATCGATCGATTAGTGAAGCTAATCAAATATTGAAAAACACACTGGCAAAAAAAGAAATCGACTCTTTCATGGAATATCAAAATCAAATTATCGAATCATTTATCAATGCATTTTCAAGATTTTCAGAAGACAATTTCTATTTATCGGGTATGACAAATATCTTCACGCAACCCGAATTTCACAATGTCAAACGCATTAAAAGCTTCGTTGATATGCTTGATCGAAGAGATTTGTTAAAACTGATTGGTGATGGTGATTCATTGTCCATTAAATTCGCTTCAGATTTGCATATGATTCCGATGGAAAATTGTACAGTAATCTCCATCCCTTATCGCATATCGGAAAGCGAGCATGGTACGATTGCTGTTGTCGGACCAACAAGAATGGAATATAACAAGGTGATTCCACTCATTGAATATATTGCGGTAAATCTCGCAAAACTCTATAAAAAATAAGGATGAAAATATGGCAGAGGACATTAAAAAAGAGACAGTTACCCCGGTAGAACCGGTGATTGAAGAAAAAAAAGAAACTGTTCAAAAACCAAAAAAAGACAAATATAAAGAGCAGTTAGCTGAAAGAGACAAAGAGATTTTTAAACTAAAAGAAAAATTGCTTAGAGAAGCTGCGGAACTGGAAAATTTCAAAAAACGTATGCAAAACGAACGCATCAATGAAAGAAAATTCGCATCGAAATCTTTGATCGGCGATTTACTCATTCATCTTGACCATCTAAAAATGGCTGTCAATATGAATACTGAAGATCCCAATTTAAAAAATTTTCTTGTGGGCTTTAAAATGATTTCTGATAGTCTCTATAAAGTTTTAGAAGATGATGGATTAAAGGAAATTGACGCTTTAAACAAACAATTTGATCCTAAATTCCATCATGCGGTAGAAAAAGAAAGCGAACCCGAAAAACCAAACGGTATTAATTTAAAAGTTGTTTCCAAAGGATATACATACAAAGACCAATTACTTAGACCAGCCATGGTCGTAGTGAATGAATGGAGTGATGAAAATGGCAAAGACAAATAAAATTATCGGTATTGACTTAGGTACCACAAACTCGGTTGTTGCTATCATGGAAGGTGGCGATGTTAAAGTCATCCCAAATGCTGAAGGTGGTAGAACAACGCCATCAGTCGTCTCATTTAAAGGCGATGATATTTCAGTCGGTGAGGTTGCTAAAAGACAAGCAATTACGAACCCTAATACAGTAAGTTCAATCAAACGTCATATGGGTGATAGTAACTACCGCGTCAAGATACAAGGTAAAGACTATACACCGCAACAAATTTCAGCGATGATTCTTCAAAATTTAAAGAAGACAGCTGAAGATTATCTAGGTGCACAAGTTACATCTGCAGTCATTACTGTACCGGCTTATTTTGATGACCATCAAAGACAAGCCACAAAAGATGCTGGTAAGATTGCTGGACTTGATGTTAAACGTATCATCAACGAACCAACTGCTGCTGCATTAGCTTATGGTATCGATAAGACAGACAAAGAACAAACCGTACTCGTATTTGACCTAGGCGGTGGTACATTCGATGTCTCGGTACTACATTTAGCAGATGGTACGTTTGAAGTAGTCTCTACAGCAGGCAATAATATGCTTGGCGGTGATGATTTTGACCAAGCAGTCATGGATTGGCTCGTTGCTGAATTCAAACGTGAATATGGCGTTGATTTGTCTAAAGACAAGATGGCAGTCCAACGTTTAAAAGATGCTGCTGAAAAAGCCAAGAAAGAATTATCAGGGGTTACATCTTCAACGATTTCTCTACCATTTATTACGATGGGAGATGCAGGTCCACTTCACTTAGAAAAGAACTTAACACGTGCAAAATTCAATGAATTAACCGCACACCTAGTTGATAAATGTCAAGCACCTGTTAGACGTGCATTAGCTGATGCCAAGATGACAGCAAAAGATATTCATCAAGTCTTATTGGTCGGTGGTTCCACACGTATTCCAGCAGTTCAAGAACTTGTTAAACGCGAATTGGGCAAAGAACCAAATAAGAGTGTTAATCCAGATGAAGTGGTCGCCATGGGTGCAGCCATTCAAGGTGCAGTTCTCTCAGGTGATGTAAAAGATGTCTTATTGTTAGATGTTACACCACTATCACTTGGTATTGAAACATTAGGTGGCGTTTTCACTAAATTAATTGAAAGAAATACCACCATTCCTACATCTAAATCACAAGTTTTTTCAACCGCGGCAGACAACCAACCCGCTGTAGACATCCATGTGCTTCAAGGCGAACGCGCAATGGCTACTGATAATAAGACATTGGGTCGTTTTCAATTGGGTGATATCCCTGCGGCACCAAGAGGTGTTCCGCAAATCGAGGTGTCATTTGATATTGATGCGAATGGTATCGTTTCTGTTAAAGCTAAAGATTTAGGTACAAACAAAGAACAAAAGATCACCATTACTGGTTCAGGTTCATTATCAGATGCCGAAATAGATCGCATGGTCAAAGAAGCCGAAGAACAAGCTGAAACAGACCGACTAAAACGCGAAAATGCTGATCTTCATAATGAAGCTTCGAATCTAATTTTCCAAACGAATAAAGCATTAGAAGATCTTAAAGATGAAGTTGATGATACAATGAAGGAAAAACTACAAACAGAAATCAGCGAACTTGAAGAAGCGCTCAAGAGCGATGATATTGAGTTGATCAAAGAAAAGAAATCTGCATTGGAAAAAGATGCACAAGAAGTTGCAACTAAAGCTTATCAAAAAGCACAACAAACGCAACAACAAGCTGAACAGCCACAACAAGAAGATAACACTCAAACAAACGGTAAAACAACCGTCGATGCTGAATTTGAAGAAAAGTAAACCAATAAGGGGCATCGCCCCTTATTCCCTATGGAGATGATGTCATGCCAACAACAACAAAGAGAGATTATTATGACGTTTTAGGCATTAGTAAAAATGCATCCACAGATGAGATCAAAAAAGCTTATCGTACGTTAGCAAAAAAATACCATCCCGATATTTCGAAAGAAAGCAATGCTGAAATGAAATTCAAAGAAGTTCAAGAAGCATATGACACACTTTCTGATTCACAAAAAAAGGCAACTTATGATCAATATGGTCATGCAGGAAGTCCTTTTGGCAATGCAAGTGGTTTTGGTGGTGGTTCTGGATTTTCAGATATGGGTGGCTTTGGTGATATTTTTTCACAATTTTTCGGTGGAAGTCGTCAAAGACAACATAATTACAATGGACCATCACGTGGTGAGGATTTAGAGAAGGTCATGACTGTAGACTTTATAGAAGCCGCTTTAGGTACAAAGAAGTCTATATCTGTCGATGTCGAAGAAACGTGTCATGTCTGTCATGGTACTGGTGCAGAATCAGCAAAGGACATTGAGATATGCCCGCGGTGTCACGGTGATGGTGCTATCTATATCGATCAACGAACGATGTTGGGCACGATGCGTACGCAACAGGTTTGTCCAGTTTGTGGTGGTAAAGGTAAAATCATTAAAAATGCATGTAAAACGTGCAATGGCAGTGGTCAGGTTAGAACGCATAAAACAGTAGATGTCAATATTCCTGCAGGTGTGGATAATAACATGTCTCTAAAAGTCGCAGGTTATGGTAATGGTGGAAAGAACGGTGGCGAAACTGGAGATCTCTATCTTAACTTTCGTGTAAAACCTCACAAGGTTTTCAAGAGAAGAGGAGACGATATTATCTTAAATGTGCCACTGACCGTACCACAAGCTGTTCTGGGTACACAAATCGATATTCCAACGATTTATGGCGATGTAAATCTAAAAGTGCCAGCTGGTACACAACCAGGTACCATATTAAGAATGCGTGAAAAAGGGATTGCCAATGTGAGATCAAAGAAAAAAGGTGATCAACAAGTGATTGTCAATGTTGAAATGCCGAAGAATATCAGCTCAAAAGAGAAGAAACTTTACGAAGAATTAGCTAACTTTGAAGAAAAAAGTAACGCGTCTAATTGGCAAAAATTCAAAAATTTATTTAAATGATAAAGAGGTGAAAACCTCTTTTTTATCATGTCCATAATGTATTTGAATTTATAGAGTTTCTATGTTTTGGTATAATATGATTAAGTGAATATTAGGGAGGTTCAAATGATATTAATTAGACATCATAATGAAGGTCAACTAAAACCGTATTTTTACTTTGCGTTAGAAGAATATATATTAAATACATTGCTGAAAGACGGCGAAACATATTTTTTCACTTGGGAGATTCACGGTGTTGTTATCGGTAAAAACCAAGTGATTGAAAATGAAGTGAATTTAGAATTCTTGCGGGCAAACAATATTGATGTTTACCGTCGGCCAACCGGTGGCGGATGTGTATACGCAGATCATAGAAACACCATGTTTTCGATATTGACCAAACGAACAAATAAAGATTTTTCATTCAAGACATATCTATCAAGAATTATTGATTCAATGTCTTTATTGGGCTTAGATATCACATTTAGTGGTAGAAATGATTTACTCTATGATGGTAAAAAAATTTCTGGCAATGCTTTTTTGCAAAACAAAAACGGTATGTTAATGCATGGTACATTTCTATATGATTGTGATTTGGAGACGATGGTTAGAGCAATTACACCATCTGATGAAAAACTGGTATCAAAAGGTATCAGTTCCGTCAAATCTCGCGTGACCAACCTAAAACCCTTTCTTAACGGTATGACACAAGAAGAACTCATCAAACATTGGGAAAACACGTTGACAAATAAAACGTATGAATTGACCGATGATGAAATTGCTTTGATTCATCAGATGGCAAAAAAATATGAAACCAAAGCATGGATTTATCAAAAGCAACCAGCGTATACAAAAATGCTTAAAAAAAGAATTCAAGGTGGTCTCATGGAAATCAAACTCGATTTGCATGATGGCATGATTAGATCATTGACATTGCATGGCGATTTTTTTGACAAGCATGATCTCTCTAGTTTTGAACAAGCGTTTATAAACCAAACATATACAGCAGAGAACATGAAAAAAATCTTACAGGAACATGACATTAGACACTACATTTTGGATATTGATAGTGATGAATTTAGTGAACTTTTGATCAGTGGCACATTAATTTAGCGTTATTATGCGGTTTTCTTTAATAATTATTTGACTAAATTATATAAATTTTATACAATGAATATATATGTGGAAGGTGGTCTACTATGGCAAATTCGCGTAAAGACGAACCGGTTTTAAACGAAAATCTCAATGTGTCTTCAGAGGAAAATGAAAAAGAACCTGATCCAGTTGAAGAAAATGTAGATTCAGTGGATAAAAAGACGAAGAAAAAAAATAAAAAAAACGATCAACCAGGCATCAATAAGAAGCTTGTACTTAAGTCTGAAAAAACAAAAACCACGGATGATAACCAACCCATCGATGAAGATGACACACCCGATTTTAAAAAACCTAAAAAGATAAAGGTGAAAAAATACAAGGAATCGCAAGATAAAGCAACAAAATTGATGAAAAGTCGTGTGAAGTTCACCAAGCGATTCTTTGGTAAAATTAAGTCTAAAGCAAAAGGTCAAATCGATGTTTTAGTTGAGAACGACTATTTGGAAGCGACGAAACGTGCCAAATTATTATTGGGTATCAGTGAAAAAGACTATCATCAACAAATCCTCATTACAGTCCCAGATTCATTTTCTAATAAAGATGATGTGAAATTTCATCTTGAAGTGAAAAAGGAAGATGGCAACAAACTTTATTTTGACCAAGCATACGTGACGATTTTATTTTACGGTTTAAAATCATTGTTTATCTATCAGGCGAACATCGACCATCGTAATGGGTTCATTGCCCATGACCGAGCTGAAGAATTCAATTATTCAGATATCGTGTCAATCGAAACAAGTTTAAAATACGATAATGATCGTAAACCTAAATATTCAGTATTAAATGTAGCATTAACATTAGCAAATCATGCGTCGTTCATGTTGCACTTGCGGAATCAAAGAATCACCAATCAAGGTAGTGGTCAGCCATTGCTAAGTGAAAAAGAACAACATATTTTACAAATGTTAAAAGATCGTATAAGAGCCAACAAAGTTTAATATAACACCTGCTTTCGTTGACTTTTATAAAAGCATCATGTATAATACTTTCGTTGAGGTGTTTTTTATGAATTTATTATTGAAAGACTTACAAAATAACCCCTCGATTATACGCACCTATGATTATCATGATGCTATTGAGAGCTTACCAGAAATACTGACAATCGCGCCAGTTAAAGTGATTGCAAACGCGACCTTTCTTAACGACAGTCTGACCATGGACGTTTTGATTGAAGCCGATATGCAATTGGCATGTGCTAAAACACTAAAACCGGTGGATTACCATTTGAAAGTGAATGAAAAGATTATTTTTGGTAATGATATTGATGCGGATTTTATCTTAGAGGATGCTATCCCATTTAAAGATATTATATTTGGCTATATCCTCTCAGAAAAGCCACTAGTCGTCTATCATCCAGATGCTAAAAAGTTGGCATTCAAAGAAACAAAACATCCACATCCTGCATTTGCTGATCTTAAACAATTCTTAAAAAAATAGGAGGTGACTGAATGGCTGTTCCATTTCGTCGAACAGGTAAAACGCGCAAGCGGAAGAGAAGAACGCATTATAAGCTGACTGCTCCAGCACTCGTCGTTTGCCCACAAACTGGGGAATTCACATTACCCCACCGTGTAACACCCAATAGCGGTTATTACAATGGTCAGAAAGTATTAACCAAGAAAGAATCCAAGGCGGATTAAGAAAAGGTGCTAACAAGCACCTTTTTCTTTGGTATAATAAGAATGAAAGGAAAGATATCCTATGAAGCATGTGACTGTGTTAAAAAAAGAAGCCGTATCCGGATTAAATATTAAACCGAATGGCATATATGTCGATGGAACGCTTGGCGGTGGTGGGCATGCTCTAGCAATCCTTGAACAATTGGGCGACGGCCATTTATTTGCATTCGATCAAGATGCTTTTGCTATTGATTATGCGAAAGGTTTCATCGGTAATCATTCAAAAATCACATTCATTAAAGCAAATTTCAAACATTTGAAACAAGAATTAAATCAGCGAGGCATCATGCATATTGATGGATTGCTACTGGATTTAGGATTATCTTCTTTTCAAATTGATGATGCTTCAAGAGGCTTTTCATATTTAGTTGATACACCGCTTGATATGCGTATGGATCAAAACAGCATGCGGTCAGCTAAAGATATTCTCAACACATTTGATGAGGCGGCTTTAGCCAAACTTTTGTTTGTCTATGGTGAAGAAAAAAACAGTCGCCAAATCGCTAAACAGATTATTAACAAAAGACCACTGGAAACTACGAGAGAACTGGTTGCTATATGTGATCAAGTAAACAAACATCAAAAAGGGCATAGTGCAAAAAGAGTTTTTCAAGCTTTGCGAATCGCGACAAATGGTGAATTGGACGCATTGGAACAAGTTCTTCATGATGCACACGATATGTTAAATACAGGTGGTCGTTTCTCAATCATTACTTTCCACTCATTAGAGGATCGAATCGTCAAGCATTTTTTCAAAGAAAAGAGTGAGATGCAGGTTCCAAAACATTTACCAGTATTGCCGAAGGATACAACAACATTGAAAATAATCAATAAAAAACCCATTTATCCATCCGAAGAAGAGATAACAGTAAACGCGAGATCAAAATCTGCAAAACTTAGAATTGCCGAAAAAAAATAAGGGGCTTTATGATGGATCTTTAGTTGTGTATGATTCAGTATTTGGAAACCTTGAGAAAATAGTATTAGCCATTACAGAAGTTTAATCAACATGTGTCGTTCGTATCGATAAAAATATCACAAGATTTATGTAAAAGATTTCACATTGCTGGTCTTCGGTTTACCAACATGTTCTTATAAGACTAAAAGCATCGTTAAGTTCACAAAGCGTTTAAATCGTATGAATCATCAGATTGAAGGTGCTCAAAACTGGGCATTCACACGAAATACATAAAAAAAGTGTGACAATTAAACATCACACTTTATGATTTACGTTTCTTACTGGCAGAAATAATGATTCTAATATAATCTAGATTCAAATCTTTGAAGTTTTCATTGTTCGCAATGAATTCAAAAATCTCAGGACTGACGACTTCAGTAATCTCGTTCGTTTCTTTATTCATAATATGAATATGAGAATCTGCACTATGCATC
>WOZH01000056.1 GCA_011620375.1 Acholeplasmataceae bacterium
GCAGAAGCATTATTGTTTGATATCTAGTTCGTTTAATTTATAAGTTAAATCTCTTAATTCATTCAAAATATTTTTTCGTCTATTATCCATTTCTAAAATATCGCTTAAGCTCTTCAAAGCCATAACAATGCAAAATAGTTGCAAGCAATCCTTTTTGTCTATCTCTCGAGTAAATATCCCATGACTAACTCTATTTCTATTAATTATTGAAGGTTCGTCGTCTTTCTCAATTGATTTTGAAAATATATGTTCCTTAATTAATAAATTCACATTGTCTATCATCCGGATAAAAATATATATGCAGCGAATGTGGTAGAACATTGAAGGAAAGACAAATTATAAAGCTAAGGCTACTTATGATGAAGTCTTAGAAGGTACTACCATCCAAATGCTAAATGAAGTCTTTTTAAAGGATTTAAACATCATGGATACCATTAGAAACGTGATCAAGTCAACGATTGTAGTCGATAGCTTACAAGATGAGATCGATGAACACAAACTTGAACTACAAGAAACTTAGACCATGCTATCAAATCTTATTGATACCAGAGTTAAGACACCGGATTTTAGCGAATCATTGTTCATGACAAAATACAATGAGTATTCAACTAAGATGAATCACTTAAATAAGGAAATATCAAGACTTGAGTTAGAACATGTAAAAACCTTTGATACACAACAAAGACTCGATACAATCAATTCGATGCTTAAAAACAAAGACTTAGTTATAGATACATTGGATTCAGATATACTTAGATCCTTCATTTACAAGATAATTTCTGTTAGTCCTGAAGAAGTTGTATTCTGTGTTGCAGGCACTCAAAATTACTCGGATACAGAGTTTGCAGAAAATCGTAAAAAGTTCTTAAAACTTAAGCCGTTCTATGAAGGTCACTACATTGATACAAAATATGATAAGCACATGAATTATAGAGTAATAATCATATGAGATGTTCACACATTCAAGACAGAAAAAAACTCACTATATGTAATAAAAAAATAAGCTATTTCATCAAGTCGACGATGGAATAGCTTTTTCGCATTTATAATAAAATGTGATAATGAAAACATTAAAATGTACTCTTAAAAGGTTAGAACTGACCTTATCATTGAGTGTGTAAACATCAAGTATACTTATGACCTTTATAGAACGATTTAGATAAAATGAAAAAGCAAAGTGAGATATCAAAATATGTTTACCCAAACAAACCTCGACTATCATTTTCAGTCCATTTGAACAAAAAATATGTTCCCACAATGATATGCGTATGTTCCCACAATGGCTAGAAAATAAAAAAAAGGCAATCTTTACCCATTGATAGGTAAAATCACCTTTTGTTATTATTTGCGAATGGCTTTGTTAAGCGGTTTTTAATGAAAGCAATACGATAGACTCAACGTGACCTGTATATGGAAACATATCAACCGGTTGGATTGTTTCCACCTGATACAGTCTAACTAATTGTCCGATGTCCCTTGCTTGTGTTTCAACAAAACAAGAAACATAAACAATGCGTTTCGGTTTTAGCTTTTTAATAGCTTCAATCAATTTGATACTGAGTCCAATTCGCGGTGGATCTAAAATTAATACATCAACCGGTTGATGATATGTTTCAACATATTTTTCAACGTCATCTTTAATGAAACTTATGTTTGTCAAATGATTTTTTTTGGCATTGTCAATCGCATCTTTTACAGCTGAAGCATTTACCTCTATAGCGATGACAGATTTCGATTGTTTTGCTGCTAATAGCGAAAGTGTTCCGATACCCGAAAAACAATCCATCACTGTTTCATGCTGTTTAATATCAGCCAACATAAATGCACAATCATATAACTTCATCATCTGTTCGGGATTGATTTGATAAAATGACTTTGATGACAGTCTAAATACTAAATCATCAATTTGATCTTCAATAAATCCAGAACCATAAAGAATTTTTTCCTCGCCATATAGAACAATCGGCGTATCTATTTTCTGAATGATTTGAACAACCGAATTTATATGCGGATTTTTTTCACGAATCTCTTTAATAATTTGTTTTGCGTTTGGAAAGATACTTCCTTGTGTAACAAAGACAACTAGCATGCCGTGATTGCTAAATGACTTGCGCACAAGTATGTGCTTGATAATCCCTCTATCATGCCCTTTCTCATATGCCGTGAAATGGTTTTTCTGCAATATGTCTTCGATATCTGTTAAAACTTTTTCAATTTCTTTATCTTGAACAATGCTTTCAAAACCATGCTTTATTTTATGGGTCTTCTCAATATAGAATCCTAATTTTAATTTGCGTTGTCCTTGTATTTTTATATTCGTTGCATTCGCAGTCACTTTATGCCGATAATGCATCGGGTTTGATGCGGTAATCATTGGTTTTATTTGTGTATCAATCGCTTTAGCCGCGAACACGTTTTCAACATGTTGCTGCTTTAATTTTACTTGTTCATCATAGGATAATTCAGCAAAATCTGATTGGTCCAGTTGATTAAAATAAGCTTCATCATCCATGTTACTCAAAACACTGTTTCTCATTTGTTTTTCCTTTTCGTTTATAAGCTTACTC
>WOZH01000032.1 GCA_011620375.1 Acholeplasmataceae bacterium
AATGTACTAAAAAAATATGAGCATATGGGACATCTTGTTGTTCTTGCTACTGGTAGACCGCTTGGTGCCGCTCTACCAATATATGAACAAATCGGATTAAAAACACCAATCATCACAAACAATGGCGCTTCCATCGATCATCCTCATGATATCGATTTTGCAAAAATACGAACATTTATACCCAAGGATATTGTAGACAAACTATTTACATTTACGAAACCACATCTTAAATCGGCGTTTTTCTCCAATGAAACAACCTTTTTTGCCTATCAATATGATAAAGGCTTAGAACAATATTTCATTCCTATCCCAAATTTAGATTTTGTGGAAGGTGATTTTACAGAATTTAATGTCGAGCCCTCCGGTATGATTTTTGCGGTGGACACATCTTTTCAAAACGACATTGAAACATGGATATCGACGAATTATCCTAACACGATTTCCTATCGATTATCGGGAAAGAATCAAGACCTTGCAATCTATGAAATCTATAATAAGCATACAAACAAATCAACCGCACTTTATTATTTATTGGAATACTATAATATTGATAAAGCAAATTTCATTGCGTTTGGTGATGGCATCAACGATATCGAAATGATTAGAGATGCCACATATGGCGTCGCGATGAACAATGGAACTGAAGAGCTTAAGAAATATGCTGATGCTTTGACATTTAAAACAAATGATGAGGATGGTTTAGTTGATTATTTGGAATACTTCTTTAAAAAGTTAGTGAAAAGCTGACTTTTTTAAACTAAAAGTGAAATAAATTTCACTCGGGGCGATTAAATCGCCTCTTTCTTTTTTTGGTATTTTTTTGTATTCTATATATATGAACACATATGTATACGTTAAATCTATTTATAAAGACTTACTTGTCCTTGCTGCGAAAAGTGGACATTCAGTCTATGAAAATGAACTCAATAAACTTTCTAACTTAAAATCTATCCGCGAGTCCAATTCATCCCACATCTCCATTCAACAGATTTTTCGTACGCATTGGCCTGCTTTCAAAGAACTTTATGGTCATAAACTTAGACCCTCGATCGTTGATAATGTTGAAAAGATGATTGATTGTAAGGATTTATCTAAGGGACACTTGTTTTATGAGTGTCCTTCTTGTGACCAGTATCTTTTGACAGGTTTATCTTGTCATTCAAGATTTTGTGCATCATGCGGTCATAAGTATCGCGATCAACGTTCTATTGAAATTCAAAAGAAGTTACTTAAAGTGCCTCACCGTCACTTTGTGTTTTCCGTTCCTTTTGACCTTAGACCTTTTTTTTGGAAGTGCAGAGATCTTTTCGATTGCTTGTTTCATTCTGTCAATCAAGCACTTCATTTCTCTATTCAACAATCTAAGGCAGATCAGCTCAGAGATTATCGCTTGGGATTCGTTGCCTTCCTACATACTTCAGGACGTGCCTTAAATCCTCATCCTCATCTTCATGTGTTACTCGCTGAAGCGTTGATTGATCGAAATGGTCATCAAAAACATCTTTACTTCTTTCCATTCGAGCGTTTAAGAAAAGCTTTCATGTTTATCTTCTTAAAAAATGCTAATCATATCTTGAAAGTCAATGCTTCAAAAAGCTTATATCGTGAATTCAACATCCTAAGAACCAAGATCATTAAACAATATAAAGATGGCTTCTACACATATGGCCCTAAGGTTAAAGAATATTCAAAGTTCTATAACTCAAAGAAGATTGCTGATTATATTGCCAGATATGCTTCTCATCCTCCCATTGCTGAATCCAATATCTTATCCTTAAATGAAGAGAATGGTCATGTCACTTGGCGTTATACCCCTCATGAAGATAAAGACCATCCTGTTACTGTCAATGAACATGCTTTTAAGTTTATCGCTAAACTCATTAGACATATTCATGATAAGGGGTTCCATCAATTGAGATACTATGGCTTTTATGCCAATAAATCGGATCGTATCAAAGGTAAGCCTAAACTCCTATCCTCTTCCGCCATCAGTCTCTTAAGATCTAAGTTGAAATGGAGAATCATGTTACTTAATGCTTTCAAATATGATGTCTTACTTTGTTCTTGTGGTTCAAAAATGGTTTTAAATCTTGACCTTTCATATCTACCCATGATGCATAGGAGGTATATTTCTGATGCCTAAATTTTTTAGTACTGTGACTGTCGTCATGTCTAATGATGAATTGAAAGACGCTTATCGCCAATATAAAGACCGTGCGCTTGTTATGGGTGATCAAGTCATCTCTTATGCTGCCTTTTTAAAGGCTCCTTACCTTAATGTTTTTGTCGATATGAAATGTCTTAACTGTCATGCTGAATTACGCGAACACTTTGGCGACTATGGGTTGGATATGGAAGATTATTCTCTTCCTTTTCCGATTGATTGGTGTCCCGAATGTGGCTTGCAACATTTAGTTCCTAAAGATATTTATCATAAACTTGTTATTAACGTCTTTAAATAAATCATATCTTAATCTGTTCTCTCCTCTTGTTGAGGTTTTTTTGTGTTGATTGATTTTTGGATTAAAGAATACAATTTCCTATTTAAA
>WOZH01000050.1 GCA_011620375.1 Acholeplasmataceae bacterium
GATCATTAAGATTTTTTTCATAAAGTTCCATGATATTAGATCGTAAAAGTTCTTTGTCATCTGTGTAATCTTTGAATGTAATACTTCTTGTCATCAATTTAAAATCAGAAAATTTCACTTTGATCGATACACCTTTACACACATACTCACCCTTTATCAGACGCTGGTAAGTTGTTTCAAATAAAGCATCAATAATGGGTCTCATAGCATCTATCTCATCCATATTATAATTTAATGTTGTTTCATTTGAGATGGATTGATTAATCGCATATTTATCAGGATCAACGATATCGTTGGAGCGTCCCATGATGTGATCTAAATAACTCATGTAAGTTTCATTCGACATGAGATTAAGTATTTTTTGGCGGTTTTCTTTTTTCGTAAAATCACCGATGGTTTGGATACCGATAGCCATGAGTTGAGGGTATGTCTTCTTACCAATGCCAAACATATCTTTGATGGGAATAGGAAATAATTTTGTAACAATATCTTTTTTTCTAATGACTGTGATCCCAAGTGGCTTTTTCATATCAGATGCCATTTTTGCAAGAAACAATGTGGGTCCGATGCCAATCGAACATGGTAATTGGTATTTTGTTAATAAGCCTTCTTGAATTTCTTTAGCTATCTCTAGCGGGTGTGTCGTTTCTGCTCGTTTTGTCACATCAATATAAGCCTCATCAATAGAACCAGCTAAGACGAGATCAGAATATTGATTGAGAAATTCAAAAAAGAGATTCGAATATCGACGATATAACTTAAAATCGGTAGGAACAACGAGTAATTTGGGATATTGGTTAAAAGCGTCATTGAGACTCATACCCGAACCAATATGATATTTTCGTGCTGGATAACTTGCCGTTGAAACAACTCCTCTTCTTGTGACACCGGATCCACCAACGACAAAAGGCTTTCCTTTTAAGTATGGTTCTTTGATAATCGCACAACTACAAAAGAAGGCATTTAAATCAATATGAAAGATAATTTTTATGTGGTTTTTCATGAAATCACTTTCTTTCATTCTATTTTTATTGTATAATAGTTACGATTAGAACAACGAGGTGACTTTATGGCTAAAAATACTACAAAAAACAAAGCGAATCACGTTGCGAATCGTGACCTACACGAACATGATGGCAAAGATCGTACTTTACATAATCCACTCCAAACATGGTGGGGTAAAGCGGTCGTTTGGATTATGCTGATTGGTATGGTAGGCGGAATTATCTTCGCATTCATCTTTGCACTGATTAGTGGTAACGCATAAGAATTGGCGCGAGGCGCCTTTTTTTATGCCTTTTTTAATAACATTTTCGCTTGTTCAACCGCAAAATGAGATAGTTTCTCATCTGACAGCATCAACGCAATTGCCTCAATGCGCTGATTTTCATTTAACTTATTGATATGCGTGACCATACGTCCGTTTTCTTTCGTTTTTGTGATGCCGAGATGATGATCAGCTCTTGCTGCAACCTGCGGTAAGTGTGTGATAACTATCAATTGCATGTCCTTAGATAACACGGACATCTTTTCAGCGACCTTTGCTGCTGTTTTCCCCGATATTCCAATATCGATTTCATCTAAAACCATGATTGAAAGTTCATTTGCTTTAGCATAAATGCTCTTTAACGCAAACATAAATCTTGCTCGCTCGCCGCCTGAAGCTACTTTTGCAAGTGGTTTTTCTGGTTCACCTTCATTAAGCGAAATCATAAATTCCACTTGATCTAGTCCTGTTTCAAATAGTTGGCTCTCATCTTTTGTCTTCGCGTCAAATAATATATTGAAAGTAGCTTTATCCAAATCTAAATCTTTAAGTTCATCCAAGATGTCCTTAATCAGTTTTTGTGCTAACTTCTCACGAAGTGCTGTTAACTTTAATCCGGATTCATAAGCAGCGTCAAAAGCTTTATCAACCTTTGCTTTCGCTTCTTTTAGATACATATCATAATCTGTAATCATTAAAAGTTCTGATTTGATTTCGTCGTAATAAGTCATAATTTCATCGATAGATTTTGCGTATTTCTTTTCAACCTTTGCAAGTTCATAAGAACGTTCTTGCATGCGATTAAATGCTTCCTCATCGAAATCCAAAGACTCAATCGTATCATATAACTTCGATTTCACATCATCAAGTTCATAATAAGCATTTTCCAATTGTTTTTGCATATCAGCATAAGCAGCATCAAAATCAGCAATCTTTAGTAAAGCCTGACTTGCATCATAAATATTATCAATAGAAAATGATTCTTGTTCCAAGGCTTGGTAAGACAATCTTAACTGTGTCATAATTTTATCGTGATGCTTTTGTTTGTTAATCTGTTCAGTTAATGTTGCCATCTCACCTTTCATTAGATGATAGGATTCGATTTCTTTGACCTGATATGCTAAAAATTCGCTCTTCTCAACACTTTCGCTTTTTTTATGAAACAAATTTTGAAAAGACTTTTTTTCATCCAAATATCGACTTCTTAAAATCAGATAGCAGTTGAGTAGTTCATCCGCTTTTTTTTGATCGACTTGATCGATAAACGTCAAATACGAGGTGCGGTCATATAATGCCATCGTTTCATCCTGTGAATGAATTGATCCCATCATTGTCGTTATTTCTTTAAGTTTAGACAATGTAACTAATTCATGGTTGATGCGTACTTGATGTCTACCATGACGATCCACTTCACGTGTGATTTCAATCTCACTCGGCAAACCATGTGCATCAGCAACCTTTTGTGGCAACAAAAATTTGCCTAGCACAATCGCTTTATCTTCGCCATGTCTAATCATGGTGACATCACTGCGTTTTCCGAATAACATTTGTATGGATTCTAAAATAATAGACTTTCCCGCACCGGTTTCCCCAGTCATCACCGATAGACCACTGTCAAATGACATTTTAAGATCATCGATGAGTGCGAAGCTGGATATTTGGAGTTCTTTTAACATGTTAATTCCTCAATTCTTGTAGCTAAATTGATTCCTTTGGATTCTTTGCTATCTATATATATCATATATTCTTGATTGCCTTTTTTCCCTTTTAAAGTGGAAGCCATTATATCTTGAACATGTAATCCGATGTTATTCGCATATTCAATGACGTGATTTAATATCATGTTATGCTGTTTTTTATCCTTCAATACACCATGTTTCATATGAATTGGTCCAACCTCAAATTGTGGTTTAATAAGCCCTAAGACAATCCCTTTAAATGCTTTGATATGTTCGAATATTGCAGTAATAGACAAAAAAGAGACATCGATGACGATAATATCAGCAGATGGCAACTTCACATTTAAAAAATTTGTCTCTTCAAAGACAGTAACACGCGAATCATGCCGCAACCTTTCATCCATCTGCTTTTTGCCCACATCATAAGCAAATACATGTGTTGCCCCTGCACGTAAAGACACATCCGTAAAGCCGCCGGTGGATGCGCCAACATCTATCACAATTTTACCGTTGAAATCGAGATTGAAATAAGCGATTGCTCCCGCTAGTTTTTCGCCACCACGACCAACATATTGCACATTTGTCAAAAGTTCAATGGCTTCTGTCGTGATTTGTTGACCCGCTTTTTTTGCAATCTCATGATCGATTAATACTAACTTTCTTTTAATCAGGTCCGTTGCTTTACTACGTGATGAGACAAAGCCTTTTTCAACCAGATATTGATCCAATCTCATACATGCATTTCCTTGATTCGCTTAGCGATTGTATCTATATCCATATGCAAGTATTTCAACATATCCTCATATTGGCCAAATGTAACAATTTGATCGGTGATGCTCATACTTGATATATCGTTTTTATAGCCTTTTTGTGCCATATAATTCAGTATTTGTGGATATAATCCGCCATAGTTACTGGCTTCTTCATACACGCATATCGGTTGCTGATCTTTACATATCTCATCCATCATTTCTTGATCAATAGGTTTGATAAAACGCGCATTGATGATTTTTGTGTCCACACCCGCTATTTCACTCGCTTTAATTAATAAATCAAGCGCTGGCCCATAACTGATCAGTACTGGCCCTTTGCCGTCTTTTAAGACCGTCCATTTTTGTGTGATGTGCTCAAATATAATCTGCTCTTGTTCAACATTAAAATCAATTTGACCTTTTGGATAGCGTACGACCATGGGATGAGATTGACCTAAAAATGCATAGTGTATAAGGTTTGCTGCTTCTTTAGCATCATATGGCATTGAAATCACCATATTGGGCATCAATCCAAACATAGAAACATCAAACAATCCTTGATGGGTTGATCCGTCTTCACCAATAATTCCTGCACGATCAACGCCAAAAACGACATGATGATCGGAACGAGCAATATCATTTAAAATTTGATCAAAGGCACGTTGAGAAAATGTCGCATAAATGGGATAGTAGACCGGTACACCCCGATGTGCCAACATGGCACACATGGTTGCACCATGTTCCTCTGCAATACCGATATCGATATATCTATCCGGGTATTTTTTTTGAAATTTTTCCATTTTAGTACCAACCGTCATCGCTGGCATTACAACAAATGTCTTCACTTTATCTTGAAGTTTATCCATAATATGTGCAATCAGTTCACTCCAAGAAATCCCCTTTGGTTTGTGACCGTTATGATTGGATATACCATGAAACTTACCGACCGTATCAATTTCTGCTTCAGGGTGACCTTTCCCTTTATCAGTGATGACGTGTAAAACCACCGATTTTTTAACATGTTTGACACGTCTTAACGTTTTGACAAGCGATTTAATATCATGTCCATCCATTGGTCCAATATACATATAACCTAAATCTTCAAACACGTTTTGTCGTTGTAATAAACTTCTGAGAGACCGTTTAAGGCGTCCCATGATGCCCAATATGAATCTAGGTAGTATCCGTACCCATAATTTTTTTATCGTCCTGAAAGTTTTTGCACTGCGAATTCTCGTCAATGTATTTGAAATCGCGCCAACAGGACGTGAGATACTCATTTCATTATCATTCAGTATGATAATGCCACGATGTTTTGTATCTGAACCAAGCAAATTAAGCGCTTCAAAAGACATACCATTAACGATGGATGCATCACCGACGATGGCGATACCTTCGCCTGATTCACCTTTGATATCTTTAGCATATAATAAACCCATCAAAGCCGATAAGGCTGTGCCGGCATGTCCACTTTCCCATTGATCATGAACGGATTCAGTATAATCGATATAACCTGATAGTCCATCCGTTTGACGCAGTTTGTCGAAATATTTCATACGTCCTGTCAATATCTTATGCGTATATGCTTGATGTCCAACATCAAAGATTAATGCATCTTCGGGACTATTGAACACATAGTGAAGTGCGATAATCAATTCTACAGTTCCAAGATTAGATGACAAATGTCCACCCGTTTCGGGAATACTTGACAGCAAAAAAGACCGTATTTCTACGGCTAATTCATTTAGCTCTTTGAATGAAAGTTTTTTTAAGAATGAAGGATCTTTGATATCCTCTAATCGCATATTCAATCTTTAATCTCTTTCGTCACAAGTTTTTCTGCATCTTCAAGCATATGATAACACGCCTTGGACAATTCCAGCCCTTGTTGATACTTTTTGACCGCTTCATCCAAAGGGATGTCTTTGTTTTCCAAATCCTTGACAACACCTTCCAAATCTTTCAATAATTGCTCAAATGTTTTATTTTCTGCCATTTAACGTTCCTTCTTTCCTGTCACTTTTGCTTCAGCGCTTCCATCTTTGAACCCAACCGTTAATGTATCGCCAACCGCGAAGTCATTCAAAGATGTCACAACTTTCATATGATGTCTGACAATCGCATAACCACGATCCATTAAACGTAGCGGATTATTGCCTTCCAATCCTGTTCGCAGGATGTTAAAATGATTGAATCGCTCCGTGATCAAACGCGTCATATTTCTTGTTAAATTATCATCTAGTCGCGATTTCACTTCTTTGAAATGAAGAATGCGATCAGATGGATTTTTCAATCTAGTCTTCAGTAAATTAATCTGGTTTTTCTTATCATCAATCACGTTGATCTGCGACTTATAAAGCATCAAATCATATCTAGCCAATGATTCTTTGAGCATCTCTAATTTCATTTGTGGTGATCTTTGTTCCAACCGTTCATCCAAATAAGTCATCAACGTTTTTTTGTCGTCCAAATTACGGTTAATCGACTTCACAATTTGATCGCTTAATGAGCGGATTCTAACGATTAAATCATCCTTGTTTGGCGTAGCGAGTTCCGCAGCAGCTGTCGGCGTTGGTGCTCTTAAATCACTTACAAAATCTGATAAGGTAAAATCAGTTTCGTGCCCTATGGCTGTTATCACAGGTATCTTCGATTCGTAGATGGCTTGAATAGTAGGCATTTCATTAAATCCCCATAAATCTTCAATAGAACCCCCACCACGGCCGACAATCAACACATCAACTTCATTTCTCATATTCGCATTGACGATTTGTTTAGCAATTGACATGGCGGAATCAGGTCCTTGTACGAGTGCTGGGTATAAATAGATTTCGGTCAATAAATATCTTCTAGATACTGTATTTTTTATGTCTTCAATGACTGCACCAGTTGATGAGGTGACAACACCAATTCTTTTAGGGAATTGCGGTATCGCTTTTTTATGTTCTTGAGCAAACCAACCTTTTGCTTCAAGTTCTTTTTTAAGCGCTTCATATTTTAAATAGAGTTCGCCAATACCATCTAGTTTCATCTGTTTAACTTGTATCGAGTATGTGCCCGATGGTTGATAAACTGAAATACTTCCAACAATCAACACATGGTCACCATCTTTTGGGGTAAATGGTACACCAGTAGTGTCACGAGCAAACATGATACAACTAACCTGGGCGTATTCGTCTTTTAGCGTGAAGTAGAAGTGTCCTCTACTATGGTGCTTAAAATTAGAAATTTCTCCCTTGATTAAAATAACGCGAAGGTGTGCGTCACCTTCAAGTTTGACTTTAATGTATTTGGTTAAAGCGGTAACGCTTAAGTAATTTTCCAATGTCGTCATTCCTTTAGAGCATTTGCGATATTATCTAATAATTTATTGTTAAATTTTCTTTGTTTCTCATCATCGAGATTCGTGAATTCTTTTGTTAGTTCTAATGCTTCGTTAATCACGATTTCTTTTGGTGTGTCATGGATTAAAAGTTCATAGGTGGCTAAGCGAATAATCGCTCGGTCTACATAAGACAATCGGTCAATCGTATAATGATATAAATGTTCTTTAATCAAGCCATCAATCTCGTTGAAATGACTGATGATATCAGTAAAAAGTTCAGCGACTTCCTGATCTTCAAATGATGGTATAAACGGGATTTTGCCATCCCGATATAAGTCATATTGATAGAGTGTATTCATGATTTCTACACGTCTTTGTCTAAGCTCAATTTTCATATCTATACCTCACTAATATTTTAGCATAAATGCTCGTATTTTGGTAACGTGAAACACGGGTAATAAAAAAAGGCTATGTCAACCACATAGCCAAATCATTTATACTTTCTTTGATTTCTTGAATAATGATATTCCCGCTGATCCCAAAACGAGCACGCCGGCAATAACGATAATTGCGATTGTTCCAGCACCTAACCCATCGCCTTCATAACCTTTGCTTGCGAGGATTTGTTGCCAACTGTTATCCATATCCGCTTTTAGAGCTGCATTATATCGATAAATGGCATCTCCTTCATTGATTTGAATATCATAACTTGCGACGAGGTCTGCGAACGAACCACCTGCGGCGATGACATCTTCAAAGACATCTTTTCGAGGTGTGGAATACATGACTTCTTCAGTATTTTGAAGCGCACTGTCATAAGTTAACATAAAATTAATGAATGTATAAGCCAGATGATGATTAGCACCCTTTGGTGTAACAAATGCATCCACGAAAACATTCGTCCCCTCATTTGGCACGAAAAATGAAAGATTTGGATTTTCACTAATCAAATAATTGGCATCACCAGAATATGCAACCGCTAAATCATAAGCTGCAGGATCTAACATCGTATCAAATATTTCATCAGTTTGTACAGCCACTTCACTCGTTAAGGCATCATTCAACCAAGCGGTTGCAGCTGCAAATTCCGTTTCATTCTTGACATTAACATCAGTTGCTCCAGTTGCCTTGAGCCCAATTAAATAAGCGTCTCTCGAACTATTGTAAAAGGCGATATCATAGACATCATTCATTGCCAAGACATCCCAACCCGTTAAATCATTGACATCAACCGTTGTTGTGTCATATAAAATACCTAAATTACCCCAAAAATATGGCACAGCATAATGCAATAAATCAAAACCATTCCCATCGTCATACATCACCGAAAGCATAGATTGTAGACCATCTGCAAGATCGGTATCCGGATCAAATGTCGTTATATCTGCCCATACGATTGGATCAATTAAATCTTCTTCTGCAAGCTGTTCAATCGCATAATCAGATGGTATAACTAAATCATATTGATTTCCTGCCTTGATTTGTGTGATAGCAACTTCATTTGAGTCAAACAAAATCTGTTTGACACGAATACCTGTTTCTTCCTCAAACTGCAATAAGAGAGATTCATCGATGTATTCTCCCCAATTGTATAGTCTCAGTGTCTCACCTTCAGAACATCCAATCAATGTTATTGAAACAAATAAAACTAAAAATAACGCGATTATTTTTTTCATTCTAATTCCTCCATTTTTTTGCCTGATTTTAAATAATCATATAATATTTTAGAACCAATAATAACGAGTATTATGGCTGATAATGCATTGAATATCAATTTTGGATACCTTCTATTGTTGAATAAATAAATTGATATATTCATATCACCAGATGAACCTGCAACGAAATAGGAAATGATAAAATCATCGAAACTCATAGTAAATGCGATAGCCGCACCAGCGATGATTGCTATCTTGATTTGGGGAATAATAACATGCCATAGTGCTTTCATTGGCGACGCACCTAAATCATAAGCAGCATCTACAATATTCGGATCTAAACTCTTTACTTTTGGATACACTGTAATTAAGACATAGGGTGTAGAAAAAGCAATATGGGCAAGCAACATTGTTTGATATGAAGGTTCTAATGTCATTGCTCCAAATAAAACAACAAGCGATACAGCTGTGATGATATCGGGACTGACGATAGGGATGTTGTTAACTTGCATGGTAACGTCGCGAATCACTTTTCTAGTTTTCGTCAGTGCAATAGCAGCTAGTGTACCCAACACCGTCGATACAAGTGTTGACACACCCGCAATCCAAAACGTCATTAAGACAACTGATTCTCTAGGGTTTGTCCAATTAAACAGTTCACGATCATTGAACAATTCCGCATATCTCGATAACGTAAAACCGCTCCAACTAGTATATGAATTTCCAGCATTAAATGAGAATACAGCCATAGAGATAATTGGTGCATAGATGAAAAGTAATGCCACAACTAAGAAAATTATTTCCGTCGTACTAACTGCTTTCCGCTTCATTTGCATTCACCCCCTTATAACGATCTAACTTCTTGATGTAATAGACAAATGCTAGGATGATCACAGATAAAACAATAGCAATCGCGGAAGAATAAGGGATTCTCTCTTGCTCAATAATCGATCTTTCAATCAGTGTACCAATCATATATAAGTTTGAACCAGGATCTAAATATCTAGGAACGATAATACTCGTTGCTGCTGGTAAAAATACCATCATGATGCCGGATATAACACCGGATAAAGAAAGTGGAATAATCACTTTGATCAGCGTTTGAAATTTGCTTGCCCCAAGATCTGCCGATGATTCTAATAAACTTTTATCTATTTTCGCTAGCACAGCATAAATCGGTAAAACCATAAAGGGTAGATAAATATACGTTAGTCCGATGATGATGGCTGCTGGCGTACCAATCAAGAATGGCGCAAACAATTCTAATATTTGTCTAAGTGCGCGAATTCTCAGTAGACTATTGATCCACATGGGTGCGTTAAAAAGCAGTATTAAAGCAATTTGTGTTCGCGATTTTAGTTTTGTCAGTATGTATGCAATTGGATAACCAATCATCAGGGAAACGATAGTTGTCCCAAAAGCAATCCATAGAGAAGTCGACATACTTCTGACAAAACTAGGTGTGTTAAAAAATTCAAAATAGTGGGTAAACGAGAATGTGAAAGGAAATAAACCGTTCGTCGTTTCAGATTGAAAAGATGATAATATCAGTAGAAATATAGGGATAACGACTAATATCGATATGACAACATAGTAAGGGATTCCCAAATAAAACTCAAAACTTTTATTTGTTTTGACACGGGATTTGCCATGATGCTGCATTACCATTGCTCCATGACATGCAAATCTTCTGGTCCAAACGATAAACCCACTCTACTGTCTAGTTCATGATAATCTGTCGTGTGAATCGTAAATATTCTTTCGTTTGTTTTTACATCTATCTCATAATGAACACCCTTAAAAGCAATTGAATCAACGACACCTGTTAAGAAACCTTGACCTTCAGGTACGATATCGATGTCTTCAGGTCTAATCACGACATCCACTTTTTCATTTTTACCAAATCCTTTATCGACACATTCATAATCATGTTGGTCAAATGACACTAAATAATCATCCTTCATGATACCTTCGATAATATTAGATTCACCAATAAAATTAGCGACGAATCGGTTCGCCGGTTCATTGTAAATATCTTCAGGTGTACCGATTTGATATATTTCACCAAGATTCATCACCACAATCTTATCACTCATCGTAAGTGCTTCTTCTTGATCATGTGTGACGTAGATAAAAGTAATTCCTGCTGAACGTTGAATTTCCTTGAGTTCATATTGCATCTCTTGTCGTAATTTTAAGTCGAGTGCTGCAAGCGGTTCATCGAGCAACAAAACCTTAGGTTCATTAATCAAAGCTCTAGCAATAGCAACACGTTGTTGTTGCCCCCCAGATAACTTATGAACCTCCCTTGTTTCATAACCTTCTAAACCGACCAGTTTCAGATACTTTATGACTTTTTCACGTAGATCACGCTCTTTGGATTGAGCGGTGATGAGATTTTCTTTTAACGCTTTGATCTGACGCTTAATTTCAAGTGTATTGTCATCCGTTTTAAGTGTTTTTTTGAGCACGCTAATTGTTTTTTTTATCGTATAGTTTGGATCTTTTAATGTATTGATTTTTTCCAACATTTCCAATCGATATCTTTTTGCTTCTGATTTGGATTTTGCTTGTTTGATCAGCATGTCATAGTGCCGTTCAATATCGTTAACTTCTTCTTGTATGGAAAAAGATTCGTGCTTGACACGTAAACCAAAAGCAACGTTTTCAAAAACATTTAAATGGGGAAATAATGCGTATCGTTGAAAAACCGTATTGGTTGGTCTTTTGTGGGCAGGTATATCAAGAATGCTTTCGCCATCAAAAAGAACATCTCCGGAACTGGGATCAACAAAACCGCCAATGATGCGAAGTGTCGTTGTTTTACCACAGCCAGAAGGACCTAATAAAGTCACAAACTCATTCGACGCTATTTCAAGATCGATACCGCGTAGTACCACTTGCCCATTGAATTCTTTAGTTACATCCTTTAATGAGATAAATGAAGCCATCATATCAACTCCTAACGATTAAAATCATTATAGTTTAGTAT
>WOZH01000008.1 GCA_011620375.1 Acholeplasmataceae bacterium
CTCTTATTTCTACTATTTATTATACATGATTTTACAAGATATTTTATGTTGTTTCTCATAAAAAAGTCTTTTTACACAAACGTGCAAAAAGACTTTATTCAAACTGTAAATGCTTTGCTGATTAATGCTATTCGTCGTGTTCTTCAGGTGCTTCAAGAAGTTCCTGATAAGCACTCACAATGGCATCTTCAATCATTTTGCGCATTTCCCCATGAATCGGATGTGCAATATCTCTAAATGTGCCGTTCGGAGTTTTCTTACTTGGCATCGCAACAAACAATCCATTCTCTCCCTCGATAATGCGAATGTCGTGGATGACGAAACTATCATCGAAAGTGATGGTAGCAACCCCTCTTAAGCGACTTTCACTGTTTACAACTTTAACCCTAACATCCGTGATTTTCATTGTGCCCTCCAAGACGTTTGTTATATTGTAATTATAACACAATGCTAAAACTAAGTTAAGTTAATTCAAACAATTACAGTCGTTTTGATGATTTTTCGGTCTAAAATCGACTTTATTTCCTTTAAATTTATGGGTTCGTCGGGGAATTCTAGTAAAAACAAGGTAGAACCACTTCCTGTCATGTATGCGTTTTTATATGTTTTTTTAAGTGTTAAATACGCTTTTTCTAATGTCTTATCAAGTGCAAAAGCAGTTTTTAACAATCCATTGTATGCGTGATTAAAAAATTGTGGATAGTCTTCTTTTTCATAGAGATCAAGCAAAGATTCGAAACGCATGTCGTTTGCTTCTTTACGATATTTTTCAAATGATTCTCGTGTTGAAATCGGGTGATCTGAAATGAGTAGATAGACATGTTTAATAGGTGGATTTTTAAGAAATTTAAGATGTTCACCTCTACCTGTTACAAGCGCGGTTTTATTGTATAAGCAGAAGTTGGTATCAGAACCCAAAGATACGGCAATCTCGGTTAATGACACATTGCTCAAATTCAATTGCCATAGTTTATTTAACCCCCTAATGGTTGCGGCAATATCTGCTGATTCGCCACCGAGACCACTACCGATGGGAATATGTTTCTCCAGTTTGATATGTGCCCCTTTTTCGACTGCATATCGTCTTTGCATGTATCTTGCAGTTTTGAGAATGACGTTATCATTGATACTGACATTGCTCACTAAATCAATCGTATTAGCTTCATCAAAATAAATCAAATCTGCTAGTGCGAGTGGCACGACAATCATTTCCAAATCATGAAAACCATCATGTCTTTTGCCAACGACATTTAGTGCTAAATTGAGTTTTGCATATGCATGCTCAATTATCATATGGCCAAACCTCCGCGAGTTTAATGAACGTATTCATGTCAATCTGTTCAGCACGAATTTTATCCGTTAACCCTTGTGCTTCTAAAAATTTTATCACTTCGTCTTTTTCAATTCCCATCACTTGATGAAGATTGTTTGCTAATGTCTTACGTTTTTGTTTGAATGCCGCTTTTACGATAACGAAAAATGTTTTTTCCGATTCGCCGTTTAATATTCTTTTGTCATATTTCTCAATGCGTAAAACGGCGCTATCCACACGAGGAACAGGAAAAAACAATTTTCGATTAACATTCATCATGCGGTATGCCTTTGCATAATATTGCACGATGATAGAAATTGCATTATACGCTTTTTGATTAGGCGTTGCCAACAATCTATCGCACACTTCTTTTTGAATCATTAAAGATGCTGTTTTAATGCTGTTTGTTTCTAACAATTTAAATAGAATTGGCGTTGTAATATAATAAGGTAGGTTTGCTACAACATGAAAGTCACCTTCAGGTAAATCAACTTTGATGAAATCCTCGTATTTGATATCAACGTTGTCCTTCGCATCATACTGCAAGAGAAAGGGCTTTAATTGTTCATCAATTTCATAGGCGGTCAGGTGTTTGGCATACTGTGCTAAAAATTGGGTCAATGCACCTTGACCCGGTCCTATTTCAATTACATTTTTACCTTCAATATGTGACTTAATCACAATCTTTTCAAGCAAATTCTTATCACGTAAAAAATTTTGGCCAAACTTTTTTTTAGGATAATGATTCATGCATGACCTCACTAATAACTTCTTTTGTAATGCTAAAAAGTTTCAATCTATCTAAAAGTGTCTTGCCATTGACGTGTCCTAAATGAAGACGATTTGATAAAATATCGCGTCTTTTTTTACTGTGCTGATGACCAATAAACCCATTGCTGTATAAGAAATAATGATCGACATCACTTGTGGTCTGTGTCGTCACTAGTTTCATATCGTTTAGCGCTTTTAAAATATCATCTTTATCAGCATGTTCAATACCAATTTTCTTTTTGTTTTTACTAAACGCCAAATCCTGATCAAGAAAGGCATGATAAACATGTTTTAATCCTTTGGCGACTTCTTTTCTAATGCGTTCTCCAGCATAATCGGGATCAGTGAAAATAATTAAATCATGAGCATGATCCAACGCTTGGATCATTTTTAATGTTTTTTCGCTAATTTCACTACCATTCGTGATGATGACATCAACATCTCCCAAGACTTGTTTGAGTTTTGAAGCATCGTGCTGACCTTCAACAATAAAAACCTGCTGTCTCATTTTTCGCGACGATAAAAAAACTTTTGATCTGTTCTAATGCCGGTTAAAATTAGTCCTCTTACAATTCTCGACTCTGCTTGCAGTGTAGATATTGTACCGTCTGGTAATAGAATGTGAATTTGATTAGCTAAATCATCTTCACTATATGTTAAATTCGCAATCTTTCGATCAGCGGTGAAATATTTTTGTTCGAGCTGACTGAACTGTTGTTTAATCTCCGCTATTTCTTCTTTAGTGGATGCGTCATCATCAATATATTGCCAAATATTACGGTTCATAAAATCATCAGATAATTTTCTTAATATATCATCATCAGTATTTAAAAAACTTGCGATAAGACCATTCATATAAAAATCATCAATTTTGATATAGTTTTCGAGATCATTGGGGTTTTTAATCATCGCCTTTAGCGGTTCAATATCACCTTCAAAACGATAATCATTGATACACAAGTCTTTTAGACGTAGATAGATTTTCTCTAAAACAATTTCATAAGCTCTTGAAACTGGATGATAGTAAACTTGCCAATACATGTGATAGCGACTGATTAAATAGTTTTCAATCGCATGAACGCCACTTTGTCTAAAAACAATTTTACCATTTTTGACATGCATGACACGCATTAAGCGATCGAGGTCGATATGACCATAAGCCGCACCCGTGAAATAAGCATCACGTTCAAGATAATCAAGGCGATCGACATCTAATTGACTTGACGTCAACGCTTCGATAATCGGAAACTTACCATTTTTTCTTATAATACCCGAAACATCTTCTGCGAACGTATTATCTACTTGATCGAGTACTTTTCTTAACTCGGCATGTTCCAAAATGAGTCTTGCACCAATGTGCTCGTGATTGGTATGAAATATATCTTCAAATGCGTGCGAATATGCCCCATGTCCCAAATCATGCAATAGTGCAGCACCTAAAAATAGCGCCTGTTCTCTTTCACTTAACGCATTTTTTAAATCAGGTATCGTCAAAAAGCGGTATGCAATTTCATAGGCGCCAAGACTATGAGAAAACCGCGAATGTTCTGCACCATGAAAAACCATTTGAACACCACTCAACTGTCTAACTCTTCTAAGCCGTTGAAAAATACTCGTATCAATGGCTTTCTTAATAACGACTAGATCCACATGAATATAACCGTATATTGGATCTTTCATTACTTGTTGTCTATCTAATTTTTCCATGATTTCACCACCAAGCAAAAAAGTGCCCTGTAGGCACTTAGTTGTTAATCGTATACGATTTGATGAGTTCGACCTCATCGCCCGTCTTTAACAAAAACGCACTACCATCATCCGTGTCAAGATGACAATCCAAACGGAATTTAGGACTGACACGACAAAGCACGTTATCTAGGATACCGGGCTTTTCACCACCAATTTTTATACTTACTAAATCTTGGTCTTTTACGCCAAACAACTTACCTTCCTCTTCAGAAAAATGAATATGTCGATCAGCGATAATAACGCCTTCTTTTAGTTCAACTTTCCCTTTGGGTCCAACAAGCGTGCATGCTCCAGATCCTTTAACATCTCCGGATGATCTCACCGGAGCATCAAATTTGAAGCGAAGTGCATCGCTTTTTGAAATTTCTACTTGAGACGCCGGGCGTACAGGACCAAGAATGCGAACACCGCTTAATTCCTTTCCAGCCGGGCTGATTAAATCTACTTTCTCGTTTGCTGCGTATTGTCCTGGTTGACTTAAGTCCTTTAATACGGTCAATTCAAATCCTTTTCCAAAAAGGACTTCAAGATGTTCTTTTGTAACATGGACGTGTCTTCCAGAAATTCCTACTGGTATTTTTTTCATATGGTTTCCTCCTACATACGTTGACATTATAACACTTTTAAGGCTATCATTTCAATTAAATTATGGTAGAATTAGACTAGGAAAGAGGTGCTTTTATGCCGACTATTTTCGAAAAAATAATCGCGAAGGAAATTCCAGCTCATATCGTATATGAAGATGATTTGACAATTGCCTTTCTTGATGTCTCTCAAGCAACCAAAGGTCACACGCTTATTGTTCCTAAGTCACCCTACCCAAATTTATATGAAATGCCAGAAGCGTTGGCAGGGCATGTGATGGGTGTGGCTATCAAAGTTGCTAACGCGATTAAACGTGCATTCGAACCGGAAGGATTAAATCTCCTTAGTAATACAGGTACGATTGCTGGTCAATCAGTATTCCATTTTCATATTCATTTGATTCCTCGTTACGAGAAAAATGATATCGGCTTATCCTTTACGGAGCATCAAGATGAGTTATCACTTGAAGACTATGAAGAAAGAGCCGAACGGATTAGAGCGGCTCTATCGTAAATAATACTCCATTTTCGACATTCTCGACTTTGACGTTAAGATTGAAGTGCTGTGCGGTCTTTTGAACGATTGTCAGTCCAAGACCGAATTGACCTTTGTCTCCTTTTTCGTAAGGCTTAAATCTCGTATCAATAAATTTCTCACTAATTGGCTCACCATCGTTAAAGAAGGTGAGTTTTTTTCGTTTCAAAGTGATTTCGATGGTTGTCTTTGCATAACGCAAGGCATTTTCAACAATATTGCTAAACATGGTATAAAAATTATCTTTAATGCCGTAATAGGTAGAGTCATCTAGATTTGTGACAAATGTCAAATCAGTTCTAAACTTCTGGTTATCAACGATATTCATGATGATGTCTTTGATAGTCACCGGTTCAAACTCAGATGGATCCTTCATATACTCAAGTTTGTTGAATTCTAATAACTGTTTTACTTTTTGATTGAGGATTTCCACTTGTTTTACAATGACAATGGCTTCTTTAGGATCTGATACGCCATCAGCGATTGCTTCAGCATAAGATTGGATAACAGAAATTGGTGTTTTGAAATCATGTGAAACATTTTGCAACATTTCGCTTTTGATCTTATCGTTCAATTCAATTTCTTGTCGCATTTTCTCAATTGCCAATGATAGATCCGTGATTTCATCGTGTCCGTCAATGGCGACGGGAATAGCATAATCATTTCTACCTAGTTGACCGACTTCGGCTTCAAGATGCTTGATGCGGTCAACGATAGATCGTGACCAGATGAGAATGATAATGTTACCAATAAGAATCATCGAGATAAAACTAGCCTGAATAAGTGCTGTAAATGGGCTTGGATTCGCCTCTAAATAAGCTTCATCAGTAAAAGCAATATAAACAGTACCGCTTTGCGTACTTGATTGTGAAACAATAAAATAATAGGTGACCCCATGATGATCATAGGTCTTAACAGAGGATTGATTAGATAGGCTTCGCCAGTTATACCAGTAATAGGAGTACAGTGATGCATAAGTAGGGAATGCATCTTGAATGATGCCATAATTCGAAGACAGTGGCAACTGTATCGTCCCATTTCGATAGATTGCATACCCATTATATTGGTTATATGGAATATCTGGAGATTGAATTTGTTCAAAATAAATATTTAACTGGTCAATGTTTTGTTGAACTCTCGTATTTCTGACGACCATGGAAAGCGTAACAAAAAAGATAGAACCGATGACCAGGGTTACTAATGTAAAAATGACATTAATTTGTGTGACCAGTTTCCATTTTCTCATAATAGACGATAGCCATACCCATAAATTGTCTCAATTTTCAAGAGTGGCATCTTATGGCGTAATCTTCTTAATAGGTCATCAACGACCCGATCGCTACCATAATAATTATCTCCCCATACTTTTTTTAGAATAGCTTCACGTTCGAATGCCGTATTCGGATTTTTTAAAAAGAATAGCAATAACTCGAACTCTTTGTTGGTTAATTCAATCATTTCATTTTGAAATTTAATTTCTCGCTTCGTGAGATTTATATCATAATCATTATATTGTATCGTTTCTGTGATTTGAGTCTTCGATTGGCGTCTCAGGATTGCTTTTACGCGTAAAATTAATTCTTTCGGTGAATAAGGTTTCGCTAAATAGTCATCACTTCCCAATTCGAGTCCAATAATCTTATCGAGATCTTGATCTCTAGCGGACGTGAAGATTACCGCCGCATCAGGTCTGACTTCTTTAACCTTCTTTATGATATCATATCCGTTAATGTCACCTTCAAGCATGATATCTAAAATCCATAAATCAACAGGATCATCAGCGTACTTTATAGCTGTTTCGCCATCTTTGAACACCGTGACATCAAATCCTTCTCTAACGAGATATTTTCTAATGATTTCAGATAAGTTTTTTTCGTCTTCAACATAATATATTCGCATAATGAGCCCCTTTCTTTAATGAAAATAAGCGTGCTGAACACGCTTATTATATCATAGGAGTATATAAATAGGAGAAAAATGAAGTACCTTAAGTATAGCAAAATACTATGTGATGTCAATGTTTTTTTAATGTGAAATTGTGTTACGAGATGACATCTATTTTCATGTATGGCACTAGCGCTTCTGGCACTGTGATTGTGCCATCTTCATTTTGATAGTTTTCCATAATGGCAATCATGGTGCGCCCAACGGCTAATCCCGATCCGTTTAGTGTGTGCACATACTCTGTTTTAGCCTCTTTGTCACGTTTAAATCTAATGTTTGCTCGTCTTGCTTGAAAATCCTCGTCATTGGATATCGATCCAATCTCACGATATTTATCTTGTCCTGGTAACCATACTTCAAGATCATAAGTCTTTGCTGCACCAAACCCTAAATCTCCCGTGGATAATGCAACCACACGATATGGTAGTTTTAATCGCTGTAGCACCATTTCAGAATCATTCAACATTTTTTCAAGTTCCTCGTATGAATCTTCTGGTTTTGCAAACTTAATCAATTCGACTTTGTGAAATTGATGTTGTCGCAAAATACCTCTCGTATCTCTTCCTGCAGAACCAGCTTCAGAACGAAATGCTGTTGTATAGGCACAATATTTAATGGTTAATTCATCGCCGTTGATAATCTCATTACGATGCATGTTAATCGTTGGTACTTCAGCTGTGGGATTCAAATAGTAATCACTATCTTTTAAATCAAGTTTGAAAGCATCTTCTTTAAATTTGGGAAATTGTCCCGTAGCATACATAGATTCGCCACTGACAATATATGGGGGGATAATCTCTGTATAACCCTCAATCAAAGCGTGCTGATCCATCATGAATGAAATGAGTGCACGCTCTAGTCTAGCCCCTAAACCTTTATCAACAACAAACCGAGTACCCGTGATCTTAGCGGCACGCTCAAAATCAAGAATGCCTAATTGCTCGGCGAGGACAACATGGTCTTTGACAGGAAAATCAAAAACACGTGGTTTCCCCCATTTTTTGATTTCGACATTATCACTTTCATCTTTACCAATAGGTGTGCTTTCATGAGGAATATTCGGAATGACATCCATAATATCTTTGATCTTTTGTTCCACGATTTGTAGTTCTTCATCTAAAACTTTAATGGCATCTCCGATATTTGCTACTTCCTCTAAAGCGACAGAAGCATCTTTCTTTTCACGTTTCAATTGACCAATCTTTTTTGAGATTTCATTACGATAAGCCTTTTTCGCTTCGACATCCATAATAATTACCCGTCTTTTATCGGCGAGATTAACCAATGCCCTGATAAACATAAAATCACCATTTCTTGTTGATAATTTTTTGATGACCTCATCGATATTTTCAATCACGTACTTTAAATCCAACATGCTTATTCCTCCTTTAAAAAGAAAGCGTCCTTAGTCAAAGCTAAGGACGATTAGTTCGCGGTACCACCTTAGTTCTAGATTTCTCTAGCACTCAATACCTTTAACGCAGGTTTACGGGCGCTTTTAAAGCCACTCCAGAGTAGATTCGTTAGTGCCAATCCAACGCTTTCACCGGCCGCGTTTTCTCTAAGCATTGTTAACTAACTATAGTCTCTATCACGTGTTATTATTATTATAAATTTATTTTAATAAAAAGTAAAGAACTCAACCTGCAATTAGTTATCAATTGTTTTTTCATATCACATTAGAGCGTTATTTCAAATCGTTTTTTCTCGTCATATTTTTTTCTTTAATTTTTCTAATACTTCCGCCTTTAACGATTCGTCTTGCAGTGCAAAATCTATAATTGCTTCAATATAATCGACTTTATTTCCTACATCATAACGCTTCGCATCAAGGTCTAGTGAATATACTTTTTCATCTGCCATCATTCTTAAAATGGCATCTGTTAACTGGATTTCATTGCCTTTCCCGCGTTCTTGATTTCTGAGGTATTTAAATATTGATGGCGATAGTACATACCTCCCACCAATCGCACTTCTTGATGGGGCATCTTCTGGTTTGGGTTTTTCAATCACACTTTCTAGTTCTTTCAGCTTGCCCGTTTCGCCTTTTTTGGGTGATGTAATGCCATACAAATGCGTGTGTGAATGAGGAACTTCCATGGTGCCTAATATAGAAGCGTGTACTTCTTCATACACGTCGATCATTTGTTTAATAGCGGGATATTCATGATTGACATACATGTCATCGCCAAGCAGAACAGCAAATGGCTCGTTTCCAATGAATGTTTCAGCCTGCAAGACGGCGTGTCCTAATCCCAGTTGTTCACGCTGTCTGACAAAGTGAATATTTGCACCTTCACCAATATGTTTGATCATGCCATATTCAAAATCTTTGCCTTGTGCTTTTAAAATTGTTTCTAATTCAAGATTACGATCGAAATAATCGACAATGGCGTTCTTATTTCCTGAAACAACCAACAAAATATCTGTAATGCCACTTTCTACAGCTTCGTTAACGATGAATTCTATCGTCGGACGATCGATAATCGGCAACATTTCTTTTGGCATTGCTTTGGTGATTGGTAAAAATCTTGTGCCATATCCCGCTGCCGGTATAACTGCCTTTTTTATCATTTCATTTCCTCCATTTTCTTGTGCTTATGTGTAGACATCCAATACGTAAATATAAGTCCTAATAGAAAAAGTGCACCGGAGGCAACATAAAGGTACCATGTTTGTCCTAGTAAACTTGTCTCGGGATCTCTATTTAAAGTAATCATGATGTTGAATGGTGATACTATAATAATTCCTAAAACTGCTATATAAAAATGTGTTTTATATTTGTGAAATAGAAAGTGCATCACTTTCCCCATACCAATCAAACCAATAAGCGTCCCCAGTACCAACAACAATAAAACAGGCATCTGACTAGCAAATAGAGCAAAATCTAATGTCGCAATCGCGATACCAACGTTTGAAACAATATCCAAAAGAAGATGGAAAAACCCAAAAGCTAGTAACATCGTCGACCCGCTGAGTCCTGGTATGATTAAAGCGATTGCGTAAATCATACCAATGAGTATCACGACAAGGTGATAAACCCAAGATGTTGGGTTGACTTGTGATCCTGTAATAAAAATGATGCCAATCATACCAACCATTGCCAGTACAAACACAGCAACATGATGCCAAGCAATCTTAATTCCTTTGATTTCATTTAACAAAACGGGGGTTGCTCCAATAATGAACCCAACAAACAAAAATGTTAAAGGAATCGGTGCGTAATCAAAAAACAATTTAATAAATAGAAACCCAATCAACAATCCGGCAATGACTCCAACAATATATTGCCAAACATTTTTAATGGATTGAAAGGGATGATGTGTCACATCATTCAAGGCATCAATCAGTTCTTGATATATTTTTAAAATAGTTGCGACCATGCTTCCACTAATTCCAGGAAGGATGCTTCCGATACCTACTAAACTTCCTTTAATAACCTTAATGAGGTGATGCATATTTTCTCCCGTATTGTCTCTCTTGTTTGCTTTTATTTTAACATATTTTTGGTGATTGCTGTGATATAATACATGTGGTGATCATAATATGCTTAGGTTTATCGAAATTATTAAATATGTTGTTTTAGGAATCATTCAAGGCATAACAGAAATATTTCCTGTTTCGAGTAGCGGACACTTAACTTTGTTTAGCAATTTTTTTGGTATGAACCTTGAACACTTAACCATTTTCTTAATGATTACAAACACCGGTAGTTTTCTAGCATTATTGATTTATTTTTGGAAAGATATCGTCGACCTCGTCAAAGGTACTTGGTGTTATTTGATTAGACATCAAGAGACGAGTAAACCAGATTTTCAATATGTTATAAAATTGATTATCGCTGTTATCCCGATTGGTATTTTTGGGTTATTAATTAAACCATATTTGCCCAATGATTTATTATCTGTTGGTGTCGCATTATTGATAACCGGCGGGATTCTTTATTATGTTTATCGCGTAAAGGATATACAGTGGCGCCAAGAAATCTCTTGGAAAAATGCTTTGATCATCGGTATGTTTCAAATGCTCGCAGTTTTCCCCGGTATTTCACGAAGCGGTATTACGATGTCGGGTGGTCTCGTACAAAAAATTGATCTGAAAAAAGTGTTGCGATTTTCGTTCTTGAGTTACATCTTGGTTTCAGTACCCGTTACGATTCTTGGAGTTTATGAAGCTTCACAAGTTTCAGAATCAATCGATATCGTTGGTTATAGTTTAGCCTTTGTCATGAGCTTTGTTTTTAGTTTCATCTCTGTACATCTCTTTTATAAATATGTGCATGTCAAAAACCTTGTATATTTTGCGTTATACTGTTTCATCGTTGGATTGCTTTCGATTGTTTTATACTTTACAGTTTATTAAAAATAGAACATCAAATTAAACGTCAAAATGATTTATTATTGCATGGCGTTTTTTTTATTTTCTGAAAGTCTTTCAAATTGATTGTTTATCGATTCTAAATGATTTTATCGTTAATTATCCGTGCGAATTAAATTTTGCTCCGATTGACAAGCATGTATCAATAATCAATCAATTATTTTATCTGTTAGACAC
>WOZH01000045.1 GCA_011620375.1 Acholeplasmataceae bacterium
ATGGTATATCATTGCTAAAAAATGAAGGGAACCGATGGTTCGCTTTTTTTTATAAGTATTTTTCGTTTCATCTGACTAGCATTAGTTGGAGGTAAAATGATGAAACAAAAAATAGTGGTTGTTTGTGTGTTGATGGTGATTGCATTATATTTTACATTTCCAAAGCGAGACATCGATGAATTTTATCATTATGATATAGCGAATATTGCATATTTTGATGTACTTGTACAGGGTGAAGTTAATTTCCCTAAAACATATCGCTTTTTTGATGAGATTACTGTTTATGAGGCGATTGTGATGGCTGGTGGGTTGACATCATCCGCAGATGAATCTTTGATTGTCTATGGCAATGTCATCAATCAAAACACCGTATTGACCATCGCTGCATCAACTAATGCAACGAATGAACCCAAGATTTTAGTGAATATCAATACAGCTAGTTTTGCTGAACTATTGACGGTACCCTATATGTCCGAATCACGGGCAGCCTATATTATAATGTATCGTGAAGAACATGGCGATTTCATATCGCTTGATACGTTGATTAACGTGAAATATATCGGAGCTGCGACACTTGAAAATATTCGGCCATACCTTACGATATAATGATTTATACATTGAAGGATTCGCGTTATTTTTAGTCGTATTGAGCCTTTCTGAACCACTATGTTTCTTCGTATTTTTAGCTTATTTAATATGGCAAAGAAGAAACATAAGATGGCAATTTTTCGCCATTTTATGTTTATTGTTATGTACGCGTTATTTTTTGTTTAGCAGCCAGCAAGATGTCAAAGTCATCGATGATCATGTCAAAGTGGTTGATATTGATCATTATGATACCAGTCATCGATTGACCATCACATATTTAGGACATCGCTACCATGTCTATGTATATGATGATGATATTGCCATAGGCGACTGGGTTTATCTCAAAGGGAAAATCGTGCGCTATGAGCGGGAGACTATCCCTTTTGGCTTTAATTCACAACAATATTATTTGAGTCAAAATGTCTTAGGAAAGGTAGATGTTGAAACACTTGATTTTAGCCGTTCTGGTAAAAGCATATTTAGCGTACGCATGTTTTTAATTGATCGCGTGCAATCACCCTATGCTTCCATGGTCAAATCATTCGTATTTGGTAAAGATTATCTAGAAAATGATGATCAAGTATTATTCCAAAAAGTGAATCTTTTGTTTCTGATGCAGACAACCGGACTACATGCCTATTTCCTCAGTTTAGGCATTCGAAAACTCATGTTTTATTTCAATGTCAACCCCAAAATACAAGAGGGTGTCGTTTTAACTTTTTACGCTATCTTGTGTTATTTAAACGCATTTGCTATAGGCGTTGTTAGATTGTTGTTCAGTCAAATTTTTAATTTTATCAATCATCGATATCAATTACGACTAACCCCACTTGACCGTTTATTTTCAGTCTGTTTTATCATGATAATGATATCGTTTTGCTGGGTGTATAGCACTGGTTTTTTAATGACTTTTCTCATCTTATTGACCATTGAATTGGCAAGAGATCGATATCAATCTTATCATGGTTATTTAAGACGTCTTATGATTTCTGTATTGATTGCTGGTGCGTGTTTGCCATTCACAAAAATCATTTCTCCATTTGTGATATTGATGTTGCCATTCATCATATTTTACGTAACGGCATTGATTTATCCATTGGCGTTTATGGTTTTAATTAGTCCAAAGGTGGACGTGCTACTCGGTTATTTACTCAATGGGTTGACACGCATGGTCAACATGCTAAATAGTCGTCAAGTCATTATTTATTTACCGGCATTAAATCATTGGCAAATCTTTTTATATTATGTAGGGTTTGCCTATGTCTTATTAGCATATAAACGGAAGCAGTTGATCGCTCGTATGCTTTTAGTGACGAGTCTATTTGGCTATCAGATCGTTAACCAGCGATATTTGAATGATGCTTCAGTTTATTTTTTGGATGTGGGTCAAGGGGATACCATATTCATTGAAACTAGGTCGTGTCGTACGATGATCGATAGTTTTAATGGAGCAAGTGATTTTCTAAAAAATCGAGGAATTAATCAATTGGATTATTTGTTTTTGACACATAGCGATGAGGATCATATAAGCGAATCGGATGACATCATTGATGACATCGGCGTTGATCATCTCATCGTTAATCCTTATGATTATCATTATCCAGCATATCAAAAACCTGTTACTAGGGCTTTAGCTGGTCAGTCGTTTTCTTGTGGCAATTTAACTTTTTCTATTTTAGGGCCACTTAAAACTTATGCAACAGCGAATGATAATTCTTTAGTGATTGCAGTGACCATTGAACACGATCAGTATTTATTTTTAGGTGATATCAGTCAAACGGTGGAGTTAGATCTTGTCACGCGATATGGCAAGCAATTGAAAAGTGATTTTATCAAGATTGCTCATCATGGCTCAAATACATCCACGTCTGAGGAGTTAATCGAACACGTGATGCCATCATATGCCATTATTTCAGTGGGGAGGTATAATCAATTTGATTTTCCTTCAAAAGAAACGTTGTCGATACTAAAGAAACACAATGTGGCTATCCATCGTACAGATCAAGAAGGTACGGTGGTTATAACATATAAACATGCAATGAAGTTATGGGAAACAACGCTATCAATTTTTACTGAATTTTAGTATAATATAAACATAAGAAACAAGGAGAGCACGCATGGCTGATGCAATTTACGCGTTTCAATCGACAAATGAATATCTTTTAAGAAAAACCGTTGCTGAACGGGTTGAAAAATTGGGCGTTGATTCATTTAATTTCATTCGTTACGATCTTTTAGAAACGTCATCTGGTGATGTGCTGGAAGATCTTCAGACCATAGCCTTTTTTTCTGAATCAAAAGTGATTGTCGTCAGGCATATCGAAGTCGTTTTAGAGGCACCTCAAGGGATTATCAATGCCTGGATAAAATATTTTGAAAAACCCAATCCAGATGTTATTTTGATGTTGGAAATAAGCGAAGTCATCCCGACGACTTCACCCATTGGTGAAGCCATTCAAAAATACGCTTATATCGAAGAGATCAAAGACCCCAAACAAGAAGAGTATCCCGCCTTTGTGAAAGAACTTTTTGAAAGTGATGGTTATCAAATTACGGATGCTGCCATCGACGTCTTACTAGAGAGAACGAACTATGAATTCAACTTATTGAATAAAGAAGCAGAAAAACTTGAACTCTATACCGTGGCTGATAAGGTTATTAAAGAAGTCGATGTCATGAAGCTTGTTAGCCGCAATCTAGAAGAACACATATATGAACTCACCAACGCTTTATTAGCAAACAATATGTCAAAAACCATCGATATCTATCATGATTTGATTGCCAGAAATGAAGACCCGCTGCGCATTTTGAATTTCATCGTCAATAAGATGAGAGAGTTAATGCATATCAAGTTGCTCATCAACAAAGGGATGCGTCAGGATGAGATTGCCGATTATTTTCATATTTCAAATGGACGCGCCTACTATATGATTAAAAATTCACGTGAGGTTCAATTACAACTCGTTGAGCAGCATTTACATAAACTAGGGAAATTGGATTTTGATATCAAATCGGGAAAAATAGATAAAAAGCTCGGTGTCGAGCTTTACTTGTTAGGAGTGTAATTATGTTTGACCATGATACCGTTTTATTATTTGACTTTGAAACGACAGGATTGAATCCTATGCGTGATCAAATCATTGAAATTGGCGCGATTGTTTTAGAAAAGGTCAATGGATCCTATACGATCACACAAACGTTACAAGAACTAGTGATGGCTGATGGACCACTACCATCTAAAATTACTGATATCACACATATTACAGATGACATGTTGCTTAGAGAAGGTATTACGCAAGAAGAAGCGTGCCATAAACTGCTTGATTTATATCAGGATGAAAAAACATTGTTAGTGGCTTATAACATTCAGTTTGATCTTGGTTTTATGACCGCATTGTTTAGAAAATATTGGCGCTCAAACTTTTGGATTAAAAATGATTTGTTAGATGTGATGGCGGTCTATAAAGATCGACACGCCTATCCACATCGTTTACAGAACGCGGTCGCAACCTACCACATTGCAGAGCCGAATACGCACCGTGCATTGGATGATATTAAAGCAACTTTAGAAGTCCTAAAACGTATGAATGACGACAAACCAAACATTAAATACTATGTCAATAAAATTGGATTTAATCCGAAATACAATGTGAGCGGTATTAAACTACCACATGTCACTTATGTGGCACAATATGGGGGTAGAGGAGAAATTGAAAGATTGTTCAAGATTTAAAAAAAAGAAAAGCATCTGCGGATGCTTTCTCTTTAGCTCAAACTGTTAACAAGAAGCGATAACTGTGATTTATGTCTCGAGACATAGTTCTTATGATAAATACCTTTTGCAAGACCCTTGTCTAGTTTTTTATGAGCGAATGCGAGTTTTTCGACTGCAATAGCCTTATCACCAGCTTCGACAGCCGCTTCAACAGCTTTCACTGCTGTTCTAACAGAAGACTTGAATGCTGCGTTCTGTAAACGATGTTTTTCATTCGTTTTATTACGTTTGATTTGTTGTTTAATATTAGCCACAATTTCACCTCCTGGCACATGCACAACTATTGTATCAAACCAAACGTTAAATTGCAACAATAAACGTATTTTTATGGTAAAATATAAGAGAAAAGAAAGATAGGATATAATAGATGACGACAGCGAATAAATTGACCATTTCACGCTTCTTAATCATTCCGGTTATGTTAGTGATCATCACCATCAAACCGCTAAAGGCGGACATCGGTTTTTTTAATTTGTCAATTGGTGGTTTTATTTTTGCAGTTTTGTTTGTCATTGGTACATTGACCGATTTTTTAGATGGTCAAATCGCTAGACGATTTCATCAAATCACGACATTCGGAAAATTCTTGGATCCCATTGCTGATAAAGTTTTAGTATTAACAGCGATGCTTTATCTGATGGTCACTATGACGACAAGAGTTCCGATTTGGGCCGTCGCGATTGTCATCACCAGAGAATTCATTGTCACGAGCATTAGACTGATGGCAGTAGAAAAAGGCGATGTCATTGCTGCTTCCATCTATGGTAAAGTGAAAACAGCTTCAACGATGGTTGCCTTATTAATCTTACTGTTTAACGACTTTGGACTAACACACTGGGTGGGTGACATCATTTTCTATTTTGCGATTCTCATGACTGTCGTTTCTGGTGTAGATTATTTTATAAAAAATAGAAAAATTATATTTGAATCCATGTAGTAAACATAAGCACGTGTTACTAATATAGGATGTGGAGGTATTTATGAACAATGATAAACGTTCGCAGGCACTAGAGACTGCAATGAAACAAATCGAAAAACAATATGGTAAGGGTTCAATCATGCGTCTTGGTGATGAAGCGGATAGACATATTGCTGCTAATCCCTCAGGATCGATTCAACTGGATATTGCACTCGGTATCGGTGGTTATCCAAAGGGCAGAATTATCGAAATCTATGGACCGGAAAGTTCAGGCAAGACGACATTAGCGCTTCACGCCATCGCGGAAGTCCAAAAACGTGGTGGATACGTCGCATTCATCGATGCGGAACATGCACTTGATACGAAATACGCAAAAGCTGTCGGTGTCGATATCGATAATCTATTGCTATCACAACCAGACACGGGTGAACAAGCACTAGAAATCGCTGAAGCGCTGATTAGAAGTGGTTCGATCGATTGTGTCGTCATTGACTCGGTTGCTGCACTCGTTCCTGAAGCTGAAATTAACGGTGACATGGGTGATTCACATGTTGGATTGCAAGCACGATTAATGAGCCAAGCGATGCGTAAATTATCAGGAGTCATATCAAAGACAAATACAACGGCCATTTTTATCAATCAAATTAGGGAAAAAGTTGGCGTGATGTTTGGTAACCCTGAAATAACACCAGGCGGACGCGCCCTTAAGTTTTATTCAAGTGTTAGACTTGAAATTAGACGCAGTCAAGCCATTAAAAACGGTTCAGATATCGTTGGTAACTTAGCAAACATCAAAGTCGTCAAAAATAAAGTTGCCCCACCATTTAAGACGGTATCGGTTGACATCATTTATGGTTTAGGAATTTCTCAATCAGGCGAGCTCGTTGATCTAGCGACTGAACTTGATTTCATCCAAAAGAGCGGTTCATGGTATGCCTATGAGGGGGAAAAGATTGGACAAGGCAGAGAAAATGCCAAACAGTATTTGGAAGAACATCCTGATTTATACAAAACGCTTTATCAAAAAGTACTAGACCACCATCATATTTCATACGATAATTAAAGGAAGCTTTTGCAAGCTTCTTTTTTGTACCTTGATTTTTATTATTGATAGATAGGTGATTCATCACATATTAATCGCATGATATGCTAGACTGCCGATGAATGGTAAAAACATTGACTATGCCATATTTAAACAGTTCATAAAAAAAGTAGAGATGCTGACGTTAATCATCTCCACTTTTTTATTAATATCATGAAACACTCACCGTTGGATATAATCCTTCAAGCGAATATTTTACATAGGCAACTTGATTGATGGTCTCTTCCCCAGAAATATATGAGTATTCAATTTTTAAATAAAGATTGGGCTGTTCAACAGTAACAAATAACAATTTATGCAGCGGCATGACTTCATTGTATGTAACTTGAAAAGTCAGCGATGTACTATACATTTGTCGTGTTGTACCAACGAAATAAACGGGAAACCAATCCGGGTGTAATACAGGGGTTATCGAAACAGTAGAAATATCATAGTTATCTTTTGCTTCATAGGTTAAAAGAAAGCGATAATAACCAGGCGTCGTAACTTCATTATCTTCACTAAACTGTGGTTTGACTAAGTCTGTCCATTCAACGGTCAACAACATTTCATCGAGATCATTGAGACCGATAAAACGACGCTGAATGTCTTGTGTCTCAGCGGTTTCGCTACTAAAGTTCACACTTTTATTACTGAAATAGGGTCCGAGATAAGCGATTAAAACAAGTGAAATAGGAATGATGATTAGAAATGCTAGTAGTCCGATTTTAGCACGATATTTATGAATCTTTTGCCAAAATGTTAATGGTTTATGTTTGTCAGCTTTCATAGCGATTCTCCTTTGCGTGTCCACAATCTATTATACATGAAAAACGGAAAAAGAAAAATGCTGGAATGCTATTGATTTAAACTTTTTTGGATAGACGTTTTCAGATTGACTAATGACCACGAAATAGGTTATAATTAATCTATGCATTTGATTATAGCAATTTAAATCAAATTGTTAAAAATATTTTGATAAATGGAGGTGTATTGAATGTTTATTATAGCACTCGGTACAGTAGAAACAATCATCTCCATTTTGCTAGCCGTTGTCATTGGTGCCTTCATTGGATTCTTTATTCGGATTTATATGCATGAAAAAGGAATCAAAGCAGCAAAACAATTGGCCGAAAAAATTGTTGAAGACGGAAAAAAAGAAGCTGAAAAAGCGAAACGCGAAAGCGTACTAGAAGCGAAACAAGAAATTTTCAATCTCAAGAAGGATTTTGATAATGATATCCGTGAACGACGTCAGGTCGTTTTAAACCTTGAAAACAAAGTCGCTCAAAGAGAAGAGAACCTCAATAATCGCTCAGTTAATCTAGACCGACGTGAACAGTCGTTGACGTCGCGCGAAGACAAGCTTGATGAAAGAAAAGAACAGCTCGAACAATTGAATAGCAAAGTGGAAGAAGTTTTAAAAGAACAGGAAACAAAGCTTTTAGAAATTTCTGGTCTAAGTACAGACCAAGCACGAGAAATCATTATGGCAAGCGTAAAGGATCAGATGGCAGATGAAATTTCACTGTATATTAAGGATGAAGAAGAGCGCGCTAAAAATGAAGCGCAAGCCAAATCCAAAGATATACTCGCCTTAGCGATGCAAAAGTATGCAAGCGAAACAACCACCGAACGTACGGTCTCTGTTGTTGATTTGCCAAATGATGAGATGAAGGGACGGATTATTGGTCGTGAAGGCCGTAACATCCGGGCAATAGAAGCACTCACAGGTGTTGACTTAATTATTGATGATACTCCGGAAGCGGTTGTATTAAGCGGTTTTGACCCTGTAAGACGTGAAGTAGCCAGACGGGCTTTGAGTACACTTGTTGCCGATGGAAGAATCCATCCGGGACGCATTGAGGAAGTCGTGGATAAAGCGAGATCAGAAGTTGATCAATTCTTAAGAGAAGCTGGTGAAGATGCCGTATTCACGGTTGGCATAGGTAGAATTCACCCCGATTTAATTAAATTATTGGGACGCTTATCATTTAGAACATCATATGGACAAAACGTGTTGAAACACTCGATTGAAACAGCATTTTTAGCAGGTAAATTGGCTGCTGAAATTGGTGAAGATGAAATACTTGCAAGACGGGCTGGGTTACTTCATGATATCGGTAAAGCGGTAGACCACGAAGTCGAAGGCGGTCATGTTGAAATCGGTGTGAATCTTGTCAATCGTTATAAAGAACCCGATGTTGTGGTCGATGCTATCGCATCACATCACGGTGATGTTGAACCAAAAAGCGTGATTGCTGTTTTGGTTGCTGCCGCTGATGCATTGTCAGCTGCTAGACCAGGCGCAAGATCAGAATCGATGGAAAATTACGTAAAGCGTCTAGAACAACTCGAAACCATTTCAATGGAAATAAAAGGCGTTGAAAAAGCGTTTGCTATTCAAGCTGGACGGGAGATTAGAGTCATCGTCAAACCTGAACAAATTGATGATTTAGCCGCTTTTAGAGTCGCACGTGAGATTAAAGACCAGATAGAAGAAAAGATGTCATATCCTGGTACAATTAAAGTGACAGTTATCCGTGAGACTAGAGCAACTGATGTAGCAAAATAAGAGGCATCTGCCTCTTTTTGCTTGATAGAAAGGAAATAGATATGCGCGTACTGTTTATCGGCGATATTTACGGTGATGCAGGACTTGAAATGTTGACTGAACATTTAACTGAAATCAAGAATGAATATCGTCCTAATTTAATCATTGTTAATGGTGAAAATGCCGCACAAGGTCGAGGTATTACCGAAAAGATTTATAAACGTCTGATGACTGCAGGTGTCCATATGGTCACATTGGGCAATTGGGCTTGGGGAAACAAGGAGTTATTTGATTTTATTGAAGATGCAAATATCGTTCGTCCTTTTAATTATCGCAGTGCACCAGGAGTAGGGTATAAGACCATTAATTTCAATGGGAAAACCTTATTGGTTATCAATGCCTTAGGTCGAACATTTATGAATGCCAACTTGGATGATCCCTTTTCTGGCATCGAAAAAATATTAAAAGAGAATCCTGCAGATTACAGTCTCGTTGATTTTCATGCCGAAGCAACCAGTGAAAAAGTCGCGTTGGGTCATTATCTTGATGGCTTGGCTTCGGCTGTTATAGGTACGCATACGCATGTGCCTACAGCCGATAATAGAATCTTGCCTAAAGGCACGCTCTATATGACGGATGTTGGTATGACAGGACCTTTAAACGGGATTATTGGTGTTGAAAGAGAAATTGTTATTCAGCGGTTTTTAAACGGATTTAGCACGCCGAATAAAGTTGCTAACGGACCAAGACAATTAAATGCCGTTATCATGGACTTTAATATGAAAACCATCGAACGCATTCATCTAGAGAGCGAATGAGTTTATGAAAATAATGCAATAAGTTAAAATAACGCTAGGTGATTATATGAATGATATAGATATCGAAAAATATTTTAAACCCGATTTGAAGAAAGCAAGAAAAAGATCGCGATCGACAGTTGATGAAGTTGATTTCAATCTTTTTGATCGTTTTAAAAATCTTGGAAATAATCGCACATACTCGATTCAATCTTATGGATGTCAGGCGAATGAAGCGGATAGCGAAACCATGGCAGGTATCTTAGAATTGATGGGATTTTCAAAAGCATTTGATGAGACTGATAGTGATTTAATCATCATCAACACATGTGCCATTAGAGAAAATGCTGAAAACAGAATCTGGGGTGAGTTAGGTAGGCTGAAAGCTCAAAAAAGAAGAAACCCAGATTTAATTCTAGCGCTTGCTGGATGCATGGCACAAGAAGAAAATGTCATCGAACGCGTGTTGAAAACCTATCAACATGTCGATCTTGTATTTGGGACACACAACATCCATCGTTTACCTGAATATATCGAAACAGCGATGCTTTCAAAGGAACGTGTCATCGAAGTGTATTCAAAAGAGGGAGACATTGTTGAAAAGCTACCAAAAGTGAGAAATCATACATTCAAAGCATGGGTGAACATCATGTTCGGATGTGATGAGTTTTGCACATACTGCATCGTGCCTTATACAAGAGGAAAAGAGCGTTCAAGAAAAAAGGAAGAAATCATTGCTGAAGTTGAAAGTTTAGTTAAGGCTGGATATAAAGAAGTGACGTTACTTGGACAAAATGTCAATGCTTATGGTAAAGATTTTAAAGATATCGATTTTACGTTTGGTGATTTATTGCGAGCACTCAATGAGACAGGTATCGATAGAATTAGATTCATGACATCACATCCACACGATTTAGATGTCAAGACAATGGCAGCCATGAGCGCATGTGAGCACGTCATGCCCTATTTTCATTTGCCGGTACAATCAGGTAGCGAACGCATCTTGAAAAAAATGAATCGCCATTATACCAAAGCAGGATATCTCGACGTACTTAATCATCTCAAAGAAATGGTGCCTGGCATATCGGTAACAACCGATATCATCGTTGGCTTTCCAGGTGAGTCTGAAGCAGATTTTCTAGATACACTTGACTTAGTTGAACAAGCCAATTTCGAAGGGGCTTTTACATTTGTTTTCTCGCCACGTGAGGGAACGCCTGCAGCAAACTATGAGGATCACACTTCTGAAACGGACAAGAAACAAAGATTGTATCGTTTGAACGAAGCAATAAATGCAGGTTATTTACGAGGAAATAAACGCTTTGAAGGACAAATCGTTAAGGTCTTGGTTGATGGTGTTTCTAAACATGATGAAACCATTCTTGCCGGTTATACAC
>WOZH01000065.1 GCA_011620375.1 Acholeplasmataceae bacterium
TCTTGGATTGAAGAAAACCGATAAACAAAACAAAGCACATCGTGCTTTTTTTTGTATATAAATGCTGGTATAATATTATGTGGTGAATACGATGGATGGATTTTTTTTAATAGACAAGCCCATTGGTTTAACATCTCATGATATCGTTAAACGTATAAAACAGATGTTTCATCTTAATAAAGTTGGACACACAGGCACGCTTGATCCTTTTGCTAGCGGCCTGCTTATTGTTTGCGTTGGAAAAGCGACCAAATTATCCAATTTATTGGCAGCAAAACAAAAATCATATACTGGTGTCATCACATTAGGAAAACATTTTGATACATATGATATCACCGGCAAAGTCTTGATGGAAAAACCCGTTCACTCTTCAAAAAAAGACATTATTGAAGCAGCAAAATCATTCATTGGTGGATATGAACAAGAACCACCTATGCATTCTGCCATTAAGATAAATGGCCAGAAACTATATAAACTTGCCCATCAGGGAAAAGCCATTGAACGTCCTAAGCGATATGTTGAAATTTATGATTTTGAAGTGCTTGATATAAATGACACCCATATCTCATTTACTACCACTGTATCAAAGGGAACATATATAAGAAGTTTAGCGGTTGATATTGCAAACCACCTAGATACTTGTGGTGCTTTATCTGTTCTTAGAAGGACAAGGATTGGCGATTATCATGATAGTGATGCGAAATCAATTGATCAATTGACTGCTGATGATCTAATCAATCTTGATACATTCTTTCATCAATATCCAAAAATAGCACTTAATGATTATATGATTGAACTTGTTAAAAATGGCATTATTCTAGATGAAAGACAAACCAGTATGGATGTTCCTTTTGTCGTTGTAGATGAAAATAATCGCTTTATTGCGTTTTACGAGCCAATCAATAATCATCAATATAAACCAATCGTTATTCGTTAGGAGTTATGAATGAAAATACAATATAATACATTTGACCAAATGAAGAATGATAAACCTGTTACACTTACAATGGGTAACTTCGATGGTCTACATAGAGGTCATCAGCAACTGATTGAACGTGTCTTGCATTATCGGGATACGAAACACGCTGTTTTGACTTTTGATCCACATCCATCTACCATCTTAAGAAACCAACCTTTCCAGACGTTGATGGGGAAACGCGATAAAATTGAACAATTATCAAAATATGAACTTGACTTTGCCTTTGTCGTTAAGTTTGATCGTCAATTTTCCGAATTGAGCGTTCAAGAATTCATTTTGTTTCTAAAACAAATATCTGTCAAACGTCTTGTTATTGGTAGAGATGCTAGATTCGCATTTCGAGGGCAAGGAAACATTGAAGATTTACAGAAATCATTTGTAGTTGATGTCGTCCCTGATCTTGTTCATAATAACATGCGTATATCAACCACATATATCAAAGATTTCCTGTTGAATGGTGATCTTGAAGGCGCTTTGCATTTATTAGGTCATCCATATACCATTCGTGGTGAAATTGAGCACGGAAATAAAGTAGGTAAATTATTGGGATTTCCGACAGCTAATGTCAATTATGGTAATTATTTTTTACCGAAGGTTGGTGTATATTACGTTACATTGTTCGTGAATGATAAGTATTATGATGGTATGGCAAACGTCGGCTATAATCCAACGCTGAATTATTCAAATACTAAACGGTTGGAGGTTTTCATCTTTGATTTTAATAAGGACATATATAATCATCATATTGAAGTAACATTCAACACATATATACGAGAAGAAATCAAATTCAAATCTAAGCAATCCCTCATCAGGCAGTTAAAAAGAGATGAACAAACGATCAGAGCACTCATAGACTCAAAAGTCGTGGTATAATGAATTAAAGGAAGTGAGAAGATGAAACTTATTATTGCAATCGTGTCAAATGATGATGCGAACAAAGTACAAAAAGCGTTAGTAAAAGAAAAATTCTTTTCAACACGCCTTGCAACTACAGGTGGATTCCTACGTGCTGGTAATGTCACCTTCTTGATTGGTATCAATGATGAAAAAGTGCCTCAAGCACTTGAGATTATTGAGACTCATTCAAAGAAACGTGCAAAACTCGTCCCTAATACTATTGTCAATGAATTCGGTTCATTCACTGCGCTTCCAATCGAAGTCGAAGTCGGTGGTGCCACAGTGTTTGTTGTCAGCGTTGATCAATTCATTAAAATTTAACAAAATCACTTGCATATTATACATATTATGCTACAATAGAAAAGGCGATAACAAGGTTACAGGTATGCCAACCTCTACTTTAGTTACTCGAGAAAGGATAAAACCATATGGCAATCAGTAAAGAAAAGAAACAGGCTATTATTAAGGAATATGCGATGAAGGATGGTGATACAGGTTCACCAGAAGTCCAAATCGCAATACTCACAGAAAACATTAATACCCTGAATGGACATTTGCAAGTTCACATCCATGATTTTCATTCACGGCGTGGCTTGTACAAGATGATTGGTCAAAGAAGACGCTTACTTAATTATTTGCGAAATAATGACGTAAATCGTTATCAAACATTGATTCAAAAACTTGGTTTACGCAAGTAAGAAGGGTTGCATTGCAACCTTTTTTTCTTGCCTTTTTGTCAATAGATAAAAAACATTCAAAGGTTATCATCAAGTGACATTTTTATTAAAATATGGTATCATAGTTTAGATATCGAAAAATATAAATCGAAAGATATAAAATGAAGGAGATTTTATATTCAATGGAAAAGAAAATTTATGAAACAACACTAGGTGGTAGACCCTTAGTCGTTGAAATTGGTGAAATGGCAAAACAAGCTAACGGCTCTGCCTTGATCCGCTACGGAGAGTCTACAATTTTAAGTGTCGTTACAGCTAAAACAGAAGAATCTTTTCAGGATTTTTTCCCTTTAATGGTGATATATCAAGAAAAGCTCTATGCTGCAGGTAAAATTCCAGGTGGATTTTTAAGAAGAGAAGGTCGTCCATCAGAGCATGAAACATTGACCTCAAGATTGATTGATAGACCACTGAGACCGCTATTTCCTGAAGGATTCAAGAACGAAGTACAGATTATTAACACGGTCATTTCAAGCGATCAGAATTGCACACCAGAAATGGCAGCAATGTTTGGTTCATCACTCGTTTTAGGCATTTCAAATATTCCATTTACAATGCCAATTGCAGGTGTTCAAGTAGGACGTGTAGATGGGGAGTTCATCTTAAATCCAACACCTGAACAAATAGAAGTTTCGGACATTGATTTAATTGTAGCGGGCACAAAAGAAGCTATTAATATGGTTGAAGCAGGTGCTAAACAAATCAGCGAAGCAGATATGCTAGAAGCAATCTTATTTGCACACGATGCCATTAAGACATTGATTGCTTTTCAAGAAGAAATCATGGCTGATTTTCCAGTTGAAAAAATGACTTTTACAAAATTAGAAATTGATGAAATACTAAAGAAAACATTATACGATGCTTATGAAGAAAAGCTTATCAATGCCGTCTCAATATATGACAAATTAGAACGTTATCATGCCATCGATGCACTTCGTGATGAAGCAGTAGAAACACTCGGTAATAAAGCTTTCTTTAGAGAAGTCGAAGGACATCAGGTATTCGATGAAAAAGCGCATAAAAATTATATTAAACAAATCAAATTTTTAGTGGATGCTATTGTCACAGCTGAAGTCAGACGCTTAATCACAGAAGATAAAGTCAGACCTGATGGTCGAAAAGTGGATGAAATTAGACCACTTGATTCGCAAATTGATTTATTACCAAGAGCACATGGTTCCGCATTGTTCACACGTGGACAAACACAGGCTCTTGGCACAGTGACACTTGGTTCAATCGGTGAAAATCAAATCATCGACGGACTAGGCGATGAAGATACAAAACGATTTATGCTTCACTATAACTTCCCACCGTTCTCAGTTGGTGAAACAGGTCGTTATGGTTCACCAGGTCGCCGCGAAATCGGTCATGGTGCTTTGGGACAACGTGCTTTACTACAGGTTCTACCAGATGAAGAAACATTTCCATATTCTATCCGTGTCGTATCAGAGATTCTAGAATCAAATGGTTCATCTTCACAAGCCACTATTTGTGCAGGTTCACTCGCACTCATGGCTGCAGGTGTTCCAATTGAAGCACCCGTTGCGGGAATCGCCATGGGTTTGATTAAGGAAGGTAAGAACTATACAATCTTAACCGATATCCAAGGGATGGAAGACCATGAAGGTGATATGGATTTCAAAGTTGCAGGAACAACTAAAGGTATCACCGCTTTACAGATGGATATTAAGATTGCTGGAATCACTCGAGAAATTCTTGAAGAAGCGCTTGAACAAGCAAGAGCTGCTCGTTTAGAAATATTGAATCATATGTCAAAAGTCATTGCTAAACCAAGAGCAGAACTTTCCAAGTATGCTCCTAAAGTTAAGATGATTCGTGTGAATCCTGAAAAGATTAAAGATATTATTGGTTCAGGTGGCAAGATTATTAATCAAATTATTGAAGACAATAATAATGTCAAGATTGACATTGAACAAGATGGTCGCGTATTCTTGATGCACATGGAAAAAACTTGGATTGAATCTGCTGCTGAATACATTTTGAATCTTGTTAGAGATGTCGAAATTGGTCAAATTTATGAAGGCAGAGTCACAAGAATTGAAAAATATGGCTGTTTTGTTGAATTATGGCCAGGTACCGATGGTTTGGTACATATTTCAAGAATCGCCAAAGAAAGAATTGAAAAAGTTGAAGATGTGTTGTCAATTGGCGATCAAATTCTTGTTAAATGTATCGGTGTAGATGATCGTGGTCGTGTGGACTTATCTCGTAGAGATGCACTACCCGGTGCAGAAAATAACAGTCCTGAAAAACCCCATCATACAGCAGAACGTAAGCCACATGGCAAACGACCAATGCACAAAGATAATTAGTCATCTTGTCACGATTGCTTAATCGTGATAAGATTAAGATGTTAGTCGAAGGTGATCGAGCCTTAAAAAGGTTAGGAAAGTCCATGCTAGCACATCCTGCGATGGATGTAGTGTTTGTGCCTAAGGAACGCATAACTTAGGGTACGAAAGTAACGGCGCGAGGGTAGCCTAAGGGCAACTATGGCTACTTCGCATAACGTGCCACAGTGACGAACAATTTGGAAACAAATTGATGAAACGCGGTAAACCCCTCAAGCTAGCAACCCAAATTTGGTAGGGGCATGTGCAACAGCAAATTGAAGCTAATGCATGCTACTCTGTAGAGATAAATGATCACATCCTCATTTCATGAGGAAACAGAACATGGCTTATGCAGACTAACACTAAAAGGTCCTCATGGACCTTTTTTTCATTGCTAAAGCATGATACAATAATTATAAGAATGCGTCTGATATCAACAGGGAGAACATGTTATACACCCAACAAATGCGACGTTTAAGTCTTTATCAACCATATTGGTTGTTGTTAATAAAATATGAGGTAGTAGAAAAATGAAAAAATTTAATCTATATTTCGAAAAAAGCGGATGTGGCTATCCACTTATTATGCTTCATGGCAATGGCGAAGACCACACATCATTAGACGCTCTAGCTGACAAGCTTAAAGCAAATTTCACAATCTACCTCATTGATTCACGTGGACATGGCAAGAGTCCGGGTCCGGTTGCAGATTCATACGATATCATGGCTGATGATTTGCTGGCATTCTTAAAGATACATAAGCTAGATCATACCCATATATTTGGCTATTCCGATGGTGCAATCGTTGCTTTGAAGGCTTTATTGAAAGCACCACAGCAATTTACTAAACTGGTGCTGTGTGGGCTGAACATCAGTCCAGATGGCTTAGCGGATGACTTATTTAGCAGTATGACAAAAAGCTATCAAAAAGAAAAAAGCCCTTTGCTCAAATTGATGCTAGAAGGACCTGTTTTCAATGATTATGATCTCTTAAAAGTTAATCATTCAATATTATTATATTTTGGAGAACACGATGTAATCAAAATTGAGCATCAATTAATGATTAAACAACGATTACATCATGCGAAACACATCATTTTACCAAATCATACCCATGAGTCTTACATTTTGCACAACGATATGCTGAAAGATGACATTAAATCTTTCTTAGAAAACTGAGAAGGCACGCAATATTATATACGTGATATATAGCACGTAGAGAACTAGTAAGATGGTTCCTTCACGTTTCGATAGTTGTTTTTTTGTTAAAGTAAACACGAATATCAGGATGGTCAATCCAACGACAATCACCATATCGATAATCACGTTACGATTGATGCCAAGCGGCGTAATAACACCAGCTAAGCCAACTATTAATAAACTGTTAAAAATATTTGAACCAATGACATTACCTAAAGCAATGTCACCTTCATTTTTATTCGTAGCAACAATTGAAGTAACGAGTTCAGGTAGTGAAGTTCCTAAGGCAACAATGGATAAACCGACAAGCGTTTTAGCATCCGTTTCCAAAACACCAAACAAATCTGTCAACACTTGCAAGGATATAAATTCTGCAGCATTCGTAACAAGCATACCACCTAATGAAACACCAACTAAGCCAATAATCAACAAGATAATCGCCTTTTTATTAGAGATTAAATGAATCTCTTCGATGATCTCATCTTCTTGTTTGGTTTTCGCCATAATCACTAAGTAGATAGCAAAGCTGAACAGTAGCAGCATCGCTTCCCACCAAACAATTTGATAATCAGCTTGAAATAGCAAGGCTAATACAAACAAGAGAATGGACATGCCTAATAAAAATGGAAATTCTCTTTTTCTAATGGTTTTATGAGCAATAATCGGCATCATTATGGCGCTTGTACCAAGGATAAGCGTAATATTAGCAATATTCGACCCAACGATGTTACCCATAGCAATATCCGCAGAACTGCCTTCAGTACTTGCCTTAATGGCAGCTGTCAAGCTGACAGCTAATTCCGGCAGAGACGTGCCAAATGCAACGAGAGTTAAACCAATAATCAGTGTAGGAATCCTTAGTCTTTTAGCAATTGATGCGGAAGATTCAACAAAGAAATCAGCACCTTTGATCAGTAAATAAAAGCCGATGATTAGATATAAGATATTAAGAAATATTTGCATATGATAGTCCCCATTGTAGTCTTTAATTGCGATTGATACAACCGATATCTATTTTAGCATACTTTGGTATACTTAACAAGTAAAACATGGTGTAAATATCGGGTAATAATGTGTGAATAATTGACTTTTTAGTATCTTTCATGTATGATAATCATATATATGATTTCATGGAGGAATCAAGAGTAAAATAATGGAAGAAAAGAGTAGTAGGCTCGAAGATCCAATAGAGCGATTTAGAAAAACCGATAAGACAGCATCTTTTTTTGGTGTCTTTTTTTGTTATTTAAGGAGGATTGAAACCACATGATTTTAAGTAGCATCATCGCAATCATCCTTGCATTTTTAATTGGTGCGCTAGAAATGGCAAACAGTGCGCTGGATACAATTTCAGAAGCGAGAGTCAATGAAGATATCGAAGACGGTCAAAAAAGCGCATCGCGTGTACGCCACTATATTGAGCATCCCAAACCTTATAGACAAACGATCATCATTGTGAATTTAATGCTCTATTGCGTGATTGCTGTCATCATGGATACAGCATTTTTCCCATGGCTTTTTGGCTTGTTTAATACAACATCAGTCATGATTGCCTTATTAATGCATGCATTGATTCTATTCATATGGTTTAGTCTAATTTCAGTGTCGGCAACTTTAGTGGGTCGTCGTTTAGGCTACAAACATAAAGAAAAAATTGCTTATGCATTCATGCCAATCATCACATTCATTAAAACGTTATTCAAACCGCTCATAGCACTATATGATGGTTTATCTAAAGTAATCGGTCACATATTTGGATTAAAAAATATAGAAGGTGAACGTGAAGTAACCGAAGAACAAATTAGACATATTGTTGAAGCGAGTTCAAAAACTGGAAATATTGAAAAATCCGAGAGTGAAATGATCCAAAACATTTTTGATTTTACGGATACAACAGTTGATGAAATTATGACTCACCGTACGGAAATATCCGCTTTGAATGTGAATATGAGCAAAGATGATATTTTAAATTATGTGAAAGATGAGCAATATACACGGTTTCCAGTTTATGAAAAAGATATCGATCATATCATTGGTACATTTCATGTAAAAGATATTTTGAAGGTATTAAACGAGGAACATTTTTCATTGCGGTCATTACTTAGAAAACCTTATTTTGTTCCAGATTCAAAACATACTGCTGAATTATTTGCCGAAATGCAAAAACATAAAAATCATATCGCAATCGTTCTAGATGAATATGGCGGTACAGCTGGTATTGTAACCATTGAAGATTTAATTGAAGAAATAGTTGGCAATATTTTTGATGAATACGATATTGTCGAAGAAGAGATCAAATTAATTGGTGAAAACACTTATGAAATCAATGGCTTAGTGCCAATCGATGATGTTGAAGATGAGATCGAAGCTGATTTACCCGTGGATGATTACGATACGTTATCTGGTTTTATCTTAGGTCAGCTTGGCAGATTTCCTGAAACAGGTGAAAAAGTTGAAATTACCTATCATGGCTTTACTTATACTGTATTGTCAGTTGATGAAAATGTAATCACTAAAGTGCGTGTAATTAAAACCGAATCACCAAAAACAGAGGATGATAATTCATGACAACTGAACTATGGCTCATGTTTGGCCTATTAGTTGTGTTAATTTTGCTATCAGCGTTCTTCTCATCTGCAGAAACAGCATTTTCTTCCGTCAACACAATCAGATTGAAGTATTTAATCCAAAATGGATCCAAACGCGCGAAACACACGCTTAAGCTCGTTGAGAACTTTGAGCATGTATTAACCACTATTTTAACGGGTAACAATGTTGTCAATATCGCTGCAGCTTCTATTGCTACAGTCATATTTGTTGGTTTTTGGCCAAATTATGGTGTCACCATATCAACTGCAGTCATGACGATTCTCGTTTTAATATTTGGCGAAATCACACCTAAGACCTATGCCAAAAAACATGCCGAACAGTTTGCATTACTCATCACACCAATTTTGCAATTTTTTATATGGATACTTAAACCGATTAGCATCATTTTTACTGGTATTCAAATCTTGACAAATCGCATCTTTACATTTCAAGAACCAGATGCCGTCAGTGAAGATGAGCTCCTTACATATGTCAGTGAAGTGCAGCAAGAAGGTGGCATCAACGAAAACGAAGAAGAAATGATAAGAAGTGTGATTGACTTTGATGATTTGACAGTAGAAGATATATTGACACCTCGTGTTAGAGTGATAGCCATTTCTGATAAAGAAGATATTAAAGTTATTATTCATACATTTAAACATTCTGGTTACTCTAGATTACCTGTATATGATACATCAATAGATCATATTGTTGGGACAATCAATCATAAAGATTTCTATAATTTAGTTGTCTTAGAAAACAAATCATTGTCCGAAATTATTAATCCACCAGTATTCGTCACCGAATACATGAAAGCAACCGATTTGTTGTCTTTATTGAGAGAAAACAAGATGCACATGGCCATTGTAAAAGATGAGTATGGTGGTACGATTGGAATTGTTACAATGGAAGATATCCTTGAAGACATTGTCGGTGAAATTTGGGATGAACATGATACAATCGTTGAGTCGATTGTTAAAGTCACGGATAAACAATATCGAGTTAAAGGCTATACGGATATCGATATCTTTTTTGAGACATTGGGTTTGCCGGAAGATGAAGACATGGATGTTGCAACTGTTAATGGTTGGGTCGTCGATCAGTTTGGTCATATCCCGTTTATAGGCGAATCATTTCATAATGGGAATTTAAATGTTACTGTGACTGGTGCAGACACTAAAAAAGTATTAGAAATTATGGTTGATATATTGGACTTTGATGAAGAATTCCAAGAGGATGTTGAATAACATTCTCTTTTTTTCATATCAATCGCGATAACATATGTATTTCCTAGAATGATTAATTTTCTACAAAAAAAGCACATGTTTGCGCATGTGCTTTCTATTGTTTATTTAATGATTACGCCGGTTCAACTTCTAAAGCTGAGCAATCAACTAATGCTTCTAAAACATCGAAATATGTCTGTGAGTGAATGGTTATACCAGCAAGGTCATCAACAAGGGTTGAACCATCAATAGAACAACCACGTCCACCGACAGCAGCTAAATCGCTATTCCA
>WOZH01000005.1 GCA_011620375.1 Acholeplasmataceae bacterium
GTCAACTATGCTTAAGATTACATGATTTTTGAACATCTAGTGACTCTTAATCAGTGGGTCTACGGTTCGATCCGGATAGGGGTACCATTTGATTTTCAAGTAAGAATCCTTCCTTAATATTCTATCATAAGAAGGATTCTTACGCTTTGTGTCTACTAAACTATACTAACACCAATATATATAATCTTGACTTTTTGTGAGTAAATTAACTGATGGATTTTATAACTAATAGGCTTGATGCTATGACACTGAAGTTCTTTTTTAATGAATCTGCGGACTAATCTCCTTTGAACAAATATTAACCAATAATGAAAATGATATTTGATTCTTCTTTATCTTTTTAGAGATTCACAGAAAAAATTATGTAATATCTGTGTTTCAAACATATATTAATCCTTAAATTGTGTTAGAATATGAACAAAGAATAGTATTTTTAAATCTAGACGATAAGGATGTATACAATCGTATGGAACTTCAAACAGTTAATCAATGGATGACGAATGAACCTTTGAAAAAGAACTTTTTTCAAAGAGTGCAAACCATCAAACATTTTTTTTTAAAGGTTGATAAATATAAATACACTCATCCATCATTTGATCATTGGTTCCTTTTAAATGTGTTCAATGTCGTTATTGACAAAGATAAACAATTCTTCATCCAGATCGATCAAAGTATTCAAGCATCTACTGATTATCAAACTGTTTTGAAATATATGGATTACATTCCAAAAAGTGAATTAGTTAAACTCAATTCATCAATTAAGAAGAAATCTAAAGTTAACTATCATAAAATAAATCCGGAAAAATTATTGATGTTTAGTGTCGCTTTGTTCACATTTGAATTTTTATTTAAATGTCATCCTTTTCAAGGAACACTTTATTATGATAGATTTCTATTTCACCATGATTATTACATAAAATTCGTTTTAAAGCACCATCTCGGTTTTATTTTTAATGACGAAAATAACAAACCAATTCACTCATTCCACAAACGTGCACTTGAAGTTTGGAACGAACTAGATGATGATCATATTCAAGCATCCGATTTAAAAACATTTTTTATGAAAGCGTTCAATTTTGAATTCACTTCTTATGATGAAATGAAATCCTTTTATCATAACATAAAGTTAGGTGATAAACGGTGAATCATTTCGTAGAAATGGAAAATGGCACCAAATGTGAAATACTTGGAATTATCGGTGAAGGTGGACAAGGTATTGTTTACAAAGTCAAATATATCCCTGATCATAAAGTCTATGCACTCAAAGTGTATAAACCTGGTGCAGTTTCCAGAAAGTTTTTCAAAAATTTAAGCAATAACATTGTTAAAGGATCTCCTAATGATTCATTTATTTGGCCGAAAATGGTCACAAAACCATTTGGATCCAAGATGAATCGAGTCGGTTATCTGATGAATTTAAAAGGATCATCATATACTTCAATGGCAAAACTCATCAAAGGCAAGTCAGTTCCTAAATCTACAATGGTTCAACTCAAGATGTTATTAGAACTTATTCGCGCCTTTGAATCACTACACGCCAAGGGTTATAGTTACCAGGATTTGAATGATGGTGGCATTGTATTCGATGTTGAAAAAGGGAAAGTCCAAATCCTTGATAATGATAATGTAGCGCCATATGGTGAGAATTTAGGTATTAAAGGAAAATTTAAATACATGGCTCCAGAGGTTGCTATCAGCATGTTCATGCCCGATAAATATTCTGATTATTTCTCTTTAGCGGTTTTAATATTCATGGTTTTATTGCATGGTGATCCATTGGAAGGTACGAGAAAGACTAAATTAGTCAGTCTAACGTTAGAAGAAAAAGAGAAAATATACGGTACAGAGCCAATATTCATCTTTCATCCAAATAATACAAGCAATCCCCCAGATCCAGTGATTCACAGTTCAGTAATCGAAGCTTGGGACCGATTACCAAATTTCATCCAAGAATTATTTATAAAAACATTTACCCACGGCATGCCAGCAAAAAATATGACTAGAGAACAACTACAGAGAGACCGTCAACTGCGAGCAACCGATACTGATTGGATCAAAGCGATGAACAGATGGATGGATTCACTCGTGACATGTCCTCACTGCGGTGTTGGTACCTATTTATATCTCGATGAACATAAACATCCAAAACCACGTCAATGCACGAGTTGTGGTCATATGCTCAATACAAAATTGCCAACATTAACGGTCTCCAAAGGTAATCGTGTAATTCATGATATCATTTTAGAAACCGGAAAAAAGCTTTATGATTACCAACTCTTAGATACTAATCACTTTAAAATGCTCGCTGAAGTTATACCTTCAAAAAGAGTCAAAGATTATTATGCCATCAAAAATAAATCAACTGAGTCATGGAGTTTTTATGTAAATAGTGAAACAAAGATATCTACCAAAGATACATTAATTCCTTGTATTGATGGTATTATTGTCAATTTAGGCAATCAAATAGAAGGCGAAATATATGCCTTTCACAAATATAAAGAAAGCGAGGAAACAAAAAAATGAGCGGAAAAATTGAAATGGTAGGAGAATTTGCTCAAAGCGAAATGGCGGTTATCGCAATCATCGACACCTCTGGTTCTATGGGTGGAGAAAAAATTGGGCAAGTTAACGATGGGATGAGAAAAGCAGTTGAATACTTATGTGACTTCAATGATGAATCCATTGATGTTGCCGTTAAAGTGGGATGTTTGACCTTTTCATCAGGTGCTGAATGGCTCAACCCTAAAAAGCCTTTAGAAGATCCATTGAATTTCGTTTGGCATGATGTGAATGCCGGTGGTTATACAGATTTTGGTGCAGCGTGCAAAGAACTTGAAAAAGTGTTAACTGTCGAAGAAAAAGGGGGGTGGATGAAAAGTCGTGGCGGTATCGCTCCTGTATTGATTCTCATGTCCGATGGTATTCCAACTGATGCATATGGCAAAGCCTTGAACAACTTGAAAAAACGTGGTTGGTTCAAGGGCGCACTTAAGACAGCAATCGCTATCGGTCATGATGCGGATAAAGATATGCTAGAACAATTCACTGGCAATGTAGAAGCGATTTTTGATGTCACTGCTTTTCAAGATTTATCCAAAGTCATTCGTAAATTGGTCGTGACTGCATCGATGGTGCAAAGTCAAACGACATCAATGACTAATGCTGATGGTGAAAGTGACACTTCTAATCTTACATTTGATCAAGTAGAAGCTCAAAAAGAACAAATTTCACAATTAAAAGAAAGCGTCGATGCCAGTATTAATGATGCTGATCTCGCTGATGATTTTTAATGAATGCGATTCATAAAACAATCATAGGACAAAGTCATATCCATCAAAATAAGCCTTCTCAAGATGCTTCTTTTTCGCGTTATGATGATCATTATGGCATCATTGCTGTCGCTGATGGTCATGGAAGTTCGCGTTACTTTAGAAGTGATAGGGGTTCCATTTTCGCTATTCAAGCGATTGAAAAGGTTTTTACATTCATTGCCGAAAAATATACGTATAATGATATTAAAAATAATTTAAATATGATAAACCACATAAAAAAAACTGTCCTGACATATTGGAGTGATTTTGTTGATCAAGATTTAAAAATACATGGAATCTCAGATGAAGCATGGACAAATTGTGTAAAAGCATCTTTTGCAAAAGAAGATTTAACGATTGAAGAACTTCATACTGAAATTTCAAAACTAAAAGCTAATCACGCCACCAATCCATACAAAACTTATGGTACAACTTGTTTAGCTGCTTTGATGACTGATGAATATTATATTTTGTTAAAAATAGGGGATGGTTTACTTTCGACATTTAACACCGATCATCAACATCATATATTTCAAGTTGAAGATGATGAAGGACCCCATGGTGGCACTGATTCTTTATGTACCTTTGATGCCTATGATCACATGTACATTCAGGTTGAAAAAATGGACCAAGATTTAGGTGTTTTTATGTGCACAGATGGTGTATCTGAAGCGCTAAGTAAAAATGAATACCTGTTTGCAAATATCAAAAATATCATCAATGCCTATCAAACATTTAGTGATCATGATATGGACGAGGCACTTCATGAATGGTTATTTGCTATTTCACAAAATAGCCTAGCAAAGGATGATGCTTCATTGGCATTGTTATTAAGTGATTTAAATCAATTTTAAGGTGATATCATGAAATACATTTATATTCTTATTGATCAATCCGGCAGTATGAGACCTGATCAAATCGGTGTTTTTAATGATGTCATGCGACAGCTGATGAATGATTTATCAGAAGCTTATGAAAAGCAGGAACTCTACATCAATATCACCACCTTTTCTGATGATGTCAAATCCCTTTATGAAGAGAATTTCACCCATCAAGGCAAGCTCATTTGGATTGACTTGGATAAAAGCAGTTTCAGAGGTGCAACTAATTTAGGTAAAGTCTATGAACATGTTAGTTTGGAATTAAGCATCAATGGCACTAAAAACACTGCGATTGTGTTACTCACCGATGGCCAACCAACCGATAATTTTATGCAGTCTTTTGCTAAAATCAAAAACTTGAAATATATAAAACGTTTTTTGTTTGTTACGGGTGAAAAATCAAAGGCGATCATTGAAGCACATATAGATTTCAAACAAGAAAATAGATTTTCTGATCCTGTTATGTTGCTTGAGAAAATCAAAGGATTTATCTATGCCTAAAACAGCACAAGAGATTGCTGTGATGTTACTTGAGGCAATCGCCTTAAAAACATCATACAAGCAAGCGGATCTCACCTACATCGATGATTATGCATTGTTACATAGAGATACGTTTGAAAGCCTACTTGATGATTTATTTCAAGAAAGTGAATTGGCGATTACACGTGCCTTTTTGGAGTTGTATGATGAGGGGTTTAATTATCGAAACTTCAAAGAGAACCAACACAAAATTTACGAATTTGACTTAACAGTTACGCAAGTGATGAAAAAAAATATCTTATCAGATGGGGCTATCCTTAATTTGTGCATCAATTCATGGGCATATTTTTTTGATAACGAGATTAAAGAAAAAGATTTTGATTATAAAGCGCAAATGCAACTTGATGAAATGGTGAAAAATCAAAGAGCGCAACTCGTCGAAATCGACAGTAAAATACTGACCTGTCGTCATCACTTGGAAAAAGATGAGAAAAAATACAATTTAAAAGATTTGAGAGTCTACAAGAAATCGATGGATAAATTTCCTAAGATTATTGAAAAAATCAAAAGTCAAGTATATCAAAACCAACTTGAGATTGCCCATTTGAATGGCTCTCAATTTATGAGTATTAAAGAAAGGCATCACAGCATCTATAACGTTGAACTTGATCAATTGACAAATGATATTTTTGCTAAAAAAGAGATTGTTGATCATTATTATCAAACAAGAGTTAGACAACATCTTTTAACGCTTACCAAGAAAAGCTTTGTGTTTTTATTGAATCGTATCATGATGTTGTCATTGCTTTTCTCTTCCACATATCTCTTGCTTAATTACATGGGTCTTTTCATAACAACCATCAATATATCTGCAATGAATCAAGTTCATGTTATGCTATTAAACATAGAAAATCTGTTATTTGCAAACATCGGTGATTATTTGATTTATATGTTTTACATCCCTATCTTTTACTTTTTAATGATGCAAAAATCATTGTTGGTGCGTATACTATCATCTGTTTTCATGTTACTATTGGTCACACTTGACCTTTATGGTGCTGGTTTATTCTTTACAGACGTCTCCCCTTATAGTTTTCTATCATGGTTGTTTAATCTCTTTGCTGTAATGAGCACCTTCACCGGATTGATTTTTACGATTTTCTTCATTTTGATTTCAATTTATCTTGTTATCCATCATCATCCGTTCTTGAATCTCGTCTTTAGAATATGTCTTGTTTCATTTGCGACTTTGCTTTTGATGCTTACAGTATTTAGTACATCAATCATAGATTTATTTATTTACGTACTTATCATTTTGAGTTTATTGACATTAATCGTTACTGGTCTTTTCCCCATTTTTAAATTAAAATCGCAAGCTAAACATGAATGAGGCCCTATTCATCCTTTTTTGTTATATACTATAGTTAATAGAAACCAGTGAATTCTAAAAATTGACCAATTAACGGATGGATAATCTTCGCTAACTTGCGCATCTACAAAAACAGTCTAAACCATGATGAATAATGAGGTAACTTTATGAAAATATTTATTGCCGGTGACTCCACTGCAGCACCCAAACTGGATCATAAGAGACCTGAAACAGGATGGGGTGAATGTCTCCATGAATTTATCAGCCCTATTTATGAGATATTTAATCTAGCCGAAGACGGGCATAGTACAAAATCGTTTATCGATGAAGGTCGTCTAGATGTCATTGATCGCCAAATCAAAAAAGGTGATCTTTTACTCGTGCAATTTGGTCATAATGATGAAATAATAGGTGATCCAGAAAAATATACGACTTTATCCCAATATACAGCAAATCTCGATCGCTTTGCACAAGTCGCGAAATCACACGATGCCATTCCTGTTTTTATCTCTTCAATCACAAGAAGAAAATTCATCAATCACGTACTAGACCCCGAAGCGATTAAAGATTATCCAAAAGCGATGAAAGCATATGCTGAAAACTATGGATTTCCTTTTATTGATATGTATAAAATCAGCCAAGAAATGCTTAGAAAATTAGGTGAAACTAATGCAATCAGGTTTTACAATCATCAAAAAGCAAATGAATCATCCAATTTTCCTGAAGGAATATCAGACGATACACACTTCTCCCCTTATGGCGCAAGACAGTTTGCTGCTGTGATTGCTGCTCATCTGTCACGTATCTTATAAAAAAAAGTCGACCCTGATAGCTGGGGGGGAATCGCTACCAAGGTCTAGCCAGTAGCTAAACGAATCATGACTAAGCGACAAAGGGCTAAGCCAATCCACTTCGAATAACATGCCTGACACTATTATTATACCGCTATTAATTTAGAAGTTCAAAGAATTTTGTAAAAAATATTTACACAAGCGCTTGCATACTAGTGTTTTTTTTTACGAATCAATAGTCATGCTATATGAGCTCCCTATGTCGCCTTCTCGACCACAAAAATCAACAGCGCGAATGGTAATCACATAGGTACCTGGATTTAAATCATTAAATGTATATTGGTTCATAGTCGCTGTATCATAATATTCGTTATCAACATAGATATTATATTTTTCAATGGCATAATCATCTGCTGCAGGTCTCCAATAAATTGAGTTGGGTAAATAGTACATCAAATCGATATCATCAACAACACCTGGTGTTTCAATATCGACAGTGGCATAATCTCGTTGATAAACGCGGACGTAATCAACTTCGAAAGTAGTTGGAAAAATACCGTTATCTATGCCCATAACACCACCCCAATTACCACCGATTGCCAAATTTAGAATGAGATAAAATTGCTGATCAAATGGAAATGTGTCATCATATGGTTTATCTTGGTTATATTCCGGCACATAAACAAATGGGTTTGCATATGGTACACCATCTACATAGGTTTGAATGTAACCTGGTTCCCAAACAATTTCATAGGTATAAAATTGTGTTTCTGGACTATCAAGTTCCATATCATAACCAATTTGCAGTCCATTCATGCCATTCCCATATGTTGTATGAATTGTAGTATGAACCATCCCCGGTTCGTATCCCACATATTCCATGATATCCAACTCACCAGAATTAGGCCATCCACCATAAACGCTTTGTGTGGGCATCATCCAAATTGCTGGCCATGTGCCACGGCCACCGGCTAATTTAGCACGAACTTGAATTCGTCCATATCTAAAATCACCTTTCAACCAACTCGTTAGTTTAGCTGATGTATAATTCGCACCACCATAAGCCTCGTTTTTAGCAGTAATGACGAGATTACCTTCAACTAATGCAGCATTATCAGGGCGATAATACTGTAGTTCATTATTACCAAACCCGCCACCGGCATTGATGACGTTCCATCGATTTTCATCAACGGTTTCACCGTCAAATTCATCCGCCCACACACACACCCATCCATCGGTTAGTGTTGCAAAGTCAGGATGACAATCAGTAGTCGCAACCAGTGGTTCCAATCCATTTGGAATGTCCACTGGTGGGTCTTGAATGGGTAAGCCATCACAAGCAATCAAACTCAATGATATGAAAATCATCATTGAAAACAATATTATTTTTTTCATATATAATCTCCCTTGCTATTCGCCAGTAATACCACTTCTATCAATACTTTCAACAAAGTAGCGCTGTGCGATAAAATATAATATTAATAATGGCAATATCGTCACCATATTACCAGCTAAGCGAATCGCTTCGTTTAGCTCATTGCCAGGACTGTCTGGCGGAAATAATGTTTCATAGCTATTTTGGAATGCAATCAATTTTGTAGGTAAAGTGATATTACCACCAAGAAAGAGTGGAGTGATATATGTTTCATTCCAATACCACACGAAACTAAATAAGAATACGATCAAGAACGCCGGCAATATGAGGGGTATCGCGATTCTAAAGAATATGCGTAATGGTCCTGCACCATCAACTTCTGCAGATTCAAACAACACACCCGGAATCGTTTTATAAAACGAATAGAATATCAAGATATAAATTGCAGCATTAAGTCCTTGACCACCTATAGCAGGTAACAGCATTGTCCATCTAGAGCTCATGATTCCTAAATTCGTAAAGATCAGCATATTACTCATCAATGTAACAGCTTGTGGCAGAATAAATGTCGCGAGCATTAAACTAAACAGTAATTTTTTAAGTGGAAATTCAAATCGTGCAAAGCCATAGCCAATAAACATCGATGAGCATGTAACGGCTAATGAATTCCATAGCACATAAGATGTGGATTCCCAAATTGCTTGTGGTATTTGTAATACTTCGAAAGCTCGTTCATAATTTGACCACTGTAATGTTGTGGGAATCCAGTGAACACCTGGATTGATTAGATCTTCAACAGACATCAAACTGTTCATGGTCATGAACAGTATTGGATATAAATAAATATACCCAAAACTAATCAATAAGACATAAACCACCAATTTGTACAAGAATCCTTCAGTGATGTTCATACCAAGAAAGAATCGTTTCGTCTTTGTCGCAAAGACTTTCCAATTAATCTTTTTCATCAGTTCTTCTCCCTCCTTGGTTTCATGATGAGGATGAAGAAGCCCATAATAATAATCATAAGCATGAAATAAATCCACGCGGCCGCGGATGCAAATCCATAACCAAACCAGAAGTTTGATGTTGTGTCGCCTAGCTGCATATGCAGTTTAATCGTAGTCAATATACCATCAGTTTCTTCAAACATTGACATTGAGACAACAACATAGACAATGACAATCGTAATGAATGGTCTGATAGAAGGCAGTGTGATCTTCCAAAAACGATCCCAGGGCGATGCCCCATCAATAGAGGCGGCTTCATATATCGAAGGATCAATCTTTTGAAGCGATGCCAAAAAGATCAAAATTGGGACACCAGCATACCACAAAATTTGCAACATACTTGTCAAAACAAGTTCAAGGGGGTTAGCCAACCATGCACCTAGGTTTGTCTGTATATATAGTAACACATTTGAATCTTGCAAACTGGGCAGGGATGTTGCATTTTGTTCATTCAAATAGTTGATAACAGGTCCACTTGAAATGACAACTGGTAAGAAGAATATCGTACGCCAAAACCCCTTCATCTTAATAGGATTGTTAATTAACACTGCAATGAGTATCGCAAATACGATAATGAGTGGCACTGCAAGCACCATTTTACTTATGTATGCTATGAAAAGTGGCAATAGTCTTGAATCTCTAATGACTAACGGATAATTTTGAAACCCTACCCAACTGATTCTGATGCCTTCAATATTATAATATGATTCTGTTAAACTCAAATAAAATGAATAAAACATTGGATATAATGTGAAGATAGCAAACCCAATGAGCCATATAGAGATGAACGCATAGCCATAAATAGCTGCCCTTCTTTTTCTCGTCATATGCACTTTGATGAAACCAAACCATATGACTGTGAGCCCTTTTACGTTGATAATTGGATTGTGTGTCAATAGATGCCCAATTTTCTTCATCGCAGGATCAATATATTTACGCTGGGTTTCATAAATGAAATCGAGTCCTTTTTTTATGACCAATTTCGTTTGATAATACACCTCAAGCAATGGTTTTTTGATGGTGCTGAATATTTTCTTAATGCGTCTACCCATCATAGCACCACCTCGTAATCTCTCGGAGAAACGATGATTGTACCATCCATTTGTTGTTGATAAGTATAATTGACATAAATACTGACGCCATTATCATAGGTTATTTTCACAAAACCTGTTTCTAGAACATCGCGATCGACAACTTTCGCATTGATAACATGACTTAAAGCGTCATTGACATATTGATATGTACTGACAATCTCAAATTCATAATCAGCAAATTTTGTTGTGAAATAAAGTGCCGCATTTGTATATCGCATTTCATAAGTCTCTTTTTCAGTCAAAATATAACTAGGATTTAAGCCAAAATCAACCATCATGAGCAAGCGGTCTTCTTCTAGTGCATTGAAGTTTAAATAAGGCGTATAAGCTGAAACACTTCCTTTCAGCACAATCGGAATAAAGGGTACCAAATCCGTATAAAAATCAAACTGTGTGTTTGTGATTGGCATGTTGAGATAACCATCAATCACGCCATAAAAATAATCATTGGGTTGGTCGAGCAGTATAGAATCGTATTGATTCACTAAGGTATTATAATAAGCGAGCGCGTCATCACGTTCATAGTTTTCATGATTATAATAACTGAATAACGTATGCCCAATTGTTGATAAATCTAATCCTGTAATACCTAAATCAGAGAAAAATGATAAATCATCTTCACTAAGTGACAAACTCTGTTCTGGATAAAGCATATAATAATCCGTTAATTGTCCATTAAGGCCTCTATTTATGTATGCCATTTTCAGTTTAGACAATGTCATAGAGACGTCTCTATTATAATTAATTCTTGTTGAGTACTCGCTGCTGTGGACATAATCATTTTCGAGATACACACGATTACCATCTGATGTGATGGCACTGAACAGATCAACGTAACTAGCATAATTTTCCAATTGCGTTCGATAAGGCGTCTGTGACATGATATCATCGCGTTTGCTCCATCCCAGCAATGTAACCAATTGATTAGATAACCCCTGGGATACAAAATAATCATACATATTTTGTACATCGTTAGGTGTTGTCATTGCAATCCTTGTGGTGCCAATGAATGAAGATTCCTGCGCATTCATCAAATAACTCAATTGAATTGGGATGTGATTATCATGCACTTGTTCTCTAGCTGTTAAAACACCCGTTTCAAGCATTCTATTGCGATAATCTTTTGCCATGCCGACATAAGAAGCATCATGATCTGACAAGAACGTAAAGGCGATTTCATATCTAATATCGGTATGATTGTCGCTAATAGCGTCATTACCTTCTCCGGCACGGTTAATAATATAGCGGTATATTTGTCTTACGTTATATTTCGCATTTACTCGTTGATATCTTGTGGAATCACCCCATAGGTTTAAAATCAATGATGAGGTTTCTGCTCCTTCTATAATAGCTGCATAAAAACCATTATGATCAACTTCGTGAATCATACCATAGACAGGTAATGATAATTGTGTGGTTTCTGATGACTGATACCCATAATCAGTACCATAAAATCTAGCCTGTAAACTTGTATTGTACCGTTTATTGGTCCTAATTAAAGCACCAACACCATCGGGAATCACGATATAACCCGGAAATTTATCTTCTCTTGTTGCGCCAAGGTAAGGGAAGACTTGAATAGACATCAATCGATACTGATCACCGTTTTCGGTTATCGTTGATGGGTCTATAACCACCTTTATTTGATTTTCTAAAATCTCAATTGTTACATTAAAACTGATGTTAAGGGCATAAATATCGACTTGGACATCAAATCCACCATTCGTTTGATTAGTAATTGTCGTTTGAACTGCATGATAATCGTAGCTGTTTTCAACAATATAAAACGGTTTTAGCAAATCTGCTTCAGTTTCTGAAATAGCACCATTGTTCTGATATTCAACATCTGCAATTGAATAAAGGGATGCCCGCTTTATTTTTGACGAAGCAATCTGATTGGCAATATTGACATATTCAATGATTAATCCAGAATTCATTAAATTTCTAGTTGCTGTATTATCTTCTCTTTCGCCTGATATACCTTGAAATTCGGGTCTTGAACTCCAATAATAACCAGTTGTTTCATTGAATACCACCATGCTGAAAGAATCTTTTTCAAAATACACTTTTAGGCCATTTGAATGTAACATCAATTCATAACCAAGTAAATTTAATTGGTCTATCGAATAGGTCACTTGATAATCATGATGATAATCATCAAGCACCGCCTGATTAACGAAATCTGTTTGTGTATATCTTGAACTTTCAAACAGTAATTGGTTGATATAAGTATAATTTTCAATGGATCCATCTTCAGTCACGACATAACGTGGCTGAGCTGCATAAGCAATACCTACAGTTAGTAGTGTTGTCAGTATTAAAATGACAACCACTTTCAGTGTTTTAACCACGATTAGTCAACTCCCTTACAATATCATATAACAATCCATAAACCTCTGTAAGCAGCAAATAAACGATTGCCAGCATGGCAACAATCATGATGGCTGTAAAGATGCTAATAAGTATATTGCTAATAGTCGGACGCATATCGTAAAAATGAATCTCTTTTACCATAATAATGAAATAAATCACTGTAACCACAATGCCAATCCATAGAAGCGTATCATAAATAAAAGCTTCATTATACGTCAATCCATTTGAGACAAGAGTCAAAATTGGGAAGGTGATAATCATAGGTAACAACGTGTATGCAGAAGCTTGAAACACATCTGATAATTTGCCTTCACCATCTCTGATACTAGAGACTAAATAATTCGCACCGACCCATAAGAAGAATGGTAAAAAGATCATGACTACCTGTTGGAATAGGTTAATCTCTGATGGCATCACGTCATTAAATAAGAAACTAGTCTTATAAATCCATAAAATATACATCAAGAAAAACAGTAAAACATAAATGAGTGCAGTTAAATTAGATCCTTTATTCTCACGTTTGATTCCATAATACCCATCTCCTGGATGTTTAAACAAAGAGAATGGGAAAACCATTTCACGATAAAATTTATGCTGATTTAATTTCTTTTTAACAACTTGTACGGGTATGCTAGCATATGCCATGAAATGGACAAACTGATTAATTAAATATAAGACAATCATCACAATAAGTACGATAATGATGATTTCTCCACCACCTAAAAGAAATTCATTACGAACTTCCCAAAATGCATTTGAATAACCCTCTTGATCACGTGCAACTTCATAATATGTCATTGCATTTTCATAATCCATTTGTGCAAAATATGCATCGCCAATGCCTTTATTTGCTAAATCAAATAGTGAATTCTTCTTTAGTACTTCTTGCCACGGCCCTAATGATTCACTATATTTTCCATCTTGATACAATGAAATTGCATGGTGGACAAGATTTGAAAATTCGGTTGGAATAAATACTTGCAAGGCAGATGTTTTCTTATCGATTGCATAAATATTTGATTTTGAGTCTACAGCAATACCTGATGGTGACTGGAATAACCCCTTTTGTCCGTAGAGATCCGTACCACCAAAAACGAACAGCAACGATCCATCTGGTGCATACTCTAGAATATTACCATCCGCCGTGATCGTATAAATCGTTTCATACGGCCCAACGAATAAATCCTCATTGTTGTCCATACCCCAAGCTGATTGGTTATAAACAAAATTTGCAATGTTTAATTTCAGGTATCCATTGACATTTTTCGTCGTGGTCAAAATCAAACCATCATGATCTACAGCGATATTATAAACGGGATTGGGAATAATTTGGAACCATTCACGTCGTTGTTCTTCATTAAAAAACATGTACTTGATTACATTATCAAATGTGCTTGGTATCGTATTCCCGCCAAAAAATCCAAAAAATGCGCCATTGTTCTCATATTCAGCTAGTCCGTTGATATTACCCGCTAATTGAATATAAACATTACCACCACGATCAGTAACAATCTTTGTCGGATCAAATGCATCATCTTCGCTAAAATACGGTGTATTCATAGGTTTTTCATAAATGGTATCCACTGTATAAACACCCGCTACTTCAACGAATTTGAATGCCTTTTTCAAACCAAAATCTGCAACATATAAATGACCATCTATACCGACATGAACACCTGTTGGTTCTTGTAAAACCGTATTGCCAATAATAGATACTGTGTCTGTTTGTAAGCTATATTTAATAATTCTCGCGTTACCTTTATCAGCGATATAAACATTATCATCGCGATCAATGGTAATGTCAGATGGTTCTCGTAATTCAATGCCACCCAGATGATAACTGATTGACAATGGGATATACGCATCTTGCGTCCACGTCATGCGATGTGTCGCACTAGAATATGTATATGTGTTGTAGGGTACGCCATTAGCATTAACATTGACCAGCGGGATAATCAGGACAATTGCTAATACTAGTAAGAAGGCCGTTATACGTTTTAACATTATTTAATCCCCGAATGAGCCATTGTGTTCATGACCTTACTCTGCAAGAGAATGAATAAGAGAAAATTCGGTGCAAACATAATGAGTGATGCTGCTGCGGCTAATCCCTGCCCAGCAATAACATTACCACGTGTAGAAACAAGTGTTTGCATGTAGAATGACAATGTTCGCTTACTTTCTGAATCGATATATAGCATAGACGTTGTCGTATCATTCCAAATCGCTTGAAAAGCTAGAATACCTACCGTCGCAATGGCTGGTGTGACAATCGGCAAAATAATATATAGAAATATTTGCATCTCAGATGCACCATCTATCTTCGCTGATTCTATGAGTTCGTTTGGTGTTTGATCAATAAACTGCTTAATCAAGAACATGGCAACCGGCATGACAATCATTGGCAGTATGTGTGCCCAATAGGTGTCTAAAATACCTAATCTTGCAATGACTAGATAACGAGGAATCTGAACCGCTATTGGAACAAACATCAATGCGAGCGTATTTAATTCAAATAAGAACTTCTTGCCTTTGAATTTAAGTTTAGATAATCCATATGCAGATAATGCTGTAAATAGAATAGCAAGAAACACACCGACTGTCGTGACTAATAAACTATTCACTAAATAGCGTGATACAGGAATACCAGAATCTCCAGCGACCGTGAATAATTCTTGAAAATTATCAAAGGTTGGTCTTCTAGCAAAAAAACGAGGTGGATATGCAAATAATTCGCTTCTTGGCTTAAATGCATGATTAATGATAAATAAAATGGGTAACAACATCAATGTAGAAAATGACACTAAAATCGCAAAAAATGGTAATTGACTCGGATGAAATTTAGTAGGATTTATCTTTGTTCCTTGAAATTTATTTGCCATAAGATTACTCCTTTTCCCCAAGAATCCTCCAAGTCACCTTGGAGATAAAGTAAACCATCAATAATAAGATGACGCTGATTGTCGCAGCATATCCCATGAGATAACGGATGAAACCAAAGTCTTCAATATGATTCACAATCAGTTGGCCTGCATATTGTGGCGTTGGATTTGATCCCGAAAGTGAAACACCGATAGCCCCCGCTTGAAAAGTACCAACGACAGCCATCACTGCACCAAATAACATTTGCGGTTTCATGGAAGGAATAGTAATATAAAAAATCTCTTGGGTTCTATTTCTAATACCATCAACATAAGCTGCTTCGTAAAGTGTTTGATCGATATTTAAAACACCTGCGAGCATCGCCAAAAAGCCAACACCCATGCTGCTCCATAAACTAACAATAATCATAATCGTCATTAAATAATCGGGTGATTGTAAAAACTGGATGGGTTCTAATATGACACCCCAGTTCATCAGTAAGCTGTTTAAATATCCCTGTGAATCATCCGAAAAAATGATACGCCACATCGATGCCATAGCAACGCCCATTGTCAAAGATGGCGAATAAAGAATAATCGCTAAGACGGTACGTGGTATTTTAGGGATTTGTGCTAACATCCAAGCAAGGATAAATGATAATAAATAACCTGTAGGACCAACAATTAACGCAAACTTGATGGTATTGGACAAAACATATTGCATGAAGACAGTGTCCATAGTAATCAATTCAATATAGTTAGTAATCCCAATGAATGTTGGTGTTTGAATCGCGTTAAAATATGTGAAAGATAAAGCGATAGCAGCGAGTACAGGTATCACAACAAAAATAGCGAATAACGTCCAATAAGGAACAATAAACCAGGCCGGATGATTCATTCTTCTAATCATGAATGTACCTCCGTTAACCAGTTATCTATCGTATAAATTGATGGTACTAAATAAGGTTTGATGATATTACCATTTTCTGTATATCCAAATTCAGCCATTTTATATATGATTTCTCGGTTTGCTATTCGAACAGCCTCATCCAGTGCTTGACGTGCGTTCGTACCATCAAAGACAATGGTTGTCCACGCGTTAGATATTTCACGTTCAACCATGTATGCACCTGGAATACGTGACGCCTCCAAAGCATATTCCCATTGCTCAAGAATGACTTGTTTGTATTCATCTTCCATAGGCAGTTCAGCAAAAGCATCAATATTAGCACTATTCCAAAAATAAGCATTACCGTATGTCGATTGCAATAAAAATGCAAACTCAGATTGAACATCCGTAGACATCCACCATGATAAAAAATCCCAGGATTGTTCTGGAAAAGCCGTAGAACTCATGATCATTGAAGATTGTGAACCAACTGCAGAATATCTAATAATTTCATCTGTTTCTTCATTATAAACACCTGGATGAAGATCCATACCCCAAAGGCCATCTAGTTCATCTGCTGCTGTTTCTAATAAAATATATGTCGATAAATCAGAAATACCAATTGGCAACAATCCATATCGAAAATGATTATAGAAACTACCCACATATTTCGGTAGATTATAGAGCGTATATAGTTCTGACATGAGTTTAATACCAGTTAACGTTGCTTCATCATTAATCGTTGTGGACATGCCATCAGATGCATATAGATCACCGCCAAATTGATAAATAAATGGTAGTGTAGCAACAAACGGCTTGAGACCTGTATATTGTGCAAGCGGGACAAAATAGTTCATTCCGTAACTTTGTAGTAATGGCAATATCTCAATAATTTCTTCCCATGTCTGTGGAATCTCCATGATGCCGATCGATGATAAAATATCTTTTCTATAGTAGGTAATCCAAAAGTTTTGTGTTTCAGGCATACCAAAAACACCATCTTCAAATACATATGGAATCATCGCACCTTTTGAAAAATGACTAACAGTTTCAGCATATCCATCAAATTTTCTTAAGTCTAAAGCAGCTGAACGAATAGCAAAATCATACGGAATCCAATGATCAACGCCAATAGCGATATCGGGTGCGTTACCGCTAGAATTTGCTAAAATCAATTTATTTTGATCTGGCATCTGTGACAAAGTAATCTTTAATGGTCCACGATAACTTTGGTCAATCATCTGTTGCATGATTTCGATAAACTGTCGAGGATGATTAACCCAAACAACCAATTCATCATCTGCTCGCGAGTTCACTTCATATGGGTTATTGACAAAAGATAGAACTAATCGCTTGATACTTTCCCACATTCGAACAAAGATGTTTGCATATGGTTTTGATATGACTTCATCACCATGAAATGTCATTCGCTCAAATTCCATGTTCGAGCGCATTAAGTTTTGCATCAGCTGTCCTAAAATTTGAGCAACCGATGAATCACCATCAGAAAATTGAACCATGTTGGATGGCAATTCATTAATATTATCAGCTATCCTGTTGAGTCTAGCAGATGCAACACGCAAGTTAGAAATTTCAGATGGTTCATCGATATCGGACAATACCGATAGTTTTGCATGGGTTTCATCAAGTAGATTTGCCCATGACCTAATATTTGGTGCAGCATCTGGAAAATAAGCTTCTATATCCCAATCGCGATAGCGATCTGTTCCTCCACTGGTATAACGTTTTACAGATAATGCCAATGACTGAATTTCTGACATGATATATTGAATGCGTTCAATCGTCTCCCGATAAGCATAATTGACTGCCTCTAGTGTAATCGTATGTGTACCTGCACTTAAATAAACTTGCAAATAATTACCGTCTTCATCAGTTAACGTGCGATTTAGAAACTGATTCGTATAAGGAAAAGCATACGCTTCTAAATAATCAAACGGTACCTCACCATCTAATTTAATCTTTCTAAAGACAGGCATATCTTTGATCATATATTCGCGGTATTTGAAAGTTAAATAATAATAGCCACTCGTGGCAATATCAACCTGATAATCAATCGTCTGTCCAGCATTTTGCCATGAATCACCAAAAATGACATTGAGCACCAAATGCTGCGTGTCATAGTATAAATTAGACGGATCTTGTTCTGTTCGTAAACGAATGGAAGGATCACTTCTCTTTGCCATATCACGTGCTGCTATCATAATCGTATCATTCACAATATTCGCATCATGTAACGCTAAATACGCTTGATAAGAGGGGATTTCATCTTCCAAAACGTAATAAATTTGACCAATTAATAGCGCTTGATTGACGAATGAGATGGTGACTTGATCACCATCATTCAATTCAAAAGCATAAAGTCCTGTATGCATCCCGCGATGATCATTCAATTCATGATGACGCCATGCATATAATTTATGAGATGTGGGTTGTATTTCATTTTCATAGCGATCACGTGTGAACTCAGTTGTTTCAAAAGCCCACGAAGAAGGTAAAACGAGTGTTTGGCTTTCATAAAACGGTGTTTCACCGTTAATAGTGATGCTGATCTGCGCAGGATTAATATTCGTAGACAACTCATAATAATCAATCGCTATATGAAATAAGGCATGCGCACCATCGTGTACAAAATTGATGCTGTTTAACTCATCCAAAAGCATCGCATCACTCGCATACCCAAGATATGCCTGATATTGAGCAACATCATCACCATAGGTCGTTTCATCCGTATCGATGCGTACACCTGACATATCATCTGTAAAGATTGTTTTTGTTTCCGTATTACCAGGTAATCCCCTTGATTCATAATCCTGCAAGGCAGCTGTATAAAGCGATGACCCATATGTATTTGTCAAATATGTATTTGAGACATCATTTGCTAATGCTTGTGCATCGTAGAAATCATTCAATGTTGATTTCTTAAAAAAAGAAAGACCTATCAATAACACAAAGAAAACCATGAAAAATGCAAGTAGAAATTTCTTTATGCTGATTTGTTTTAGTGTGTTTAAAAGATCTGACATTGCTTTTTTTATTGCACGCAATCGTTTCTTCATAATGCCTCCAAAATGCGGTTGAAGAGGGGAGTTTGTCCCCTCTTTACCGCTTAATTGATACTATAATTATTCGGGATCTTGTCCAAGCGTCGTAATTTGTGCTTGAACAATCCGATTTGCTGCTGCTTCCCATTCAACGGCGAATGTAGCAACAGCACTTGGTCCTGCAGCTAAGAGTGCTTCCCAACTATATGGATTGTTTACAGGATCATTAACCCAAGCCCAGAAATCTTTATAACCAGGTAACCATTTGTCAAGATCAGGTTTTGAGTATTCAATGCGATTAAAGATGGCATCAATACCTTCAACACCTTCAACCAATGCTTCAACTCGCGTCCAAATACCAGCATAATCAGCTACCGGGAAACGATCCAAGAATGGTGGAATTTCGCTATTTGCAATCGCTTCATCACGATCAGTTTCTAAAAGTGTTAAACGTGCATCCCAACCATCTGAACCGAATGACATCCATTTCGCAAGTTCATATGCCATTTCTGGATAATCAGTCTGACTCGATACGCATATATAGTCAAGAATCGTGGGTGGGAATAAGCCAGCTGTTCCACTTGGATATGGCCAAAAGCCTAGATTAATATCATTAGCAGCCGCATCATTAATGACCCAAAATTGCCATGAACCTTCGATATCCATTGCGCCATAACCTGTTTGAATGAGATATTGATATAAGAAGTCGTATCTACCGTCATAAGTCTCTTCTGCCATGGCATCCACAATTGAAGCAGGATATCTACCAACTAGTGTACCATTAGTTAATGCTTGCAATTCAACTTTTTCTTGCATTGCATAAATCCAATCAGCTGAATTATAGTTAAATTCTGTTCCATCCCATGTATCATACATGACATCTGCATCATTCATCATTGGCCAAACTTGTTGAAAATCAGGTGTACCATACCATGTATCTAAACCAACGACTGTATCAGCTGGATTACCAGTGAAATTTGTGATTGCTTTTGCTATATTAACAAATTCATCAAATGTCCAATCTTTAACGGGATAACCATCATTATCAATTCGATATTGACCTTCAACGGTTGTTAAGTTAGCCGCTTCAAAGATGTCAAGATTAATCATGATTCCTTTTAGAAATTGGAATGAAGGCAACGCGAGTCTCTTATTGTTATAAACAGCGGTTTGAGCAATGTTTTCATAGACTAGCGCTGTATCCGGATCGGCATCCCAATATTGTGCTGTATCCAATGTTAAGCCACTGTTAACAACTGTGGGAACATTATCGGTAACATAAACATCTGGTAAAATACCAGCTTGTGCAGCAAGTACAAGGTTACCTGTAAATGCTTCTCCCGTTCCCTCAATATCTGTACGTAAAGTCACTTCGACATTGGGGTGTGCTGCTTCAAACAAATCAATCATGCGTTGATTGAAATCTTGATCACCCCAATCCGCATACGATAAAGTGATCGTTCTTGTGATATCGTCGTTATCATCATTGTCATTATTATCATCATTTGGATTTGTCGTATCAGTACATGCGACTAAACCTAAAGTCAGAAGCAACATGAACATCGTTAAAAATAATTTTTTCATCATTGTCCCTCCTAATTAAAGTCTTGATAAAGCAAAACTTCTTCAATCGTAAATGTACCGAGAGTTGAAGTGAACTCTCCACCAATTGTACCAAAATCTAGTTCAAGTTTAATTGCTACTGTTACATCATTATTAAGAGTGAATGGTATATTAACCACAACTTGTCCATCTGCAACTGTTTGATAATCGTAGAATGTGTCAGGTAATAATGATATATATCCCCAATCAGGTACGACTAAATTAGCTCTTAAGTCTCTGACAACATCTGCGCTAACAACAAGTTTAAGGACATAGTTCCCAGCCGACAATCCTTCCACAAGCATTTGGTAAACATGTGGTTGATAAGCTGCTGAACCTAGTGCAACTAATGAAATAACCGCACCATTGTTACCTAAAACCATACTATTGCCATTTTCATCAAAGAACACAAATCCTGGAACACTTGTAGCGTCGCCATTAACAATGATTTCAGGTGCATCAGCAACATCTTTTTCCTTTAGTGAGATATTATCAAGTGATACCGTTCCAGCTGCGAAAGCTGTTGTTGCACCCATTTCAAAACTGAGCGTTAAGTCTTCAATTTGACCTGTAGAAGGTGTTGTAAATTCTATAGAATGTGTCGTCATTGAGGTTGTTAACATGTGATTCAACTCTGAAACAAAGAAGTCATAATTTGCAGTAAATAACTTAACATTGATATCCCTAGCAACAGATGCCATCGCATCAAAGGTGAAGACATAAGTTGTGTCATAAGCTAAATCAACCATTTGGTTAAATTGAATTGCCCAAACATCTTGACCACCACTATCGGTTGTGATATTGAATGTTCCCCCGTCACGATTGTATGAGACAACAGGTGCAACATCCCAGTCTTGATACCATAATGTCCAACCATCTTCAAATGTACCATTTTCAATCAAAGGATCTAAGATTGCTTCATGCACTGCGATTGTATCAAATGTGACCAATCCATCAGCAAACCCTGCACTTGAACCGAGTTCAAAATTAATCTTAATTTGATTTGAAGTTGCTTTTGTCACCGTAAATACAAACGCCTGTGTGGTATAGTCAGTTTCTAATTGTATACTATCAAATCTAGCATATTGATCAAAATTTTCGCCATCTTGAACACCAATGGCAACATTGATTGTGCGTGCGACTTCAGCTTTTGCTGTTAATAAAATACGATAGGTATTGCCTTCTACCAATGTTATGCCATCTTGATACAATTGAACAGACCAAGCCGCATCGCCACCACCTGTGATATTAACTGTGTAAACACCTTCTGTATCATTGAGCGTGTGGACGACAACAGGAACTGAACCCCAGTCTTGTGTCCAACTAATCCACTCAGCAGGATCGCTCATTTCACTTTCAAATTCACCATTTACGATGAGATTAGTCGATTCAAATTGCATGCCAACAACTGTCAATGTAACCACAAATTCAGCTTCATTGCCCACTGCATCGCTTACCGTATAAGTCAAAGTGTAAACAGCACCATCCACTGATGTATCGATAGCACTAACCACTGCTTCTTGATCATCTTTAATCACGAGGACGATATCTTCTGTGACATCACCGTCGACAACGTCAAAAGCTGTGACACCATTCATCGGATCAAATGTACCATCTAAAAGTACAGTCCTTTCAGCAACTAAACCGCTGAACAGTGGTGCTGTTTCATCTGCATCAGGTGTTGATTCAACGATAGATATATCATCAAACCACATCGTTGCATCGACGGTATTACCATCAACTGTTCCCAATTCAAACAAGATACCACCACGTAAGTTCTCATCGCCTTGATTCATGGTAAATTTAAACGAATGCGTTGCCCAATCGGTTGTAATCGTTTTGTGAATTGTCAATCCAGTTTTGAAATCTGTAAACCATGGAGAAACAGTTAAAATTTCACCGACTTGTAAATTGATTGTCTTTTCAACGCTTGATTTTGCTCTAAATGAAATTTCATATGTGATGTCTTCTTCAAATGGAACATTCATTTGTGTGAATCTTGGTTCCCAAGCATTAGGACCAGCATGAACGTCAACCTTTAATGCTGGATTACCTTCAAATTCTTCAGTTGATAAAGCAATGGTTGCACCATTATCAACAAATGTATCCCAACCAGCGACGCCAAGTGTGAAATCTGCATTTACAAGCATTTCACCTTCTTGTTGTTGAAGTGAAGCAATCGTAATGGTACGGAATTTCTGGCCAAGAATCAACGATCCAATTTTTACTTCATATTGAATCAAATTGCTTCCAGGTAGATTAGTATCTACATTACCGAGTTCATCAATTTCACCTATTGATGAAAATGTGATATAAGACGTGTAGTCAATACCAGTTGTACCAGTAGCTGTGACACCATCAAGGACGTTGAAAGTTCCTTGAAACTCAACTTCTTCATCTTCAACACCTGCAAATGTGACATGATCTGGCACCCAATTTGCATAGAGTACCATATTTGACATGACTTTATCATTTGCAAAATCAAATTCATCTGTTAATGCTTCATCCGTGTACCAACCACTGATGACATAACCTAAATATACTGAACCAGTAGGTTCTTCTAAAAGTTGTCCGCCCCCAATTCTAACATCTTCTAATGCGCTGCCTTCACCAGTCTCAAATGAGATGGTTACTGTTGTTGGTACGCAGGCTGCAACAACAAATAAAAGCCCTAATGCCACGATAAATCCCAATACCTTTTTCATCTATTATTTTCCTCCTTTAATTATATAAGCATCTATTTTGAAGACATCCCCTTTTCGAATGTCTTGTGCCCATTTTCCTTTAATTTGATCATTATCAATCTCAAATTTGCCATCTTTGTGATAAATCACGTATTTGCCAATCACCGCATCCTTATCATACGTATTCAACGCTGCTTGATTGTGATAGATTACTTCTATTTTACCGAAGAGTGTCGTCATGAATTGTTTTTGATAGAAGAAATCGTGTGGTAAACTCGGTTTTAATTGAAAGATCAATTCACCATCTTTGATGTTAAATATACTATTACCGAAACACATCATTTGCCACATCGACAATATTTCTGATGTCGATCCGGATAATCTTGATACAAACCCCTGTCCATGTTTTTTTGGATCAGGATTACACGAAGTTGCTATGAATGATACATTTTCAGTAGGGGGTCTTCCATAGCGATTGCTATCCATAAAGCAAACATAATTCGTTTTTATTTCTTGAGCAAATAAGTCAAACTGTTCAGCCCTTAACAATCCGTACAAATACTTATATGTCATATGCAAAAAATTTGATTCCCGTTCCAGCCATCCTTTAGTGAATGCTTTAAGTCTACCGATTTCAATGGGTTCATCATCCAAGGCGACACTCGTTTGATACATTTGTAATTTCTGATCATATAACCCGCTATTTTTAACTTTGTGATAGAGTAAAGTAGCTTGTTTCGGTTCAGCCACCTTTAGTAATCTTGCCGGTCCTTCAAGAAAAGTAGGTAATGCCCGTCGTTTGAAAGCTTTGATACGTACGGTTGGTAAACCATATTCACCTATTGTATGAAGTTCATCATAACGGATTGCTTCGTAAGTGAGATAAGTAGGGATGATATCAGTAATCTCTTCAGCTTTGGTGATGGCTTGTCTCAATGTGAAAATCATTAAATCTAGCATTGGCTGGTAGTCAGAAGCATGCTTTTCAATTAAATAAATCTCTTGATGATAAATTTGCTCACGATATGTTTCCAATGCGGTCATGCGCGCATCCCATAAATCGAACATGGTCTTTTTGTTAATCTTTAGCAATGACTCTGCGAGTTGATCAAAAGCCTTTATGACTGTCATGGGCTGTTGATTATTAAAGGTTTTTAAGAATTTCACCAAACGATACAATTCGAGCATCTCTGATACGCCAGATCCAAAGAGTCCTGGTAATCCATTTGCTGCATCATTCCATCCGGGCTTGTTTGCCTCATAAGATAAGCCAATACCATCCGGATCCAAATGAGCGTATTTATTAACAGCAAGTAATAATAATTTTGCATAAACTGTCGTAGCTAACGGCTTATTGTTAGCCATAAGCCACTGTGTTTTTTTTTCTACATGTCTCATGGCTCCATACTGTCTAATCTGGCCTTCTTTAGTCAATACATATTTTTGATCTCGAGGTAAAACTTCCACAGGAGAGTCAAAATATTTAACTTGCTTCTCGAATAATAATCTTTGCATACGATCCGGATATATTGATTGATATTGTTCGTATAAGTCAAGTAGATAAGTGAAGTGATCCTCCCAGTATCCTTCTCCAAATACTGCTTGATAATTTGGTAAGCTTTGTTTGATGATAACCGTTAAATAATCATCAATTGATAAACCTTCATTCTCTATTTGTCTCGCTAGACCACCTGGTGTAAAAGGAGATTTAAGGAAGGTTTTGATGTTGTCTGGCAATGACAAATCACCGTCATATGAGAATGTTAACCCTTCAATGCTCAGTGGATTATAGCCATCAGCTTGGATGAATGATGTGAACATCAATATATTGAAATCATCAAGTTTGGGATTAAAAATAAGATCGTTTCTTCTATTTTGGAGGACATCTCTAAAATTACCATTTCCCTGTGCATAATAACTTGGTTCTAATGTGAAGAAGTTATAATCACGCTCCAAATCACCATGTTTACGAGAATAAATGTGATAACCGATACAGCCCTCTTTGGTTTCTAAGATCATTGGGACACCACCTCGCAGGACATTATCAAGGTAGCATTGCTTCAAGTATTGATCGAAAATTGGATAGGCACTTTTTGTTTCAATAACTGCTGTCAGTGATGCATGAAGTTGCTCATTTTCTTGTTGCTTTTGTTTGATTTTTTCTAAATTATAACCACTTAAAATATTGTTTAGTTCATTATGATTGCTAGCATTGCCAAAAAGTGAACTGATTGTTTCTGATTTTCTTAATGTAAAAGCATATCCTGACATAGCACACGGTACTTGGTTAACTGGCACTTGATACATTTTTCTTAATTGATTAAGTGAATGATTCATTAATCCATAAGGTGTTTCAAGTGTCGTGTCTTCATCAAATATCAGTTTATAATCATAGATGTATAATGGTTTCATTAATCCAATCGATGCATAGAAGTTGCCTTCGTTTATTTTTTTAACTTCTGCTTCATCATGTGTTGACGCTCTAAGTTTGTAAAAAACAAATGTATCAAATAGATCAACTTGCATCCAAGATTGCAATAAATTTGAAATTGACTTGTATCCACCATAATCAATGCCATAAGGTAAAATTTGTGTCAAGCCATCGACCACTTCAATCGTTTTTTCTTCTGATGTTAAATTTTTAAATTCAACGATTCGAACCAATGCGGCTACCTGCTCATTTGGCAATGTATGATAGGTAACCTTAACAGCAATCCCACAATCTTTATTTTCTTCTTGAATCGTTACACGATCTGGATAAACATCAAGCGACTGGGAAAGATGTGTCTCTCTAAAAAACTCAAAAACTTTACCATTTACCTTAACGAATGTCCGAAATCCAAAATTAGCCGTATACTGATACGCCTTGTTCGCAGGAAAAAATTCCATGATGGCGCCATTTTTGTCACGAATACCAAAACTCGAAATTAATTGTCCTCTATTGACATAAAAAGCCCATAGCGGTATACCTTTCTTCCCCGCAATTCCAGATAAAAAACTAGCGAAAGGTTTTTGTTTTTGATAATCTTCAATGTGGAAACTTTGCATCTCACAACTCCCATTAATATTGATAGGAAATCGGTTTCTTTAATTTGCTATTTATATCATAACACAATATGTAACCGTTTTCAATACTTTTATATAATTTCTTTGGTCGATTGTCTTCGCACAAGTTTGACCGGTAATTTTGTAATTTCATCAAATGATCGCTCGGGATGCTCAATCAAACTAATTAGTAATTTTGCTGCCGTTTCACCCAGTAATTCTCTATCTTGTGCAATTGTCGTTAAAGGCGGTGTGAAATGTTTAGCAAATGCAATATCATCATAACCAATGATTTGAATATCTTCAGGAACCTTATATCCGAGTTCAATCGTTCGCTTCATGACACCTAATGCAAGATCATCAGATGATACGACAATCACTTCTGGTTTTTCATGTGATTGATCTAACAACTCACTTGTTGCATTATATCCACTGGTATAACCAAAGGATTCAGCAAAAATGGTTTCATGAACGAGTTCTATACCATAATCTTTCGCATAATGATTGACGTGTTCTACACGTTCAACAAACGCTTTTGATGTTTTAGGTCCGGATATATAAGCAATTTTGCTTTTTTTAAGTTCATCTTTAATATATGCTAGTGTCAGTTTAATGCCCTGTTCGTTATCCGAAATCACCGTATGCAATCCTGGCACGACCATATCGTTTGATATACAAGGAATATCTGCATTGATCAGCTCAGTAAGACCTTCATCATCATAGTTACCAACGACGATATATACACCATCAACACGCTTATTCATACACCATTGGTAATAAGACAGTTCATGTTGTCCAATTTGTTTAACAATGAAAGAAAGTTCATATCCTTTTTTTTCAACGTATGTTTTGAAATGCTGCAAAATACTTGAAAAGAAAGAGTGTTCCAATCCAACATCCGATTCTTCCGTGAAAACAACACCGATTGAATATGTGCGTTTGCTCTTTAGCATTCGTGCACTTGTTGTGGGGACATACCCGACCGTTTTGATATGCCTTAAAACACGTTCCCTCGTCGCTTCAGAAACATGGCCGGTGCCATTAATAACCTTGGATATTGTGCCCGGTGCTAAATTCAATTCTTTTGCAATCGTATAGATTGTTCTCTTTTTAGTCATTTGAATCAACTCTTTCAAATACTTTTACTGATTTTATTAGAAATTCAACTGGGAAAATGGTATCATCGATTACGCCACCCCAATTACCACCTATCGCTAAATTAAGTATCAGATAAAATGGTTGATCAAATGGCCATTCACGATCAGTATCACCAATTTCTTTTTTAAACGTTATAACTTTTTCATGATCAAAAGTGAACGTTATTTGCTGTTCTTGCCATTCGATACCATAGGTGTGAAATTCATCGGTTACCCTTTGATTTTCAATCACATAAGTTGGATGATTGCATAACTTGTGGTTATAGGTATCCGAATGAAGAGAGAAATGGACGTGACCATGATTTTTACCAACATGCTCCATAACATCAATTTCACCACATAACGGCCAACCGACTCTTTTAATATTTTCACCAAGTAGCCATATGGCAGGCCATGTACCGTTTCCGGCTGGTAATTTAGCTTCAACTTCTAGTTTCCCATATTTGATATGTTGTTTTTTATAGGTTACCAATTTGCCAGAAGTGTAATGACGATGTTCATATTCTTCTTTCAATCCTACTATGTGCAGCATCCCGTCTTTTACATAAACATTTTCTAAATGGTCCGTGTAATATTGATCCTCATTATTACCAAACCCTTGGCCACCCTTTTGAATGTCCCAAATCCGATCGTCGGGCTTGCCATTTATTTTGAATTGATCTTCCCAAAGTAACCGATACATATTTAACCTCATCAGCGAATAACTCCTCTTTGCTCATCTGAGAGATAAACACGATGAGAATTATAATCCGCTGTACTTTCTTCTTCGACTAAAACTATTTTTGCATCCTTGGATATACGATGTGCGTGATAGACACCTTTAAGCACACGATAAATTCGTTGTGGTTCTAGATCAATGATTTGAAATTCTTTTGATGTTGGATCATTGTTTTTAAAAAATGCCATTCTACAGTTACCTTCAATGAGAATAAATGCTTCGTCAGTCTCATAGTGGCATTCTAAATAGTCAATATCGCTGCTATCTATCGCTTCGACATATTCTAATGTTGCAACTCGCCAATTATTAAAATTAAATAATTTTTTATATCCATTTTGAGAAAACTCATATCTTTCATAATATTTCATCAAGATACACCTCTACATTATTTCCAATTGTTTTAAATTTATTGTGTACTTCTCTACCATCGACTACGATTTTAGCTATCTTATACTGCCCAAAAGATAAGTTTTTCTGATTGATATATGTAATATGGACAAGATGGTTGAAGATGATTGTATGAATGCTTGCTTTCCCATCAATAAAATCTTCATTGATGAGTTTTGGTTTAAATGATAATATACCTAGATTAAATGATAATCCAAACACTTCATCTCTTAATAACTTCAAAAACCAACTAGCACTGCCAGTTAAGTATGGATACATGCCGATACCTTTTTCTGTGAAATATTCAGGAATACCTAGCAAGACACCACTTTCTTGTTTTTGTGCTTGTCTAAGTAGGGTAAAGGCAGCTTCATGTCCATCGGAAACAAGATTATATTGGTATAGTCCATAAGCGTACATCACATTCATGTGAGAGAAAATCGCGCCGTTTTCTTTATGGTTATACGCAAATCCGTAAGCTCTTCCCATATGTGCATTATCATATTTACTATTCAAATGATAACCACCAATTGTTTCTTCAAACAAAAGTTCCCTAATTCTTCGCGACAATATTTTCGCTTGATTATCAGAAGCAGTTTTCGACAATAATGCCATTGCTTGTCCCGTAAGACATGCCGTATCTTTTGAATCAAATAACTTGCCACATTCATCATAGTAACTTTGAAAACGGTCGTCTTCAAAAGTATTTTTTAATCTATCTACCATTAATATGGCTTGTTTTCGCATAATTTGACTAACATATGTGGAATCTAAGATGACCAATTGCTTGTCAAATTGTGCGACATCATCAAAAAACGTCTTAATATTTACTGTGCCATCTATTAAACCCTTTAATGCCTTGAACACAACAATTTCTTGTTGGTTACTTCGTTCGATGAGGTCAGCAAGAACAAATACATTGTTTGTATACATATGTGTGAATGCAATGGTTTCACCTAGCTCTTTAGCCATGTCGTTGCCATCGTTCCAATCGGCATCCTCAAGTCTAGTAAAGCCGTGCATACCACGATGATTGAATCCTACTAAGTTTTCTAGTAACAAATGTTCAAGTATGGTACCTTCATAATCAATGATTGGCACTATTTGTCTTATTTGATGCGTATAATGGGTAAATTGGTCATGGAAATACGGTACTTTTCTATTAAGGAAATCCATATCTCCAGTTTCATCCAAGTATTGTTTTACAGTCCATAATGGCCATACCCCATGATCAGACCATACACGAACGATTTTGTTTCTATCAGCTAAAAATTCACCTGGTTTGTCACCAATGATTGTTGCATTTGAACCATCAAGCCTTAAACCTTGAAAATTCCCTTCAAGTAGATCTGCCACGTGATCGTCACCCATCATAATGAGTGACAACAAATCCTGCCATAAATCACGCCATCCTTTACCTCCTTTACCATAATCATGATGAGGTAAAAATGAATTACCATAATATCTGCGTAGTAATGGTTGAATAACCATCCAGTTTACTCGATCACTCAACGCTTGATTACCGATTGAAAATGAAAGTTTACGGGCATACGAACTGAATTCATCTTTAACCTTGTTTAATCCTTTTGCAAATCCTTGATGATTGAGATATGTTTGTTGCATAGCATCAACATCTTCTGTTTCAGTTATCGCTATACCACAGTAAAGTGTCACCGATGCTCCCGGTTCTAGCATAACACTTTCAAATTGGATACCGCCCATTGCTTCATAACCATTAATTGTATACGGCGCTTCAACAATATTATTTAATCCTCTAGGGAAAGCAATACTGCCGTTTGCGATGAATTGCTTAATCGTTGGAATATATCCAGCTATTTTTAATTGACTATTTGCCATCATATGATAAGAAGTATGATTTGTCCGATGTCCATGTTCATCAAACTGCATCGTCGGTTTAACGCTGATTCTGCCCTGTGTTACATATATACGATTGAAGAGTGACGTCACATGGCGATGGTCGCGGATGTGATCAGCGCTTTTCGCGTATAGCGGAATAGCCGTTGTGATTTTGAGTTTTTGGGGTTTGGAAGATTGATTAGTATATATCACTTGATGCACTTCAAACGGATAATCAGCAGCAACATAACTGGTCGTTTCAATGTTATATAATGATTGACTTCTAGACACTCTTTGATATAGCAAATCTACTTCTAATGTGACTTTATCATCTTGCTGTCTCTCTGTCATACCATTTAGAAAGTAAGACGTATGATTTATTTCAAAAATAACATTTCGATTTAAACCGTGCATGTATAAACCTAATTCAGATATTGGTTCTAAAGCAAAACGGTGTTGATCGCGTTTCACGTCACCTGCCATAAACGGTGAAATTGATGATCTCATACCATACTTATTGAACAAAGGAAAATAATAGCCTTGATTACCCTTTAATTGAATGATCTGTTTGTAAGCCATTTTAACTCCTACATAAAGAAATCGGTTTCCTACTATTTATTATATCGTAACTTTTAAATTTGTAAAGTCTTTTTTAAAAAATATTTAAAACGCTTACAAAAAAAGCGGTTCATGCAAACACGCTTCATTTTTAATTTATTAAAAATTAGAGAATAACTGTATTGATACTATGCTTGTGACAAGAGATTGTTAAGTGGTCTATGAAACCTGTCACGTCAACATTATAATCTTTTTCTGTTTCATTCATGAGCACTAGTACGATGCCATCATTCGGATTTTTAAATGCAACATAGTAAATGTCATTGGTTCCTTCAGTTAATAATTGAACAGCACCTGGTTTGATATATTTAGAGAACTGTCCGATATAATAGTATGAAGGGTTTTTAATTATTTCTTCAGCAAATATTTTTAACATAATGGGTGATGAACATAAGTTGTTCACATGATTTGGTCCACCCGTGTCATCCAAAACTAAATTCCAATCAATAAACCCTTCATTAAAGTTTTTTAAATCGTGTATTATATTTCGTCCGTATCTTTCACCCACAGCATATTCATGAAAGTGAGGTCCGCCTTCTTGGCAACCTTCAGTAAATAAAAGATGTTTTTCAGGAAACAATTCATGGTGTTTTTTGACTTCATTGAATTGTTCGTTTTCATACCAGTGAAACGCCGTACCATAGGCGTATTGATAAGCTTCTTTATCACCATAAACTTCTTTTGCTCTTTGTACCATTAAATCGCGATTATGATCCCAAATATATATCTTGATGTCAGATAATCCTTCAAGTTCAAATGTTTTACCCAAAACTTTTACCAGTCTTGCTTCGTCCACGCCGTCATAAATACATGAATCCCACCGTTGGGCTGCAGCAGGTTCATTTTGCACGGTCATCATAGAAACATGACCACCAGCATTTTGATATGACTTAATGAACTTAACAATATAATCAGCCCATGTCTGATCATATTTTTGAAGCAGCTTTCCCCCTCTGATTGGTGAGTTATTATCTTTCATCCAGAATGGCGGTGTCCAGGGAGAAGCCAAAAGTTCGATTGGTTTTCCAGCAATAGCGCTCGCATCTTTGATGAATGCTAAAATTGGTTGATCGCGATCGATATGAAATGATGAAAGCGAATCATCATAATCATCAATATACAAAAAAGATGATAGGCTGAAGTCACAACCATGTATTGAAACGCGTCCGATGGTATATCCTATACCCTCTTCGGGATCGAAATAGGCTTTAATCACTTTTAAGCGTTCATCTTTGTTCACACGATTCAAATTATAGGCTGAACTTTCAGTAAATGCACCACCAAATCCTAAGATGGTTTGACCCGTATTTTTAGTTACATTAATGCGTACGTGTTCAAATGATGCTTCGACGCGTTGATTGACAAGTTTTAGCCATTCATTGGCCCCTTTACGTGTTCTAATAATTTGCATAACATGCTCTCTTTTCATGACTAATGATTTTTTCTTTTAATAAAAAATACAACGCATCCACCAATCACGATATCAGCTATCAGAAAATAAGTGATGTCTTTTGTGACCGCTGGTTTAATATTCGTATCTCTATCGACTAGTTCACTAATTTCTATATCTGTTAACCCAGCTGTGACATCGGTTAATGCCACTTGATCAGCTAAATGATAATCCAAAGAAAGCGTGTGAAATAGGTTACCTTGATAATCATCGATACTAATACTAATTTGTCTATCTTCAGTCATAACAAATGCACCATAGAAAAAACCATAAACATGCATGCCATATGTCAATGCTTCACCATCATATAATGAATTTGTTGACAATGAATCAATCGTCATCTCTGTGAGTTCATCAACGATTCGAATATTTGATGAATCATAAGTATCATTAATATTCGTTGCATGTTGAAATGTGCCCTTATCATTCACAATCACAACCAGTTGATTCATACGGGTTTCATCTTGTTCACCGATTGCTTGATAAACAAATATGTCAGCATCGACTAAATCTACCGATGCTTCCAAACGATAACCCAAAGATTGATATGCAATAAACTGATCAAAGTTTTCTGTTTCATGTGCACGATTAGCAATTTCACCGAAGACAGCTATCGTTCTACTTTGTATATGCAATTGTAGTGATAACAAGATAACGATGGACAATAGCGCAACACTCGCTATACCGTAGATAATCAAGAACTTTTTCATCTCACAACGCCTTGTTTTTCATAGTATAATTTTGCGGTATTGATGACCTTAATCTTATCATGATCGACGATCAAACAGCCATCATCCGGAATCGTATATAGCGGTTGTTTATACGCCCTAAACACACGTCGCATGCTGCTTTTTTGTTTTTTCTTTCTGCGATAGTGCACTTCCACGAAAAACCCGGTTAATAAATCTAGTCCTTCTTGATAAGAAAACGATGGGTAGTCCGCATCCGGTGAAATGTGATAATGTTTCAATTGAATCATGGCACCAGCAGATACCCCAATATAAATCTTTTGGTGTTTGTTGATGACGTCATACAATCCTTTTTCATGGATACGATCCATCAATCTTTCCGGTGCGCCACCTGGAAAAAATAGAATGTCCGCGGTTGCTATTTTATGGATTGAATCCGCTTGATCATCATCAAAATAATGGACCCACGTGATGTCTTTTTCTGGAATGCCAAACGGTATTAATTGTTCAACAATCTTAACATAATATTGACCATCTTTTTGATAATCTAAATCATAGCGTTCTTTCGTTGGATATTGTGAATCGAAAAACGACAAACAGATTGCTGTAACTTTCATGCCTGGTTTAATATATGTTTCTAAAGCGGGTTTAATTTTGGGATGAATCAAATGACTTCTACTCATTAAAATATTAATCATGACATATGCCGTTGCAAAAACAATCTTGCCAAATTCACCCATTCATGTAAATATCCATATTCATTCAAAAACGCTTCTACCGTATTTTCAGTAAATGCTACTTCAGCCGTAGCCACTGATATGCCATGTCTTCCTTTTGGAAAAAGATGCGCCTCAACAGGCACTTGATGTTCATGGAGCGCATCGACTAAAACCAGTGCATTACCCACGGGAACAACCGCATCATCTACGGTGTGGAATATGAAAATTGGTGGTATTTTATCATGTACATGCATTTCCAAAGACACTTCACTTATGATGTCTTCTTGGTATGTTTCACCCAATAAACGCTTTAAGCTATCGATATGTTGAATACTTTGACGAACAGAAACAACAGCATAGCACAATATACCCGATGCAAAATAATCATGATATTTCTCAAGCAACATCAGCGCTAGATGACCACCAGCAGAAAAACCAATGATGTGGATGTTATTAATCAATGGATCACTTTTAAGAGCTTGCAATAAAAGTAAACCTTCTTTATGGATTTCAGGATACAGCAGTATTGTTTCACGATATTGGTAAACACACGTATGAAGCCCTAAATCAGAAAATGCATCAGCAACGGGTTGCGCTTCTCTAGGTGATGCAAATGCATAACCTCCACCTGGTAATATTAATAATACATCGCGTTTTTTCTGGTCAAAATATTCAATTGTCGCATAATTTTTTGATGGTAACTTTACATTCATTATAATCTCTCCATATCTCAGTACTATTATTATTATAAACCATCTCATGTTGTATTTGTCAAAAAAGTCGGTTTCACAGTTCATGTGATTTCAATAATTGTTCATGATGTTATATAATGAGGTTAGACATAAAAGGTGAAAGGAGCGTATACATTAATTTGTATAAAAATAATAATGGATACTGCTGAAAAGAAACTTGCTGCTTTAAAAAAAGCAATTGATCAACGGTTACAATCACTTTACAAAGTAGAGGAAACCGAAAAATCTAACGAAACAAAAACGTTAGAATACTTGATGTGTATTATTGAAATTGATAATGATGATGAATACGCAACTAAATGCTTAAGAAAGATTTATTGGTAAAAAAAGGCGATCGTTTGGATCGCCATTTTTTTACGCTTCTTTTTGTCGATTTAGCGACCGTTGAACTAAGACCGCACCAAGGATTAAAACACCCTTAATTAAATCTGTCAACAGTGCTGATACACCAAATGCATTGAGAATTGCATTAATTGAATAAAGGATGATAGCGCCAAAGAATGATCCTTGAATGAATCCTTTACCTCCAGCCATGGATGCACCGCCAATCGCTACAGCAGCAATGACATCTAATTCAAATCCTCGACCAGCTGTGGCTGTGTCAACCGAACCAAATCTTGCCATATATAGGAAAGCGGCTAACCCGGTCAAGGTCCCAGCAATTGTGAAGATCAATACTTTAACAGAATCGACTTTAATACCTGCAAGTTTTGCTGCTTTTTCATTTGAACCTATCGCATACACATAACGGCCAAATTTAGTTTTTGTCATGATTGCCCAAACAAGCAATGTTACAAGAACGAAAATCCAAACAACCCATGGAATCCCTAAAAACACACCATAACCTATATTTCTTAAACCCGCATAATAGAAATCATTATTGATTAATAATGGCCCACCACTACCAATTTGAACGGTTAATGATCGATAAGCAGCCAACGTCGCTAGCGTAACAATAAAAGCTGCAACGTGTGTTTTTCCTATAAAAAACCCGTTAATTAATCCCAAAACACCACCTAATGCTAGTGCAAAAAGTAGCGTCACAAGCATATTGCCTGTCCCATTGTAAACCATCACACTGATGGTCGCAGTTAAGCCAAGTATTGATCCTACGGATAGATCAATATTACCGGAGATAATGACAAGAGACATGCCCAGTGCAATAATACCGATAATTGCTGAAGCTCTAACAAGTTGAATCAGGTTTGCAGCGCTTAAAAAGTTCGGACTTGCAATAGCGCCAATGAGTAATAGGGCAATAAGTGAGAACAAATAATTATGATTAACAACAACATTTTTTATGATAACTTTTGATTTGTCAAGCACAAGTGCTTTATCGATTTTTTTCATTTTTGTTCTCCTTTAAATTAGATCCCGTCGCATAATACATCACATTCAATTCATCCAGTTCTTCATGGTTCAATTTTTTATTAATTTCACCACGATACATCACGATCACGTTGTTTGCTATTTTATGTAGTTCAGTATACTCCGATGTAAAGACGATAATTGATTTGCCCTGAAGACTTAAGTTGTGAATCAAATGATAGACTTCATTCTTAGCACCGACATCAATACCTTGTGTGGGGTTATCTAAAATGTAGACATCACTATCTAGTTCAAACCATCTAGAAAAAATTACTTTTTGCTGATTACCACCTGATAATGAGGTAATTTTATCTAGTGGAGAACCTACTTTTATATTCGTAACATCTTGGTTTTTTTTGAACCTTCTTAATTCTTCTTTTCTATTGACTAGTGGTTTTCTATGTTTAGCTGTAAAATACGCCATTGATAAATTATCTGATATCGTCAAGTCGGGAATAATCGATCGCTCTTTACGATCTCTCGGTACCATTGAAATGCCTGATCTCATCACTGAGCGAATCGACTTCATCGTCAGTTTTTTATCATTTAATGTAATGGTACCATGCTGCGCCTTGCGAACGCCAAAAAGGGTTTCAGATAATTCACCGCGACCATCGCCAAATAATCCCGTTATACCCAACACTTCCCCTTTTCTTAATGTAAAACTTACATCTTTAAAAAAGGGTTCCAGCGTTAATCCTTCAACTTCGAATACATGATCTCCAATATGTTCTTCATTATAGTCGACCGCTTCATGAGCCAATTTTTTACCAACAAGCAATTCTGTTGCAATCTGTTCATTAATATCCTTAAATTGACCTGAATCGATGAATTTCCCATCTCTTAAAACGACATAGTCGTCACAAATTTCAAATAATTCCGGCATTTTATGTGAAATATAAATGCTACCTAACCCGTTTTTTCTAAAATCACGCATGATCCCAAACAAGATATCAATTTCTTTGTTAGTTAATGCGGTTGTTGGTTCATCAAAAATAATTAGTTTTGATTCAAATAGCACTGCTTTTGCGATTTCGATAATCTGTTTCCTTGACGTATCGAGCGTCCTTACAAATGCTTCTGGATCAATGTTCACATTCATTCGTTCAAATACTTCTTTAGAACGTTCAATCATTTCTTTTTTGTTTAACAAACCATACTTTGTTAATTCATGGTTTAAAAACAGGTTTTCATAGACGCGTAAATCATTGACAAGATTTAATTCTTGGTGTATAAAACTGATGCCTAAATCAGTGGCTTCTCTTGTGGAAAGATGCGAATATGTCTTACCATCAATGATAATTTCACCTGATGTCGGTGGTAACACACCACCTAAAATATTCATTAATGTTGATTTACCAGCACCATTTTCACCTAAAAGCCCTAAAATTTTAGCTTCAGGTACTGAAAATGAAACATTATCAAGAGCTGGAACAGCACCAAAATTTTTATAGATGTTTCGAAATTCCACTTTCATAATCGATCACACATCCGTTTTCTAAAGAATTAAATGTAGCCGGCTAAGTCGCCTTAACCGGCTATCATCTTTAATCAATCCTCGTTAATTTATTAGTCTTCTAATGAATAACGATAAGTGTAAACATCACCTTGCATAAATGCTTCGTAGTTACTGTTATCTACCATTTCAGTAGGGATTAGATGTTGTCCAGTAACTGTTTCTCCATTAAGAATATCAATACCATATTGAATAGCATCAACAACCATTGCTGGTGAGAAACTGAATGTTACCGAATCAAACCCTAAAGTTTTATAATGATCAAATTGTGTTAGCAATTCTCTTGGTGCTGATACACCACTAACTAATTTAACATTAATTGCATAAGAACCTGTGTAACCTTCTAATGCAGCAAGAACGCCTAATTGAACTTCAGCATCATGTGTAAAGATGGCTTGAACTTGTTCGATTTGAGTTTGTGTACCAGATGTCAAGAATGTTTCCATTTGTTCTTGTGCAGTTGATCTGCTCCAGTTCGTAACGAAATCTTGATCGATGACAAAATTTGCATCCGCAGTTGTCATAAAGCCATCATGTCGTTGTGTAGGAACGGATGAATTATCACCTTTGAACTCAAGAATATGAACTTCACCAGCTGCCAATTCTGTAGCAAAATAATCATTGAAGTATGTTCCCGTTTCTTCACCAATAGTCACATTGTCACCTAACACTTCTGCTGTTTCATCGAAATCACTGATGAGTCGGTCATAAATGATGAGTGGAATGTCTGCATCAAGAATTGCTTGTGCAGCTGATTTTAATTCGTCACCATTGTGTGGCCATAAAACGATGACATCAGCGCCTTCACTGATCACTTGATCAATCTGATTTGATTGTTCAACAACAGTTGATGATGTTAAAACTTTATAATCAAATCCATTTTCAGTTGCAAGTCTTTCTGTTCCCGCAATCGCATGGCTAACACTTTCACCTGTGAATCCATGGTCAGCACCAGGAATGAGAACAGCGATCATTGTTGAATCGCTTTGACATGCTACTAGACTTAGCCCTAGAGCTAGTGCAAAAAATAAAGCTGCAATTTTTTTCATATTTTCCTCCTATATTTTACTATTTGAAATAGTAATTACCTTTTTGTAGATTGCCTATGAATAATTTCATAAGGCAATATCACTTTTTTAATTTGACTATCTAAACTAACAAGTTTTTCTAGCAAAAGATCAAAAGCGTTAATTCCTAGATCGAATCTTGGCTGTGCAATCGTTGAAATAGATGGCACGAAATTCGATGTGATCGATGTATTATCAAATCCGATGATTGCAATATCTTTTCCGGGTGTTTTTCCCTGTGCAATCACTTCATTGACAGCGCCAATAGCCAGTGAATCTGAAACACAAATGACGGCAGTTGGTGGATTTTTTAAAGTTAATAATTGTTTTAAGGCATTAGAACCATCATGATAACGATAAAACGTTTTGATGATTAATGATGAATCATAAGGAATCTGATGATCTTCTAATGCATCGCGATATCCTCTTTCACGATTCAATTCAGAATATTTGTAATAATCACCAGAAATCATCGCAATCCGCTTGTGTCCATTTTTAATGAATTCACTCGTCACATCATATATCGCTTGTCGATTATCAACCGTAACACTTGAGGTGTGAGATCCAATTAGAGGTTCACATGCTTGAACAAAAGGATATTTACTCGCCAATTGATTGATATCATCAACCGGTAGCAAACTAAATAAACTTATCACACCATCGACTTGTTTCGTTCGCAACATATCAAGATACTTCTGCTCACGTGCTTCCTCCAAATTGGAAATCGCAATTAAGACATCATACCCGTTTTCTTCTGCACGCGCCTCAATACCTTGCAAGATTTTTGAATAAAACGAGTTTACGATAGTCGGAATCAAAACCAAGATTTTTTGACTCTTTTTCGTGCGCATGGTGCGACTATTAACATTAAGTACATAATTATTCTCTTTGACAGCGGCTAAGACTTTTTCTCTTGTGCTTGGTGCCACCTTAGGATCACCATTTAAAACCCTTGATACCGTAGCAACAGACGTCTCAGCAAGCCTTGCAATATCCTTTATTGTCAATATATTACCCCAGTTCATGTAATCGATTACACATAAATTATAACACATGAAAGCGTTTTGTCAATATCAAAAAACGGCTTTTTTAATTATTTTTAAATACTCTTGCCTTTTTCTTCTATTTGTATTACAATATTTGTGTAATCGATTACATGAAAAGAGGCAAAAACATGAAAAAATTTAAAGCAGCCGTTATTGGGGTAGGATTTATTGGTGTGGCTCACATAGAGGCATTAAGAAGGCTGGGCAATGTTGAGGTTGTCGCAATCTCTGATCAGGTGGCTCTAAAAGAAAAAGCTGAAAAATATGCTATACCCAATTATTATGAAGACTACAAACAAATGATCGATGAACTCGATCTCGACTTCATCCATATTTGTACACCAAATAATACACATTATCCAATTGCTAAATATGCCATCGAAAGAAACATCAATGTCGTATTGGAAAAGCCAATGACCGTTTCTGTGGCAGAAGCCAAAGCATTGGTTGAACTAGCTGAAACTAAAGGTGTTGTTGCGGCCATCAATTTCCACAATCGTTTATATCCCGCATGCACATATATTAAAAAAGAAATTGAAAAAGGAAGTTATGGAGATATCTTCTCGATGCAAGGTATGTATGTCCAAGACTGGTTGTTCTATCAAACAGATTACTCTTGGCGTTTGTTATCAAAAACATCTGGGAAGACAAGAGCGGTTGCTGATATCGGTAGTCATTGGTTAGATTTGGTTGAATATATGACCGGTCATCAAATTACGGAAGTGCTAGCTGAATTTAAAACCGCATATGAGACAAGAAAAAAAGCAACCAAGCCTCTCGAAACATTCGCAAAAGCAACTGCTGACATGACATATGATGATATAGCGATTGATACAGAAGATATAGCCGTTGTTACGTTTAGAACCAACAAAGGTGCTTTAGGCAATGTTTACATCAGTCAAATGGTTGCTGGCAAGAAAAATAGCATCAATGTTTTATTATCTGGCACAAAACATTCAGTGACATGGCATTTAGAAGACTTAGAACATGTGTTAGTAGGCCATCGAGATGAAGGTAATGTCATCATTCCAAAAGATGCACAAATGATGTCTGAAGTGAAAGATCAAATCGATTATCCATCCGGTCATATCGAAGGTTTCCCTGATGCCTTCAAACAGGCGTTTAAACAAATCTATCATGCAGCTGAAGATCATACCTATACACCGCTCGTTGCTCAATTTAAAGACGGCTTAAGGATGATGATTCTTGATGAAAAGATTTATGAATCAGCAAAATCAAGAAAGTGGGTAAAGATTGATGCGTAAGTTTAAAATTGGCTTGCACAGTGCCATCCTTCCTAATCAAACATTTGAAGAAGTGATTGACATCTGTCATGATAAAGGCTATCAATCCGTCGAGCTTTGTGTTTGGCCACAAGGTCAATCAGAACGACGTTATGCCGGTGTATCGCATTTAGATGTTGAAAATCATGATCCAGCATATATTAATCATGTTTTAGATTATGCGAAACAAAAAGATGTTGAGATTGTTGCATTAGGGTATTACCCTAACCCTTTAGACCCAGATCAAGAAAAAAGCGAAGTGGCTATCAATCACATTAAAAAAGTCATTACCTTTGCACATATCCTCGGTGTTAATCGTGTGTCAACATTCATTGGCAAAGATAAATCAAAAACTGTTGAAGAAAATTTAAAATTATTTGAAAACGTATGGCCTGCAATCATCGCACATGCTGAATCACTGAACGTATGGGTTGGTATTGAAAACTGCCCTATGTATTTTACGACAGATGAATGGCCTGGTGGTGTCAATTTAGCCAGTTCTCCTAAAATATGGAAAGCCATGTTTGACGCTATTCCTTCACCATATTTTGGATTATCCTATGATCCATCCCACTTAAATTTTCAAGGTATGGATTACATTAAACCACTACATGAATTTAAAGATCGAATTCATCACATACATATCAAGGATACATTGGTTGACTTAGAGCAATTAGATAACGTTGGTATCTTTGCTTATCCGCTCGAATATATGACACCTAAAATTCCAGGAAAAGGTTCGATTGATTGGAAATCGTTTTTAAAAAATGTCGCATCTTCTGGTTATGATGAAGGCATGGTCATAGAAATCGAAGATAAAGATTATGAAGGTAGTTTTGATGATGTATTAACCGCGCTTGATTTATCTATTCATCATATTCACCATATGATGAAATAATTGTATCATCTTTCTATACATTAAGGATGAGTCTGCACTCTCATCCTTTTTTCTTTGCAAAAGAAAACCACGATTCAATCGTGGTTCAGTGTTGTAGTGCAAAGGTTCTTTCACCCTGTATATTTTCTAATTTATCAGCAATCATCATTTCAATCTCACGATTAACTTTAACAATAAAATGATCTTTTGTTAATATGAGCCATATCAATGTCCCTTGATAAATGATTCTTGTTTTTACATATGCAAGTTCATTTTGATAAACAGGATTCAATATGAGTCGTTTACCAAACCTTAAACCGAATAGACCATAAATAATCATGAGGTAGCTGCCCCCTAGATTAGCAACATGAAGGCCGTGTTGTGTCCGATTATGGCTATCACCAAAATCAAGATCAGTTACATGTTTTAAGTAATCAAAGCCAAATGTGTGGTTACCCAGCATATAAGCAGCAATCCCAAATGCTGCACGCGATAAAGAAGAATCGTGAGTCGTCCTCTGAATGTAATAATCAAATGTGTTTTGTAGTACGCTTGATGAGCGGTCACCTAATAAAACAGGAGAAAGAATCGCATCGGCTTGTTTCGAAATTTGCATGCGATAAATCTCAAGTGGATGTTTGCTTAACAGTAATGGTAACTCTTCCGGTGTTAAGGATTCCAGCTGCAAATTTTTTTTGCAGATGAATGAATCATCTTGTTTAATAATGCCTAAATCTTGATCCAATGGCAGTGTCATGTTTTGTGCTGCTAACGCCATGTTAGCCAATTCTTCATCATCCATATCAATCTGATCCATTGACCTTTTTATGTCGTTGGCATGATGGTGAGCATAATCAACAATAAATTCAAAATGATGTTTAGCCATACGATTTGTATAGTAATTATCATTGACTAATGTCTTATATTCATCTGGCCCTGTCACATTATATAAATGAAAATGCCCCTTATCATCAAATGTCCCCCACTCAAGTAAAAACCTGGCTGTTTCTAAAATCACTGGCAATCCAAAGTCCTTCATGAATTGCGTGTCATTAGTCGCATAATAGTAATTAATAAACGCATGAGCGACATCACTGTTGATGTGAATTTGTGCAGCACCTGCTAAAAAATATGGTGATGCTTCTGAACCGTTTATCGTACGCCATGCAATTTTAGCACCATGTTTAATTCCTAAGAGTCTTGCTTCTCTTCTTGAGGCATCCAACGTTAAATAGCGATACATTATAATCTTTTTTGCTCGATGAGGATTTGTTAATATGAAATAAGGCAACATATATATTTCTGCATCCCAAAAATAATGTCCTTCATAACCCGTGCCAGAAACACCTTTAGCAGCGATATGCGTCATTTGATGCTTACCAGCATTTAAATTCAATTGATAGACATTGTAGTGAAGCGCTTTTTCAAGTGTTTTATCACTTAATACAATGGCGGATCGTTGCCAAAAAGCGATACGGGCCGTCGTTTCTTCTTTTACATAATCTTCAAAAGGATACACAAAATCAGTAATTTTTTCTAATTTTCGCTCAGGATATCGTTGTAAAAAAGAGGATGTATATAGTGTATATTTAGTGATATTGAATGGTTTATTTGGCTTGAGAGTTGTTTCTATGACACCAACGATAGCGTCTTCTTCATAACGGTAATCAACGGGAATATCATGTACCATTGATACATTGATTCGCTGGTGACTATTCGTTGTTTGTACTTTTAAAAATGCTACTTTACCTTCAACTCGAATATCTCTTACCTCTAAATTTCTACGAACATTAGGCAATCTTGGGTCTATATTTGTTACATATTTAACTGTTGGCATTCTTAAATAGGATTCAATCTTCAGGAATCCATGATAATTTGGTGATTCGATTGAAAGTGCCATAATAATACTTAATCGATTTGAAGTAACTAATTTTCTTTCTGTGATAATAAACGTATGCCCTTTTTTAGTTAAATATGTTGCTACTCTAGTTGAAAATCCGTGTTTCATATCAAGTGATCGCTTAAGATCTACTAATTTGGCTTGTTTTAAATCAATCGGTCCATCATTGGTGATCAGACGCATGAAAGATGCATCTGGCAATGTCACAATCGTTTGTCCGACTTGTGGAAATCCATTATAGTTTTCTTCATATCTATATGGATATGTATTATATATGCCGTTAATTAATGTAATTGGAAAGGTATCATCACCATAACCTTCAGCAAAATGTCCCCGTGTTCCCAACGTACCATTTGCTAATGAAAAAATCGTTTCATCGCTTAAAAGATCAGCGATAGTGGTTCTGTGGTCACGTCTAATCATATATGCTTGGGGATCTCGTTTCATTTGTTCCTCCTGAAATAAAAAAATAATTAAAGCACCACCTTTAATTATACAAGATTTGTAAACTTAGTCAAACGGTTTAAAGTATTAAAATATAAAGTTTCATTGATAGCACGTGGCGGAAATCACACAACTCTCAAACCTAATTGGGTAGTAAGACGCTTCGATTTCAGTATTGCATGTGGCGGAAATTACACACCGCTGCAACGCTTAGATCTTGATGATTTCTTCGGTATTCAAGTGCACTCTTTTTGAATGCTTCATCGTATTGCTTTGCCATGTAGATTGTCATCCTTGACTAACTTTATCTTATCATGAAAACTCTCTACTTTTAACTTATCCTATTTTTATAATAGCATCATGATATCTGGATATCTATTGTAGATCAGTATATAACCCATCCAATGAAGAAAGATTACAAGAAGAAATAAAAGAGCTCGCTCCGATGGATTATCGGAAACAAGCTCTATCTACTCTTTTTGTTACTAAATTCGGGAGATCGCTTTTTTTTCCTGATACTCTAAAATATCGCCAGGTTGACACTCTAACACATCACATATTTTTTCTAGCGTAGAAAAACGAATGGCTTTTACTTTACCTGTTTTTAAATTTGAAAGATTAGCTAAACTAATGCCCACTTGATCTGCAAGTTCATTAAGCGTTATCTTTCGATCTGCCATGACGCGATCTAATCTCGTAATGATTGCCATTATACGGTTAAATCATGTTCTTCCTGTAAGTATGAGCCATAACTAAATACGTACGCTAGAATCAGTATTACTAAGCCCATAAATACATGTGTCCACTGGATTGCAAATAGTCTTGTCGTATTTTCAAATACACCCAGCATATTAGTTACAACACGTAATGATACATTTCTAAATATTGGTAAAACGAAACTCGCTATTAAAAACCCGAAACCTAATACCTTCAATATCGTGGCATTATCTTTTTCAAAAATCTGATGATCTTTAACGTTTTTGATTAATGTTTTTAAATTGATCATCAAAAACTGTAAGAAACCTATATTTAATATTCCCCGAAACAAAATGGCTAGTAAACTTCTTTTAACATTTATAGTTCCTACAAAGTAATTAGGATCCATTTCTTCCATAAAATTAGTGAATCGCTCATTAAATCCACTCAAAACCGCGAGATCGACATCCAATAATCCTCTAGGGATGAATAAGACGACAATAAACCCTACGGTCATCATGCCCAATACAATATATAAGACAATCACAAATATCTTTAGTATCGTGTGAAAGAAATTCATTAATCCTTTATATTTATTTTGATCAAATGTGTTTTCCATGATAAAACCTCCTATGTAT
>WOZH01000053.1 GCA_011620375.1 Acholeplasmataceae bacterium
CGCAGCTCCCTCAACACCAAGTGCAGGTAGTCCTAACTTTCCATAGATTAAGACATAGTTCCCAATGACATTAAAGATGTTTGCACTAATGACAACATAGGTAACAATGCCAGGTTTTCCATAGGTTCTAAGCGCCGCAGCAACCGTATTTGAGAATGCGACTGCAATCACCGATAAGGATAACCACTTCATATAGATTCGTGAATATTCAAAAAGTTCAATTTCTGTATTAACCATCTGAAGAAGAGGTTTAGTTAAGAAAAAGAGCAATAAGCCAAGCATCATACCAATCAAAACATTTAAGATTAGACTCGTTCCCAGTGTCTTTTTTGCCGAAGTTTCATGCTTTGCTCCCAAGTATTGTGACATGACAACAGCAACACCGCTTACGACGATATTAATCATGACCATAAACATACCTAAAATGGTATTGGCATTACCGACAGCTGCTGAAGCATAATCCGAATAGTTTGATAGCATAAGCGTATCGGCTGTTCCCATAAGTGCAAAGAAAAATAATTCAATGAAGATTGGCCAAAAAAGTTGGTGAAGCTTTTTTTGCATGAAATAACCTCAAATAAATGGATGATTTGATATGTACGTAGACATTATATCACCATCATTTTATCCTACATCTCAACAATACAATTTAGGTAGCGTTTTCTCAGTGATTTTTGGATTCATTGTAACTTTTTATACGTTTTAAGTAGGTAAACCTGTTTTGTTTTATTCAATCATGAACGCTCTACTTTTAACTTGTCTACTTCCTATACTAACATCATACTAAGCAGGACATAGAAAATATAAAGAAAAAATGCTAACTACTTAGCATTTTTGTTCTCTCTAGCAATTTGATTTCTAACAATCTTTTTGCCGCGTGCCTTCGCCATGACCAACTGGTTCTTCTTCAAATGCTTTCCTCTGCCATCTTTCCCCATGATCTGCATACGACGATACCTCCTGTGACACCTAAATGTCAACTATATTATACGCTTTTGGTAAGGCAAGTCAATAGGTGTGAACATGTTTGACATCTAATTCACTTTTTCGCTTTATAAAGGTATATTCTCTTTATTCTTATTCCAAATATCAACCTATGTTGGCATCGATGCATTGCCTTATCTTGAATCATATTCAAACTGTTAAATCTTAATTTTTATTACTTAACTAAATTTCGTGAATTCCACTTCAGTTTTTCTAAAATCTTCTTAAATCGTTCAATATATCACTCAACTTGTCGTTTAGTTTTATAAAATTTATAAGATGTTCTTCTTTAATTTCATATTGAACCTGATTATCAGGATTCTTTGTTGCCAATACTTGGTCCTTATCTTTGCTCGTACTTCTATAACTGTGAATAATACGATTTTTGATTATAATAATTTCCATAAATAACTTAATTATTTCCTCTCCTTGGGTTGCTGTAATAGTTTTATTTATTGCACCCTAAATTCTTTTCATTTTATTTTCGTCGACAAGGTTATGCCAATTATATAATTGTTGATTGTCGTTCCTTAAAATGTTTTCAATTAAGAAAGAATAGTTTGAGTTAAAAATAGAAATTGAAGTGCCAGTAATATTAAATACTTCTCATTCGTAAGAGAAATTCTGGTTAGTCTACTCAATTTCGTCATACTCCTGTTGTAATTGATCAATCCGGTATACTAGAAAAGAATTGTATTTTTTTGCCTGACTTAGAAAGTTACTTAAGTATCTTTTGCGATTAATCATGAATAGATAATTAAAAACTTGTTCTTCAAAATCGTTTTCCTTAAAAAATGGTGTACAAAATCATTTCGTTTTCTAAGTATTTCTTCAAGTTCGGAAGTTTGAGAATTATTCAACACATGTCCCCCGGTTGACTTAACTCCCAAATACCCTCACAGTCCATCCAAAGAACTGTTGCATTTGCCTAAAACAATTAAATCTACCTTTCAACATATGATATTTCAACTTCGATTGGATCGACATTTTCATACTGCAATTCAACCAGAAAACCATATACAGTTGCCCATGAATCACCAAAAGCATACCAAGGAATATAATACTGAATATCTAAATGTAACAAACCATCATTGAATGTTTGATTTTTGATGAAAAAATCTCGACTATATGCTCTCCATGTAGCATAAATCACAACTAGTATACTGTTTTCAAAATAGATCTCATCGTAATTTTCCATTGCATCAACGAGCTGATAATCTCCCCATTCAGGATGAGTGCTAATCCAGTTTGAAACTTCTTCATGATTATAAAATACAAAGTAATCAGAATATGTACCTTCTTCTACGTTCATCAATTCCTCTTCAGTGAAATCATTAATATTGACTTCATAAGATTGCTTATATAAACTATTATCTTTACCACACCCACTTAATGTCATCATTAATATTAGATTTAGTAATAGAATTAATAATTTTTTCATAACAATTTCTTGCTATACTATGAAAAATGGGATACTCAACACAATTTAAATTCCGCATCGAAAAATACCACCTAGAGCAATCCTATAAGTGGTATCCTATTTATATAGCACTAATATCTGATGCTTGACGAAATCGTAAATTATAGATCATTTTTTTTAAATAATTTATCAATAGCGTTTGTAATTAAATATAGAGCTATACTTGCATATAAATAATTTAATCCCTCTTCTAGATGGGTGGGATTACTAAAGGAACCTATAAAATATCCAATAAAAACAATTGAAGTTAGTACAGTCAAAATTCTAAAAACAATTAAAAGTTTGTTCATAACTAATCCCCCATGCTGACAACGAAATCGGTGTCATTGAATAATCAGTATGAGCACCACTAATACTCAATGAAAACCCATATGCTCCAGCTGAAATTGATAATTTACCTCCAAATAGCCGGTCATTATGGATGTAAACTGCGTTTAAACTAGTATTTGAGGTTAAAGAAATCGGATAATTTGCCATACATTCTTTATCCCCCTGTAAAGTGTTTGTTAACATTTAATTTATTTGCAAGATTTATTTTTGTGTCTAAGAAATCCGTATATTTCAAGAATCCTTGTGTAACACTCCAAGTGGTTACGTAAGCTCTCAAAGCAACTGGTTTCTTACTATAAAATTGATAATACCCATCCACAATGCTTGTCCTTTCAGAATGATAGTATGCTCCTGATCCGTGACCAATTACTAGCCTATCCTCACCCCTTATACTAAAAGTTGGAGTTTGATAACTATTACCATAGTTACCTGCATACTTTACAGTTATAGTAACAATATAACTTTTATCTCCAAAAGAATTATATCCATCACTAGAAACAACCGTTCTAATTGATAAATATCCGTCTGGATCATCATATTCACCAGGATTTGCAACTGATTTAATCATCATTTCATCAGATTGTTCAGGACTATATTCACCTTTGATCAATTCTTCATACATAATTATTTCATCTCAATCTTTAATTTGCCAATTATTTAATTCATATCTAAGTGAAATTTCAAGATATTCGAATCCATAAGATTTTGTATTACCTTTTGATTCTTTAGTATTGCTTATTTTAGTGAATTTTACCTTATTATTAACTTGTTCAGTTATCTAAAAAACTGTTCGCTATTAGATGAATTTTGAGATGCATTAATACTTATTCTGAATTGCATAATAATAACACAAAAAATAAGATTAAAAACGATAACTTTTTTTTATTTCGCCTCCAAGGATAATCATATTTAAAAGTATTATAGCACTATAGCTAATGAAAGGTAATGCGGCATATTTGGATTTTATAATATATTCAATAGCGTTTTAGGTGTCTACTTTTACGATACCAGTTCAATAGAATATTGCCATCTACGACCCTTTACGCATTTTTATCCTCTTAAGGTTAAGCGTTTATAAATATATAGAGAAAGCAGAATCACTGATGATCCTGCTTTGTCTAAAACGATTTATTAATGTGTTTTTTGAATGGTTTCAATTTCTGCTTGTAACAAAGGTAGGACCCGATTTGCATCGGCAATAATTGAGATATCGGCAATATCAAAGATCAATGCATTTGGGTCGGTATTAATTGCAATAATCATTTCAGACTTATCCATACCAGCAATATGTTGAATCGCTCCGCTAATGCCAAAAGCAACATAAACACTCGGTCGAATGGTGACCCCAGTTTGACCTACTTGACGCTCTTTTGGCTGGAGGTTTGCATCGACAACAGCACGCGAACAAGCCACTTCACCACCAGTTAAGTCAGCAATTTCTTTCAGTGTTTCAAACTGGGTGGCTACGCCTCTTCCGCCTGCAATGACCAGCTTAGCTTTTGTAAGATCAACATGTCGCGTTTCAAGCGGTTTCCTAGAGAGAATCTCAACCCTTGATTCTACATTTGGAATATAATCAAAGGTGATTCTCTTCGTTTGATGACCGTTGAAATTTTCTATAGCGAAGACCCCAGGACGAATGGTTGCCATTTGAGGTTTCGTATGCGGACAAATGATAGTTGCGAACAGATTACCACCTAGCGCCGGTCTCGTTGCTAGCAGTGATAAGTGCTCTGTCTCTACTTCAAAATCAAGAATCGTTGCATCCGCGGTCAACCCGGTATTTAACCTGGCTGATAGCCTCGGACCTAAATCTCTTCCCTGAAGGGTAGATCCCAGTAAGAGAACATCAAAGTCATTAACACTTACAATTTTATAAAGCGCATCAGCATAGATTGCTGTGTCATAATCCTTTAGCATTGGTAACGTTAGCGTGATAGTCTCATCCGATCCACATGAAGCAATAGCTGCTAAATCTTCATTGACAATTTTACTTCCGAGATAGATAGCAACAATTCGCACCTGATTCGCAAGCAATCGTCTAACTTCAGAAAGCAGTTCTAGTCCTACGGAAGTTATTTTATCGTTGTGTTGTTCAACAAAAATGGCAATTGTTCTCATGACTTAACCTCCATATAGGGATAGATTAATCTCGCAATTTTCTTTGCTGCAACTTCAGGTTCCAGCGCTTCTTTTGGACTCTTTTGCATGAGTTGCTTGGTATAGGTCTTCTTTACGCGAGTCGGTGAACCATTGAGACCAACCAATTTCGGATCGAGATTTATATCATCGCAAGTCACCGTATCGAATGGTTTGTCAAAACATGTCCATATATCCCAAGCATTCATATAGCGAGGTCTATTCATAGTGCTAATTGTTGATATTAATGCCGGCAGTTTAACACGCAGTGTTTGTAGCTCTGTTTCGTAGGCTTTTTCAACAATAAGATTTCCATTATAAGCTGAGATTATTTGTTCAACATGCGTAATCTGTGGTAGATTAAGAAATTCTGCAATTTGTGGGCCTACCTGGGCAGTATCACCATCAATGGCTTGATAACCAGCGATAATCAAATCAAAGTCGAGTTGCTTCAAAAATGTAGAAATAATGGTTGATGTAGCCCATGTATCAGAACCTGCAAACTTTCGATCACAGAGCAAATAACAATGATTGACACCACGGGCATAGAGTTCACGAATCATGTTTTCTGCTTGGCTTGGCCCCATGGTGAGCGTTTTGACGGTTCCACCATACCGTTCTCTTAGTTTGAGAGCCTCTTCAACTCCTGCAAGATCGTCGGGATTAATAATACTCTTAACACCTGTTCGAATCAGTGTGTTGGTCTCTTTATCAATCTTAATTTCAGTTGTGTTAGGTACCAACTTGACCAGTACGATAATATTCATCGGAGCACCTTCCCTGCAATGACCATTTTTTGAACCTCTGAGGTTCCTTCATAGATTTCCGTGATTTTTGCATCACGATAGAATCGCTCAATCTCATAGTCTCTAATGAATCCATAGCCTCCCATGAGCTGAATCGCCCGATCTGAGGTTTCAACAGCAACCCTTGAACAAAAGAGTTTAGCCATCGCTGCGGATTCTGTATAACTTTTGTTTGTATCTTTATCCTGAGCGGCTTTATGAAGCAGTAATCGACCCGCTTCAATTTGCGTTTTCATCTCTGCAATCACAAACTGCGTATTTTGAAAGGCTGCAATTGGTTTGCCAAATTGAACGCGCGTTTTCACATAATCAACGACGCGTTCAAACGCGCCTTCCGCTATACCCTGCGCTTGAGCAGCAATACCAATTCTACCCCCATCTAGTGTCTGCATTGCAATCTTGAATCCACCATTGAGTTGTCCGAGTAGGTTCTCCTTTGGAATTTTGACTTTTTGAAAGATGAGCTCACAAGTGGAAGAACCACGAATGCCCATCTTTTGTTCCTTTGGACCTACACTGAATCCTTCCATATCTTTCTCGACAATAAAAGCGCTAATCCCTTTAAGCCCAAGTTCTGGTGCAGTCATGGCAAACACCACATAAACATCAGCATAACCTGCGTTTGTTATGAAAATCTTGTTGCCAGTCAGTTCGTAGTAAGTTCCCATATCTATGGCTTTGGTTTGTTGTTTTGAGGCATCAGTTCCAGCCCCCGGTTCTGTGAGAGCGAAGGCACCGAGCAATTCACCTTTTAAGAGTGGGACTAAATATTTTTGCTTCTGTTCTTCATTACCAAACTGATTAATTGGATGCGCACAAAGCGATGTATGTGCGCTTACGATGACACCAGTTGTTGCACAGTATTTTGAGAGCGTTAGTACAGCATCGACATAGGCTTTGGTATCTGCACCAACACCACCGTAGGCTTGTGAAAAAGGGATACCTAGCAGACCATATTGTCCAAGGTCTTTCACTGTTTCAACTGGAAAACGTTCCTCTTCATCTACTGCTCTTGCTCTTGGTTTAACTACATGTATTGAAAATTCTTCAACCATTTTATGGAGCAATTCATGTTTCATTTTCTTGGCATGAGCGTTGCATGTCCAACGACAACTGTCTCACCATGTTGATTAGTTGCCACTGTTCCTAGAACGACTCTATTCCTCTCTGCAATGATTTCATTGACAATCACGGTTGCCGTGATGGTATCGTCAATAAAAACTGGCTTTATAAACTTTGATTCCTGATTTAAATAGATGCTACCGCAACCAGGTAGACTTGTTCCAAGCACTGTCGAAAATAGGGATGCGACGAGTGCACCATGGACCACTCTTTTATGAAAAATAGATTTTTTTGCATATTCCTCATCGATGTGTACCGGATTTAAATCACCCGATATTTCAGCAAATAGATTGACGTCAGCCTGTGTAAACATCTTAGTAAAAGATGCTTGGTCGCCGATGTTTAATTCTTCGAGCGTTTTACCAACCATATTCTTTCCTTTCTTTAATTCAAATGTAATATGAATAAATGTTCATGTTAGTTTCATCTTAGTCCACTTTTTGCGTTTTGTCAATCTTTTCTAGATGAATTGTTGTAATTTTCTATTTTTCCGTTTACATTAAGTTTAGGAGACATGACAAATGAGCGAATTAACTGATCGATTACCCAAAAAGAAAAGATGGTCAAAAAACGGTTGATCAAATTATTGACACAGCAAAAAAAATATTATCTAACATAGAAAGATACATGGCTGTGTAAACTTTTGTGATGAAGTCCTAAATACTTTATATTTTTGACTGTATTTGTCAACATTGGATTTTGGAATCGATTCAAATGCAACCTTTTATTTTACGGAATATAAGAATTTTTTTAAAAAAGAAAAAGGTCCAATACTCAAATCGTATCAAACCTATGCTTTTTATATGCGCAAGACTACCTATTTTGATACAATTACGCTCCCCTGAATTATGTCTTAGTAAATAGTTTTCTTTGAAAATCTAGGTATTGTCGAAATTAACTGTTGAAAATATCTTATTTAGTCCTAGCTAGAACAAATTGAAGTATTCTTGGACAATTGGAATATGTGTTTCAACCAATTTTATCTGTGTAATCTCATCTTTTGAAAAAAACTTTAACTCTTTAGATTATATACTTGTTTTTAGCAACGGTAGAGTTAAGAGTTCAATTTGATAGACAACAGTAATTACACGAAGAATGTTACTATCTGGATAACTTGCTATGCTTGATGGATCATCAAACATGTTATGGAACTGCAACTGATCTATCGATAATTGGAACCCAGTTTATTCTAAAACTCCGCGAATCGCACATGAAATCAAGTTTTCATCAATGTTTAACTAACACCGATGATAGCCTATTGATTGCTATTTGTTCTTTGTTCCAATAAAATTTTATTATCACATTTAATAATTACAGAAACTCCAATATGACTAGGCTGATTTGGTTTTGGTGCGTTTGCGTTATTATAATAGAATTTAGCGTGTTTCATTATATTATACCTTTCTAAAATCCTTTTATTTACAAAAATACAAGGTGCTTGGTCCATTACCACTTTTCTGAACATAGCCAAGTTTCTCGAGTCCATTAAGTCTTCTTATCAAAGAACTTTTATCGATTTGAATTGCATTTTCAATGCTTTTTCTTGATGATTTTGGATAAGCATGTAAATAAGCCATAATTGCTTCTTTTTTATCTAACTTTTTATAATCAAAGTTTGTTACTGGTAAAATAACTCTAATTTGTGATTGTTTAATCTCAAACGAAGGGTGAATTTTGTATTGAGCGTAGCTATCAATAATTCTTTTTATTCCTGTTCCAAATCGCTCGATTAATTTGAGTCTAAAAAACACATTAGCAACATTTGGATTTCTAGATATTGAAGTTAATCCTTTAATATATTGCTCTTCATCCATACCTGATGGTAACCCCCCTGGCGAAACAATCTCAATTCTATTATCAAACATAGCCATTTGCACACCTGTATTCAACAAATAATCTCTATGAACGATAGCGTTTGTAACAGCTTCTCGAAAAGCTATTAGTGGAATTTGTTCTTTAGTCGTTCTTCGAACACCATCGATGATTTGATACGGGGGATATTGTAATTCAAAATAACTTATTATACGGTCGAAGTATTGTAATATCGATTGATTTTCAAAACATTGTCTATCCATAAAAGTATTGGAATCTAATTTAAATCTTGCGATATCAACAAAAGATTGATTGAGCCCTCCATTATCTGCAAGCAATAAGGCACCATTATTATAAGTGTTGTCATTATATAAACCAAGTGTAGTTAAGATTGCCTGATTGACTTCTTTGACATTAAGGATAGAGCTAAGTTTATTTTCTAAATAATTAAAACTTAAATCTATCTTATTAACCTTTAATTGATCATAGGTTAGGTTTTTACTATTTAAAAGAAGTCTAGTCAAATTGCTGCCGTCAACGGGGATTGTTGATGTATCGTTTCTCATATAGGCTACGTTTTGATAATAATAAGGCCCATTATCCCCTTTATAAACGATGATTTCCAAAATTCTCTTATCCTCTATTTCGAGAATATTCATGTCAAAGAAAGGCTTAGGAGTTATTGTAGTATTAATCGTATTTTCAATAACGATTTTCTCTTCGTTAATCTTAGGAAATCCTACGACATCTCCTTTATCGTTAATTCCAATGTAAATGGTTCCATCGTGGTAATTGCTAAATGCCGAAACAGTTTTTAACATTGATTTTGCATACTTCTCTTTTAGCTCTATTGTTTTTGATTCACTAAACTTCACGTTAATCACCTCTGATTCTATAATAATACTTAACGTATCAATTTGCAACTATATGTTATTTTATCGTTTCATTTTGAATCAATATATAATTTTATCGTTTCGTTTTTTTGACAACGCTATGATACTAAAGACAGATTCCCTTTTAATTTATATTCAGTTTTTCATTTACACAAAATATTTTACGCTATGGAGTAA